>JAFUAK010000159.1 GCA_017460765.1 Prevotella sp. | reverse complement strand
GATGGTGACGGCACTAATGATACGTTTGTCACCGAGCCTGCCAAGGGTGGTCCCGGTTGGGATACCGATGGTGACGGTGTGGTGGATATCCCCGTATTGCCAGACCCGACAACGGGTAAGTATCCGACCTATCCGAACGTCCCCGGTGGTCTCGGCAATGCCACGAACGGCATCCCCGACCTGTCGAGTCCCGGCATTGAGTTGGGAACTTCCGTTGACCTGAAATGGGAGGAGGGCCTGATTTTGAATCCTACTATTTGATATATATTAATTAAGGTACGCGCGAATAAAGTGAAACGATTGCTCATCATGATAGGTCTGACGACAGTCATCCTTGCCGGATGTCAGAAGCAGGAGGTGTTGACGGATGTGCCTGTGCCACAGCCGTTACCCACGCCTGAGCCTGAGAAGGACTATGTCCTGGCTGATCTGGCCCTGTCGCTGCCGTCATCCTACGCCGGTACCCGCTTGGCAGGAAGCGTGACGCAGGATGGTAACAACTGGCGTGGCATAAAGAACTTGACGCTTATCCCATTTACGAAGATGGGAGAGGTCGAGTTGGGCGACAAGCCGACTTATTATGAAGAAGGTGAGATTGGTAAGGATTTTGATAATACCACCACTTCTCCCCTGTCTAGCGATAATATTCGCTATCGCTATTACAATAAGTTCTACCTGAAGCACGGAACGGCCTCGTTCCTCACCTATGGGAAAGTGAATAGCAGTTCTGAGGATAACGAACCGGCAACAAACGGGGCCCTACAGGTGATTGTAGGAAATGCTACACCTACTAGTGCCATTCCTGTCAGTACGACGGTGACCCCTGACAATCTCACTTTCCGGTTAAAGCCTATCCATGGAGCGGCTACCGCCCCTGAGAAGGGAATCTTCATTGCCGACTATATGACCCATATCGCACAGGCAGAAGCGACGGTCGGTAGCGTGTCTTATAAATGGGCGACGGCTGGCAATCCCGATGATGCCAACGACAATCTGAAGAAACTAAAGAATCTCTATGAGGGCTTTATCAACAAACCTATCAACATATCGAATGGTGATACAGATATCATGGCAGGCTCTGCTGCCAATGTGAAGGCCTACCTGAATAAACTGTATGCTGATCTTTGCGGTGGCGACTATGCTGCTTTCGAGGACGGTACGGTGGAGAAGGCCATCGTGGATAACATCAAGAGCAGAATCAGTGCTGAACAGATAACCGTGGCAGACGTCAGTCAATTGACTGTGTCACACGATGCCGACCATAAAGTGACCGCATTGGGCGTATGTGATAACTATCCTTCTGATATGGGGCTGCCCGATGGTGCCGCCGTATTGCGGTGGGTGACGAAGACTGACGGTACTGAAGGCTTCGAACCGCAGATAGAGACCACCTTGGCTGCACCCATCAGTGGTATGGGGCGCTATACTTATCCGGCAGAACTCTATTATGTGGGTAACAGTACCATCAAGACAAAGAACACAGAAGTGTCTGTTTCTGATTATGATGGCAAGTCCGATTGGAGTGCTGTGGTGGGTCTCTATACTGATGGCTCTGCAGTCAGTTCCAACACGCGGGCAGTGGCCATCGAGAAGATGATGCAGTATGGCGTAGCCCGCCTTTGTGGAACGGTGAAGGCGAAGACCAACGAACTGTCAGATGCTGATGGAACGCCGATCACTGTCGGCGACGAAACGTTTGAGGTCACCGGTCTCATCGTGACAGGCCAGCATCCCGTGGGGTTCGACTTCAAACCGGAAACCGCCGACGACGGTAATGACCATGAGTCGTTCCTCTACGACAGCAAGTTGTCGAATAGCGAGATTTACCTTTACCTGTCAACATCTGAATCACCTGAATTCCAGACACTGCTGCTACAGAGCAAGGAGCGCGAGAACGTGAACGTCATTCTGGAACTGAAGAACAACGGCGCAGACTTCAAGGGAGAGAACCGCGGTATCGTGTTCAGCGGCACCAAGTTCTATTTGGTGGGCCAGGTGAAACTGGATAACGGAACTGATACAGGTGTGGCTGACGGAGAGAAGGAAGATGTGGATAAGCGTGTCTTTACGCAAGACCATACGACAACGCTTGGAATGTCGATCGAGACGCTGGCACATGCCTATAATGTGATGCCCAACGTGATGACCGACCGACTGCAAGTGAGCGTCACGATCAAGTTGAACTGGACGGAATCCACTCCCTCGAAGGTGGTCATCACCGAAGAAGGAGAAGAAGATGATGAAGGAGAATAGAAGATGAATATCGGAAGCAGACATATCAGTTGGTGGTTGTACAGCATGATGATGCTGTTCTGTAGCGCTTGTGGCAGCAGTGGTGGCGGCGGTGACGAACCGGAGCCGGCACCTGTGCCCGGTCCCCAGCCGCCCGACGTGAAGAATCCCGCCCAACTGGAAATCAAGATATACACCCCGGAGCACCCCGTGGTGACCCGTGCTGATTTGGATGAGGTGAATGCTGAGTCGGAAGAACAGGCTATCCACAATCTGGACGTCTGGGTGTATCAGGCATCGGATGGCGCACTTGTGGGCCATATATCCCCGACGATAAACTCGGATTTTAAGAGTGGGGAGTTCCAGATGACGGTCAGCGAGGAATTTGCCGAGGCAAATCCCAACGTGAATATCTATGTGACGGCTAATGTGCGTGCAGGCAATACCGGCCTCAATATTGACGCTGCTGAGTCTGAAAACAGTCTCACGGGAAAGAAGATCCAGCACTCGGGCACGCAGGACTATTTCGGACTGACACCTCCTCTCGTATCAGCCGTGCCATCTGGTGGATTACCGATGTCGGGATTGCTGAAAAACCAGGCAGTCACCCCTAACAGACCCTTGCTGAAGGTGACGACAGCCGTGACTGTGGTTCGGGCCGTGTCGAAGGTGCGCTTCGTGTTCAGTCGCACGGCCACGCAGACGCTGAAGATTAACCGTATCACGTTTAATTCGGGTCTGATCCCGACGGAGGAATATCTGTTCCTGGATAATCCATACACAGAGAGAAGCGTTAAGGTGGGGGGTATTTATGAGGATGGAGAGCATGCCCTGACTCCGCTTACTGGTGCTGACAACATACCTGTATGTGCCAATCCAAGCAAGTATGCCTATAATGGTCAGTCAGGAACAGATTATGAGACACTGATCAACAAGGGCATCACCGGCGAGGGCAATGATGGTCAGCCCGAGGTGGGGCAGGTAGGACGATTCTATCTCCGCGAGACCGACAAGCAGGTGACGGGCTGGATCTACTACACCACTGGCAATGATACTGACGAGAAGAGAGCCAAGTTTAGTATGGCAAGTGTAGGCGACTTCAGCCGTAACCACACGTGGATCGTTTATGGCTATTTCTCCGCTAAGGAGAATTTGAAGATATACAGTATAGATGTTGCGGACTGGAATGAATCGTCTGATTCGCATCCGGTCTTTAACTGGTAAATAGATAGAACGAGAAGTAATGAAGGTCGGAAGATACATACAGACAGTTTGGCTGGCAGCGCTGCTCATGGGGTGGGGCTGTCTGTTCACAGACTGTACTGACCATATGGAGACATTAGAACCGGAACGCCCTGACGTACAGACAGACAAGCCGCTGTATGTGGCCTCTATGACGCGTGCCGGGGGCGACGAGGAAGGCGACGACCCAATGAAGGACAAGACCATACAACTGTTCCTGATACAGGGGAACGACAAGCAGAGTGCTCCCGTGCTCTATGGCGGCCGGAATGTGGCAGTGGCAAGCGGTGACATGGCAACAGGATCGCTGCTGGTGCGACCAGGTACCGACTATCAGGTGTTCGGCTACATCCCTGTCTCGGTGGCCACAGGCAATACCACTGTCAGCGGCAATACGGCAACCATGACGATTAATGGGCTGCCGCCGGTATCCAGTGAGGATATCTGTATTGTGACGGGCGTGTTAGGCCGGTCACTGAATGATGATGGATCACTGGATGAAAGCGAAATCATTACGGTAGGTAATTTCGACTATAGCGCTCCGAACGATACGAAGGATGGCTACGGCATATCGTTGCTGGTCGACCACCTCTTTGCGTCAGTCCAGGTAAGGATTCTTGTTGATGCAGGGTATAGTCAACTGCGCCGTATCAAACTCAAAAGTGTGACATTGAAAACCGGCAAGAGCAAGAAAGTAAATGCGACCATCCCGCTGACAACGGATAATCCCGGTGCCAATCCCATCGGCTCGCCGATATTCGTTGATGCTGATGCCGATGCGGATGATCAGAAGGTGTTCCTGTTCGAATCTAAGACAAAAGAAGGCAATACAATAATAGGCGATCCACTGGATACGACCACGCCTATTGTAGGGACGGCCTATTTTGCCCCTTATGCTGCAACAACCCTTACGATAGAGAGCACATACGATGTCTATGATTCGACAGGGACGCACAGGATAAGAGAAGGTGAGACGGCTGTCAATAGTCTGTCGAATTTGTTCGCGGGAATAACGAGAGGACAGAAGAGAGTGCTGACCATGACGGTGAATCCCACCTATCTGTACCAACTCTCCGACTGGGATAGTCCATCGTTTGTGGTGAGTGAAGATTGATAAAAACGAAAATTCATGATGAAGATGTCTATATATAATATATTAGGTACGCGCGGGAGAGGCAGACTGGTGCTGCTCCTCCTGACGCTGATGCTTCAGGTTGCAGTCGTCAAGGCACAGATTGTGATTGGCGGTAATGTGTATGGCGGCGGTAATGCCGGCGATACGGATGGCAATACCAATGTCACGGTACGTGAAGGTGACTTGAACCGTGTCTTCGGCGGTGCCCGTATGGCCAATGTCGGCGGGCATGCGTTCGTGCATATCGACGGTGAGAAGGCTTCTGACTACATCCTCATCAATCATGTCTATGGCGGCAATGACATTGCCGGCAGTATCGGTAAGGGCGATGCTGTGCCCGACGAGATAAAGAAAGCATCAGCCAATCTTGTCGATAAGAACTGGAACGCCTTCGTGCGCATCACATCATCGAATACAGAAGATGAAAGTGTAAATAAAGGAAAAGTCTATATCGGCCAACTCTTCGGAGGCGGCAATGGCGATTACATCCATGAGACCTCTACCGTCGATGGCGTGACCACCCATACGCTCCGGGATACCAAGACAAACGAGATCGTGGTCCAGACGACCGAGGGGGGACTCTCCGAACCCGACATAGAAAGGACCTATCTGGAGATTATGGGCGGCAGCATCGTCTATGCTTTCGGTGGCGGCAACAACGCCACGGTGACGGAGAAGACGGTGATCTATGTGGACAACCCCAGCGAGGTGGTGAATAAAATTCTGGTAGATGGTGTCGACCAGATTACCAAGGATAATCGTGTCGTAGAAAAGATGGGGCTCAACCCCGGCTACACCTATCCGTCAAGCGATGCCTTCCAGATAGGTAGTCTCTTCGGTGGCAACAACACGGCACCGATGAAGATACGCCCACGGTGGAACCTGATAAGCGGGAGAATCAGAAACGTCTATTCTGGCGGTAACCGGGGTGCCATGACCAGTCGAGACGGGTTGCTGCTGCAAATCCCAGAGACTTCCAGCATCATTATTGACAATGTTTATGGTGGCTGTCGCATGGCCGATGTCGATCCTAAGGATGATAATGGTAACTCTATCACGGCGGAAAACATCACTGAGGATGATTTCGGTAACAAGTTGAATATCCCTGGTGGCATGTCGGCACGCACCCGTATTCTGGGTGGTCATATCAACAATGTCTATGGTGGCAACGACATCACGGGCAACGTGTCCGGCGGTAATACTGTTGGTATCTATGCCACTGTCTATGGCGATATCTATGGCGGCGGCAATGGCTCCTATCCCTATACCGATAATGCTGATCTGAAGGACGACCCCACCTATGGAGACCTCTATTATGGTGACTTTATGACGGAGAAAGGCTACTCGCCATTACAGTCCGTTGAGGCCCTCAATGAATTCCGACCCAATGCTGAGCAGGTGTCCATCTATCTGCAAGGCAAGACAGAAGACAAGAAGACCATCATCCATGGCTCTATCTACTGCGGCGGTAACAGTGCCTCGCTGTCGTCAAACAAGGACAAACCGAAGGTAGAATTGAAAGTGGGTCCATACGTCATTGCCGATAACGTGTTCCTTGGCAACAATGGCGAGCACATGGTGGAGACGCACGATAAAGATGCTGCTCATCCTAATGAGGGCGTGCTGCGTACTTATGGCAAGACCCTGGCAGAAATTGACCCGGTAAAATATGCAGGGAATTCAAACAAGTTCAGTACGATTGAAATGACTGATGCAGAGAAGTTCGCATCTTACATGGATGGTGCGACGATGAAACTGAAGCCCAGTGTCATATTTGCAAAGAAGAATAATGGCGATCCTGCTGACTATATAGATTATTCCTCTTATTTCGGATCGTTCTTCTGTGGCGGTAACGTGGGAAGTATGAAGATACCCGACAAGACGACAATCGACTTCAGCCACAAAGTCGTCATCTATAACAAATTGGTGGGTGGCTGCAACAATGCCAACGTGATAGGCTCTGAATACAATGCAGCCTACGAAGGTGGCTATATCGGGACGCCGGATTCTATCGGCGATAAGTTGGAGTTGAACCTCAGCGGCCTGAAGATTCAGCCCAAGCGCTGGAAGGAGGACCAAAGCGACCTGGAGTGGAACACTATCTCCGCTAGCAGCGGCTTGGAAGTGGAACCCGTGACATCGGGAGTCTATAATGAAACGGATAAAGACCGCCGCCTGAAGGGTGGTAATGTCTATGGCGGTTGCTACAAAAGCGGACATATCAATGGTAATGTGATTATCAATATGAATGCAACCGTGGTTGATCGTAAGGGCGAACACGCCGTGTTCGACCAGATAGAACAAGAGGGTGGTGAGGCCAAACTCTATGAAAACGACAGTTATGATATAAAGGAGCGTGTCTCTGGCGTTATCCTCGACGAGCAGGGTATGGACGTGCTCGGCTCCGCCCTCAACGTCTTTGGCGGCGGCTTGGGTAAAGACTCGGAAATATGGGGTAACGTGACCATCAACATGAACAAAGGCTACACCTTCCAGATCTTTGGCGGCGGAGAACAGGGGGTTATTGGTAAGCGCCTTGAGGATGCAGAAGGCAATGTAAGAAGTACAGAAGCAACTGATGGAACTATTAATTCCGACGGTACCTACGCCTTCAATGGCAAGTTATATCAATATAATCCCGCCTATAGTTGTACCATCAATGTGAAGGGTAATTACGCTGGTGTGGCTCGCGATGCCGCTGGTGACAACGACGATATGGCTGCCGCAGAGTTTATCTATGGCGGTGGCTTCGAAGGTCCTGTCTGCGGAAACACTATCATCAACCTCGGTAACGGACGTATCTTCAACTCCTTCGCAGGCAGTTGTAATGCCGACATTCTCGGACATACGGAGACCTACGTGGGCAGACAGCCCAGTGCTGACAATACCTTGGAACCTGGTTTCAAGTTGGGCTTCCCCTACGTGCGCGACCATATCTACGGCGGCAATGACCTTGGCGGGCGCATCCTCGGTTCTGAGGACTTCAGCGTTCGGCTCAGTACCTATATGAAGGAGTCGGACAAGCAGAATGCTATCTACGACGGTACGCACAGTCTCAATGCGGCAGCCTATACGGAGTATCGTCAGGGACACGTAGAAAACATCTTTGGTGGCTGCTATGGTGACTACGACTATACCGATCCTTATTTCAGTAAATTCACCAACCAAGACGGCAGCGACAAGGCTGGCTTTAGGAAACCGCGTCTGCACAATGCCTTCGTGAATTTCCGCCCAGAATCTCACACGAGCAATTCCGTCGCACGTGTCTTTGGAGCCGGACAGGGGCATGAGAAAGGTGTCAACGACAAAATTCAGGCCGACAAGATGCAGGATCGCAGTTACGTGCTTATTGACATCCCAAGTGACGATACTCGGTTTGCCGGTTTGGAGGTCTTCGGTTCCGGTGCCCAGTGCGGACTGGGTATGGCTGCTAATGTTCCGCCGACAACGGCTGAAGATCTCGACAACTATAAGAATACTGTCGATCAGGAGTACTCCTCCGTTATCGACCTGTTCCGTGGCACCATCGCCAATGTCTATGGTGGCAGTTACAACGAGGGTCTGACGCGCCGTACGGTGGTCAATGTACCGAGTGTTTCCACCATCACTGTGCAGAGTCTTTTCGGCGGAGCCTACGGCAACGACCCGCTCTATCCGTGTGATGTCTATGAGTCGCACGTGAAATACGACAGTGAGAATGCCACCGTGAAGGGCAATATCTACGGTGGCAACAACAAGGCCGACCGTACCCTCTATGCGCAGGTGAATGTCTGCAAGCCGGTATGGCAAGACAAGGAGAAAGGCTATCTGGCCACAGTCTATGGTGCCGGCTATGGTGAGGATTCCTGGGCTCAATATACCGAGGTGAACCTGAATCCCGGAGCCCGTGTCTATGAGGTATATGGTGGTGGTCAGAACGGTAGGGTCATCAACCAGTCTTCACTTCTCAAGTGGCAGGAAACCGAAAATGATCTCGATCTCTTCATGTATGACTATAAGGAGAATGGCCTTGACAACTATTTAGTGACTACTACGGCGTTGGCCGACAAGTATGGCACCAACAAGAAGTACAACACCAATGTCCACATCAATGAGGGGGCTCTGGTGGAGGGCTATGCCTATGGTGGCGGTCTCGGCGATGTCGACATTCCGACATCGGGTGACGTGCTGGGTGCCACCTATATCGACCTTTTGGGCGGCACGGTCAATAAGGACATCTATGCCGCCGGCACTACAGGTGCCGTGCTTGACTATTACGGTGTTTCCTCGGCCGGATTCACCCCCACGGGTGACACCGAGGCTGTCGATGGTTTCATCGCCAGTTCTAATGCCTATATCAAGGGCGGTACCTGCCGAAACGTCTATGGCGGTGGATGGCAGGGAGCCGTGGGTAAACACACCTATACGACGGGCTCTCGCATCAATAGTAAAGGTAAGGAAGAGAGGTATTTAAAATATCTGATTGATGAATCTAAAGATGACGATAGCGATGGCGAGGCGAACGTCATCATAGGCGATCCCGATGGCACGTTGTTTACCAACGGTATCCCCGCCATTGAGCGTAATGCCTACGGCGGTGGTGAGGGCGGTCCCGTGTTCGGCACGGCCAACATCACGCTGAACAAGGGCTATATTGGCTACCGTTATTTCGATAGTGAGGAAGATGCGGCCGCAGATTATCTCACCTTTGCCAATAGGGAGAAAAATGTGCTGGCAAAACCTGATATCGTCCCTGCAGGCATTGCCGATGGCGGCGGATACTATCAGGAGAAACTGCACGACGAGACGTGGGATGGCGATGGAACGGATCGTCTTAACGATAGTGGTTGTATGTTTGGCGGCGGTTATATCGACAACAGTTACGTGGATGTTTCTAACGTGACCATGTATGACGGTCATGTGCGCAACGCTCTCTTCGGCGGCGGTGAGATTGCCGCTATCGGACGTGGCATTGTCGACGTCAGTGGAGAGGATAATTCCGTTCGTTCAGATCCTGTTATCCACAAGGCAGGACATACCACCGTGAAACTCTATGACGGTTACGTGCATCGCAATGTGTTCGGCGGTGGCCGCGGCTATAATAACCTTGGTGACGGTGGTACACTCTATACCGACGGCTACGTATTCGGACAGACCGAGGTGAATATCTATGGCGGCGTAGTGGGTACCGACGAGGAGTTGGCCAAGGGTAACGGTAACGTCTTCGGCGGCGGAGACATCGGCTATGTCTACAGTGCCTACGAGAATGCGGATGGTGTATTGTGCCGTGGAACGTTTTTAGGAAAGCGTTATGACGACGGTGACGAAGGCTACTATTATGAATATGAGAACGGCGAATACCTGGAAGTTGACGGGGAGAAAATCCTCACCGAGGACTGCAAGGTGCTCGTAGAACCGTGGTGCAAGGTGAAGACTACGGCGGTCACTTTTGACGGAACAACTTATGATGTGGGCGAATATGTGCCGACGGCCTATCTTAATACCTTAGGCAACAAGAATGCCCCTGAATGGGCAAACTTGTATGATGACGGCATCATCATCCGCAATGCCGTCTTTGCCGGTGGTAATACCTCCTCGGGTTCATCGAAGGTCTATGCCAATGCCACTTCCATCTTTGGCAACGCCACGGCCTCCATCCACGATGTCTATCACCGCGACCTCATCACGGTTGGCACAGGACACGTCGGTGGACTCTACGGCGACGGCAACCTGACCTTCGTAGACGGCTACCGTGGTCTGAACATCACCAACTACGGGACAGACTACTATACCATCAGCAAGGAGATAGACATTGATGCCTATCATGAACTGCCTGAGCGTGAAGCAGCCTACTACGAACTGAGATACAAGTGCATCAAGGATTGTACCGACAAAGACGGAACAGCCTATTATGCCAAGAGCAATGCCCATCCCCAGGCCTCGACCATCAGTGCCGACGACCTGATAACACTCTTCGAGGGCATCAATGGCGATAACGACCAGCCGATGGTAGATGCCAGTGGTAAGCCGCAGGAGGCTTATTGGGAGGAGAACGGTGTCTGCTCGCGCTATGCCGGCCGACCTATGAACACTATCCAGCGTGCAGACTTCTGCGGCGTGTTCGGAAGCCGCATGGTGATGCAGGGCGCACGCGACCGTGTGCCGGAGGCTGCCGACTTTACCAACTACACCATCAACCGTGTGCGCGAAGTATCACTGAACAAGAAAGAGTCTGTCATATCTGGGGATGCAGGAACCGGTGAAGCCTATCACGGCAACTATTTCGGTATCTACAATATCGTGAACTATCTCGGTGCGCTGACCAGTGACGTAGATTTCAATGAAACTGTGCGAACGACTGATGCTAGTGATGCCACTAAATACAAGACACCGGCCAATGGCAAAGCATACGGCGATGCAACCTATGCGGACTGGAAGAAGCAATACAAGGAAGACCGCAGGCGTAATAACGGAAGCAGTCATAACCAGGTGGCACTGGCCTCGGGTGTCTATCTCGAACTGACCTCTGAGGAAAGTACTGGCAACGATCTCTATGAGAAGGATTGGGGACTGATCACGGGTGTCATCGAACTCGACCTGATCAATGTACAGACTGGTATCGGCGGTGGCTTCGTGTATGCCAGGAACGAGCATGGCAACCGCACCGATCTCAATCTGTCGCATGTCACGCTGACGAAATTGAATACGGGAGCCGTGACGAACCGCAACTTCAGTTATGATACGGACGATCCGGACAAGGAAGAGTGGCAGACATCGGGAAACTTCGTGCATAGTACGCAGACCATTATCGACGACTGCTATAACATCAGCGGTAAGTATAAGACTAACTATAAGGCCCCCGACGGGGTGCCCGCCCACTACTGGTATGTCAAGGGCGATATCTATGTGTATGACCAGGAGATCTCGGCCTACACGGGAGCGCCCAACGCCTACAGTGAAACCGTAGAGATACCGCTCACCATTACGGCTGCATCCCATGGCAAGATGAAACTGCTCAACGTGCAGCCAAACTGGTATGCCTACTACTCATCGCCCGGCGTGAAACTGAAAACAGAGAATAAGGTCATCATCAACGATGTGGAGTATCACCTCAACGACCCCATCAGTTATTGGGACTACTATCTGCTTAGTGCTTCGGAGAAGGCCCTGTTCGTGCCGAAGACATACGTCACCATCGCCGACTGTAAGATCGGTGAGACGGAGTACCCAGAGGGCTACGTGATGCTGCCTGATGAATACAATACACTGAGGGACAATGCTCCCACGAAGGATATTGAAGACGATGACACCGATGCCAGCGTGCCCTCCGTCTATGACACGACCAAGGAGAAAGACGTGGCTTTCGACTACGTGTTCCGTCCCAGCAATAACCTCAGCCACGATACGGGCTATATGCTCACTTATAAAGTGAACAACCCCACGGAGTGGAATACGTGGTACACGCAATACGCAAGTGCCACTGCAGCCAAGCAGCAGTCTGCCGCCGACGACTACAACAGCGGTCCTACCTTCCATCTCAGTGGAACCGGCGGTCTGCTCGGACAGCGTGACTATGATGAGAGCAATATCATCTCGAAGGAGGTGTATGATACCTATCAGGCAGCAAAGACAAATCACGCTGCGGCCATACCCGCTACTGGACAGGCCGAGTTCGAACCGGCCTATATGATCACTGAGGCCGTGAGTATCACTGAAACTGTCAATGGTACTACCAGCACTCGCCATCTGAATGAGGATGCCATTGTGTCGGAGTCTTACAGGACGAATCATAGCCTTTCGTCGAAGACCACACCTGCCTACGTGTGTATCAGCACGATCCAACTCAGTGCCACCGAGTTCATCTACCTGAACAGCAAGATGTCGGAGATCGAGAGGAACGGCTATGTCACCCGTGTCACTAATGACATCAAGACTATCCTGCCGACTCTGACGGATGAGCAGATCGACGGCCTTACCAAGTTGAGCGATCTGGATCGGCTTTCTGAGCCGCCGTCGCTGTCGAATGAGCAAACGAAGTCACTGGCTTCACTGCTGGCACTGCGCGAGGAGATGAAGGCCTACATTGTGCCTGCATACTACTGCACGAAGGAGGGAAAATACGGTGGAAACTACTATGAAGGCGATAGGAACTACCGAGGACTCGAGGTGTTCAGTTCCATGTCGAAAGATGACCGTAATCAATTCACGTTCAACTATGATGCCTTCGACCTGCTCATCGACCCGACATACGGCGGCACGGCAGGACAGAAGTATCAGTATGACTCCTCTGCTGCCACAGAGGCTGCTGCCGAGGCTAACCGAACTGGCTACTCCCTTGAGAAACCTGTGGATTACACGGCTACCTATACTGGTAGCAAGACCGACACTTACAATGGTATTACACTGGCAAATGGTCGCGAGTACACACGTACAGAGTTCGAACAACTGCCCAATGAGAAGCGCCATTACTCGGGCATCGTCGTAAATACTCCTGGAGACTACTATGTGGTGAAAACTTCCTTCCAGGTCGGCAATACTCCGTATGCCATAGGTGCCACCATCCCCTCGTCCACCTATAACACGCTTGGCACGTCAGAGAGAGAGTGCGTCACTACACTCACCTTCACGCAAGAACAGATTGAAGCGAACAAAGAAGAAGGTGCTGTCAGACCTTTCTACTATTGTCGCGAGCCCTACGAGATCAGTAACAGTACTGGAGGAACAGCCGTGACAGGCATGGTGGTTACAGGTGCCACTGTGACAGGATCTTACAGTAGTAATGGCAATAAAAATGTTCCTATCGGTCTCGTCATTGATGCCACTACCTACAAGGGACTTGTCAACGCACAGACGGACTTCACCATCCACGGCATCGCGCCGACAGAGGTGTCTACCCTGTATGTGTCTCGCGAATCGGACATCTTCAACCTCTCGACCGAGAAGATCATCACCGTGATCTATCAGTATGACTATGAGGAAAGTGACACCTATGGTAACATCACGCCCCAGAGTGAGCGTCATGTAGTGAACATCCACCTCAAGTTCAAGAGCGGTGTGCCTTTCGTTGAGGATATCAAGGTGCCCCAGGTTATCCTGCCGGGTGACAACGTGTCGCTGCGCGAGCCTGACGTGACGCCCGGTGCCTATGAGGTCACCGGCGGTGGATGGGAAATCTTCGAGACCATTGAAGATGCGGAGAGCCACACCAACGGCATCGACTACTTGCCATCCTCCGATCCGCTCTACTGGTATCAGAACGGTTATTACGTGGCTTACTATGCCAAGACCTATCTTGGCAAGACCTACTCGAACCATGTGCCCTTGAGCGTGGCCAACTACCACGACCTGGCAGCCGTGATGAGTGCTGGCCATCACTACTATGTCGATAACCCCTCCGTGAAACGCGACAGCAAGATCTATATTAATGACTACAGCAGCATCTCCAAGAATGGTCTCGACCTGCTGAAGGACATGTATGACAGGAGTCTGGATGGTACGCTCAATAGTCATGTCAGTGGCTTGAACCACCTTGACTTTATCCTGCGTGCCGACATCGGCCATAGCGGCACATGGGAGTCCATCGGCGGAACGACGTGCTTCTCGGGTACATTCCACGGCGATGGCTATACCATCACCGGTCTTGACCACTCACTGTTCGACAAGTTGTGCGGCAGTGTGTATAACCTCGGCGTGATGGGTTCCTTCACCGAGGCTGGCGTGGCTAACAGTGGAGACGGCTATGTGGAGAGTTGTTGGGTGAAGAGCAGTGCAGAGAGTACGTCAGAAGTCACCAGGCCTTATCCCGTATTAGGCGACCCATCGGCAAGTTCCGACTATCAGGTGGTGAACTGCTACTATCCGGAAAGCAACAAGGTGCTGTATAATACTGGAACGCACGCCCGCGGCACGGCCACACCGATGCCCGACAAGGCATTCTATAACGGCGAGGTGGCCTACGACCTGAACAACTTCTATCTCTATAAGCGCTACAGCGACCAGAAGACCACTAGTGGGCTGGCATACCAATACTATAAGAGGGATGGCAGCGCTCTGAAGATGGATAATGAAGGACAGTCGGAAGTGCAGAATGGCTACTATGCCGACAATGCAGCACTGTGCTCTTCCGGCTATAGGAATATCATGTATGTAGAGGAACGCTTCGACGATGGCGACTACCGCTATGCGGGAGGTACTATCCCAGAGTCGCAGGATGAGCGCTACTGGAAACAGACTGTCACTGTCATTGAGGGCGATAAGACAACGACCAAGAATGTTGATCGCTACCTGCCCATCTGGCCCGACGACTACATTTTCTTCGGGCAGAGGCTGACCTACGGCCACGATGAACTGTCGGCTCATCAGGACAATCCGACGACCATCAACCGTTCGGGCAACCGCCTGCAGACGGGTGACAACAGCAACCGCGTCTATCGTGCACCGGCCTACTTCCGCAGCAAGGAGATGAGTGTGGCCCACTTCAATCCGAACGCCATCTTCTCCGCGACCAAGAAGGACGATGATCAGACCCTTGCCTATAAGGGCATGACGGCCATCGACTTTACGGGCTTTAACGACGGTGACTACCAACTCGGAAACAGTAGCGTTGGTGGTACGGGCAGTTCGCTGAAAGGCTTCTACCCGCCGCTGCTCGACGACGATGGCCTGACGGGCTTCCGTAATATCGACCTGACGCAGAACCTGCTCGTATACAGTGGTACAGAAACGACGGCTATGACAACGACCAATACCGTGGTGAGCAATTACCTGGCCGACCCGACGTTCAGCGAGACCAGTACAGCCTATCACACTGTAGCCATTGCACCGACTAACGGTATCAAGGGCCATCTGGTGGAGAAGACCGAGGGTGCCTTCACCACCTCGCGTGATCATCTGCTCGTGGATAAGCAGGACTTCAACTGTCCGATTGCCTATACGATGGGTAGCGGTCAGCGCATGTGGTACCAGCGCACGCCCGACCGGTTTGTGAACCAGGAGAAAGGATGGGATATCGTGAGCCTGCCGTTTACCTCTGAATTGGTTACTACTCAGGACAAGGGAGAAATCACCCACTTCTATAGGGGTAGTACTACTGGCCATGAGTATTGGCTCCGTGAGTATAATGGTATCGATGCTAACGCAACGGTTCCTGCTGGAGAGTTGGCTGCCAAGTTCACATATCCAAGTGCTACGGAAACCAGGGATAAAACAGATGGCAACACCTTCCTCTGGGATTATTATTATAGCAAAGATTCCTATTGGGATAAGAACGTGGATGAGTACCAGAAGACTTATTATAACAGTCCTCGTCAATATGACGGCTATCCATTGGCACACGCGGCAACACCTTACCTGATTGGATTCCCTGGCGAGACCTACTATGAGTTCGACCTCAGTGGAAACTGGACACCGGAGAATCGCATTAACAGTGGTGTTATCCTCAGCAAGGGAAGGCAGACCATCTCGTTTGTCTCGAAAGAGGGCGTACAGATAGGAATTAGCGACAATGAGAACGGAACGACTCAAGACGGCTATACCTTCCGTGCCAACTACCTCAATGATCCTGAGATAGGCGCAGGTAAGACTGCCTATCTGCTCGATACCGATGGGGACAGTTTCGACAAGACGGAGACGGTGGCTACTGGAGCGATCTCTGCCTTCCGTCCATACTTCGTGAATCCGGCCGATGCGTCAGGAGGTACGCGAGGCAAAGATGTCACCCGACAGCCTGATAAGACTCAGCGCATCATATTCAGTGGTGAGATACCGTCACTGGGCAATGCCACTGCCATCCGTGACCTGGGAGTAGGTGAGGACCTGATTGTGAAGGGTGGTAAGAAGAAGATTGCGGTAGAGTCGCAGTTGCGCTACACGGCTGACGTGCGCATCGTGACACCTGCCGGTATCACGCTGAAGACCTTCACCATCCAGCCGACGGAATATGTCGAGACGCGTGTGGAGACTGCCGGTGTCTACATCGTCGAGGGCGACGAAGGCCGCTATGTGAAGAAAGTAATCGTAAGATAAAAATAGAAAATAATTAAAAATTGAAGCAATATGGAAAAAGTAATGAACAGAATTTGGCTGCTTGCCATGATGGCAATGTTTAGCCCGTTGGTAACTTTTGCTCAGGATGATCCTGAGGTGCGTAGTGTTTCCCTTATTGTCGATGAGTTGACAGGCGGAACCATTACGAAGACCGGTCAGGTCGAGTCTGAATCAGATGCCAATATGGTGGTGGTCACCCTCACCGTGACACCTGATGATGGCTATAAGATCACGAAGGATGATATCACGGTCTATGCCGTGTATCCTATCCCCTCGACACCTGCCAGCGGTACACGTTCACCAGAGATCAGCGGCATCCTGACTTTGGTCGGCAGTGATCCGGAATCGCTCTCTGCTTCCAGAGAGTATCAGGTGACCATCGATCCCAGCCTTGACATCTGGATAGAGAAGGCCGACTTCCAACTGCTCGTGCCAGCCAACGACATCAGCGGCGACGAGAACTCGAGTGTTACATGGACGCTGTCGGAAGGCGTGCTGTCCATCGACGGCACTGGTAAGACCAAGGATTTTGATGGTCTTGTACCCTGGAACGTCAGCGACATAACCAGTGTCGTGGTCGGTGCCGGGGTGACAGGTCTGGGGGCAAACATCTTCCAGAGTTGTACGAACCTGACCAGCATCAAGATCAATCATGGTGAGAAAGTGCTCACGCTTGGAGAAAATGCCATTCCCCAAAAAGAAGGACTGACTATCGATGTGCCTGCCAATCTGCTGAACGAGTACTTGATCGCCTGGAGTGGCTATGCCATTGACAGTGAGAATAAGGTAGAGATCAGCGGCTTTACGTTTGCCGCCAACCATCAGTACGACACGTTCGTGGCTTTGCAGGATATCGTTGTCCCCTCTGTGCTGAAGGCCTACACGATTACGGGCATTGACGGTTCTGCACTGGTGCTGACCCGTGTTTCAGAAATTGCAGCAGGCGAGCCTGTACTGGTGTTCACGGAACATCAGGAGATTTCTGCTTTCTACACTGCGGCTACTGACGGCGTGGTGGCTGGCAGCAACCTGCTGAAGGTCGCTCCGGAGGGTGGAAAGACTGTAACCATCGGACAGGTGTATATGCTCTATAACGACAAGTTCTACTTCACACAGGCTGGTACGATTCCTGAAGGTCTGGTCTATCTGGAGCCGCAGTCGCAGAATGGAACCCGTTCGTTCTACTCGCTTGATGGCGACGGTACGACGGCTATCGACAGCCAGCGCATCGTCAGCGTCGGAGGACAGTCGGCCTGGTACAGCCTTGACGGACGTCGCCTGAGCACCATCCCCACCCGCAAGGGCATCTATATCAATAATGGCAAGAAGGTCGTGATCAAGTGATAATGAAGACACTGACAAGGATATACGCCGTGGCCCTGCTGATGATGATCAGCATGGGCGCACGGAGTCAGGTGAGGGTAGATATTGATACCTTCACGGGCGGTACCGTGTCAGAAAAGTCGCAGTCAGATCCGGGTGAAGATCGCAGTGTCAGGGTCACCATTACCGTGACGCCTGATGACGGCTATGAGATTGCCAAGAGTGATGTCATGGTGGCTGCTACTCTCCCAACGGAACGTGTCAGTACCCGTAGTCCGCAGATTGCCATGATGCTCGGTCTTGAGGGCGACGACCCCGACGACCTGACCCAACCGCGTGACTATACCTTCACGGTGGATGACGGCTTCGGTGCCTGGGTGCACACGGCCAACTTCCACAGGCAACAGACACAGCAGACGATTGAGAGTGGCATCTATCGCATCTCCCATGCCAGCGGCAACGAGACGTGGTATCTGTGGCCCTCGGTGACGACTGATGCCGACGGTCATCCTTACCTGACCACCTTCAACGACATCTCTGCCCCGGCTCTGGACTATCCCTCGAAGGGCGTAGCCTATGATGCTTTCGGGGAAGCGTATTCCCTCTGGCAGGTAACCCCGGTGGAGGCTGACGGTACGACCTACTATCAACTCTTCAACATGGGACTCCAGCAGTATGTCGTATGGAGCGATGTGCAGGGCGAAAAGGCCGTTCATCTGGAAGCAAGTCCCGCAGATGTCACCAAGACTTGGTTCCGCTTCGACGGCGACTATCCCAATGGCCTGATTACGCCCAGCGAGGCCGCGGCAGGTACGACGCTCAACTCCAAGGCCGGTGACAAGCCCTTCCTGTCATCTTCAGGAGAGGCGAATGCCGCAGCAGGGTATCCCGACGGTGAGCCCGATGCTGACGGCAACCGTGGTCTGATGCAGATCTACGTTGGTACGCCCGTCTGGACGCTGGAGCCCACAGAGACCTTTGCGCCCATTCAGTTTGAGAAGACCAGTGATGACGGTGAAGAGGCTGCAGCCCCCTATGTTCCGCCTGTTGATATGGCACTGCCTACGGGTGTGACTGCCTATTTCGTAACGGGTGTAGATTTACAGGCAGGCGTGGTCCTGCTCCAGGAACTGGACTATCTGCCGCAGGGCATGCCCGTCTTGCTGTTGGCAGATGCCGATGCCTCTGGTTTTGTCATTCAGCCCAAAGGTGAAGAGATTCCAGCATTGACGGACGAAGAGATCGACAGCAACCGCCTCCGCATCGGTTCACCCACGTCACAGCCGAAAGCCTACGAAGACTATATCTTCTTCCGTGGTGAGTTCGTCATGGTGAGTGGAGGTACGCTGAGCACGGGCAAGGTGTTCCTCGACCTGAGTTCCGAAGAAGCCGCTGCTACACGTTCGGTACTGAGTTTCGGTGACGGAAACGGCACGACCGCGATAGAGTCGCCTCACCGTCAGCCATCCCTCCATCCAGGCTGGTACACCCTCGACGGCCACCGCCTCAACACCAGACCCACTAGGAAAGGGCTCTATATCATGGCCGGAAAGAAAGTATGGATTAAGTAATGAAACGATATATGAACAAACAGTATATAAGGATATTCACTATGGCCCTGCTGATGATGGTCAGCATGGGCGCATGGGCAGACCAGACGATCAAGATAACGATCAATGGGCAAGGAGACGTGACCCCGTCAGTTACCACAGGAAACCTTACTGGTGGTACCGATGGCGTATATACCTTATCAGGTGGCGAAGGTGCAATAGTGACTTTGACAATCGACCCTGGAGAACGTCTGCTGTCGATTTCTGCCAATTATCTGACTGATGCCAATAATGGGAGTGCGAGAGCAACGACCCGAGTCGGTGCAGGTTCTGTTGAATTATCCAAGACTTCTTCCTCAACATACACATTCCAGATGCCCTCAGCATCTTCCGGATATACTGGGGTCAATATAGTTGCCGAGTTTGCGGAAAATTCTATTGTGATTTCTGATCTTAATGGTCTCAATGCTCTGACTGCTGATGGCACTTATATCATTACTGAAGATATTGATGCTTCAGGCTATAACCCTACATTAAATGGTGCATTCACAGGAAAACTGACTGCCCGAGCCAAGGCTGACGGTACATTCCCTATCATCAGTAACCTGTCAGTTCCACTCTTCACCACAGCCACAGGTGCCACCATTAGCAATATCATGTTTAAGAGTATCACAGTTTCAGGTAGCGGTCCAATCGGTGCTGTGTGTGGTACTGCTAATGGAACTACCCGTATCTACAACTGCGGCATCCTGCCAACCACAAACGAGCACACCACCACCAACCGTTCTACCGTGTCCAGCACAGACAATCACTGCGGCAGCCTTGTAGGTAACCTTGACGGCTATGCTCGTGTTATTAACTGCTTCAGTTATGCTAATGTCTCTGCTGGCAGTAATGCTGGTGGCTTGGTGGGAAATAACACTACCGCTACCATGCAGGGAAACGGTCCTGCCAATTTCAACAACAACGTCAAGACTATGGTTGTGAACTGTATGTTCTATGGTGACATTACCGCAGGCGCTACAAAACGTCCAGTATACGGTGGAACTGCCATTATAAACAATGCTTCCGACAGAGTCAACAACTACAACTACTATTGTGAGGAAGAAGCCTCATTTGACGATGACTATAGTAATATTAGCAATTATAATTATTCATGGCCCGTTGCTAAGAAATATCTAACACGTTTTGAAATATATCGTAGTATACTGAATAGTAACCGCCGCCTTTGTACATGGTGGGTCAACGGTAACTACAAAAAAGATGCCGACACGGATGCAACGGATGAAAACGTAGAGTCTGTTGGCATAGCCAAGTGGGTACTGGATAGAACAATTGCCCCTTATCCCATTTTAAAGAAATGGGGAAAGTATTACTCCACCTTTGATATAGATCCTGATTATGTGTGGAATCCTGAGACCAAGACCAATATAGCCCGCAGTAGTGCCAAGCCTTGGGAGGGTAAAAGTTATAGTACATTGAGTGTTACCATTAAAGGTGGGTCAAATAATAGCAATGCTACTGATGTTACGAGAGATATTACCATCACTGATATGGACACACTGAACTACGACTATTGTGCCCAAAAGATACAACTGCCTTATTATAATGAAGTATTTGGCAATCCCAATGGTACTACATGGGCTGCTAAATACGGCAATAACTATACCTCAAAAGTGGTGACGGGATGGAAAGTGACCAGTGTCACAGGTGGTACTCAAGGAACATTCACTGCCGACTGGGAAAGTGGCTATAATTTTGCTGACCGCAAATGTACGGACAAAGATAAGTATGGAGTAAGCGGGCGTGTTTTTGCACAAGGAGGGTATTACTATGTGCCTGACGGTGTATCAGCCATCACTATTGAAGCCTGCTGGGGTGAAGCAGTCTATCTATGTAACAATAACCGCTACCTTGACCGCGTGAACAAAGGCTCGAATGATTTCTATGTTTCAGGACAATTACCAGAAAACGTAGGTGGTGTTTCTACTAATCCAGCCGTCAAAACCTCTTTGCAAAATGCCATAGGTGCTTTGTCAGTGAATGCATCAGGATCTGTCTACGACCAAGCCATAGTGTTGGTTGGCAACTATCAGGACAACAGCTGTCATAGTTACCTTCTTCTTAGTGGCAATAGTTATAATACTGCAGCCAAGCCTTTTACCATGATGAGTGCAGACTTCGATTTTGACAATGAGCCTGACTTCTGCTTTCAGGCTGGTATGAACAATGTTAGTCGCCCTAACTTACAACCCATCCGTTTCGATTTCTTGATGGTGCCAGACATCACGATGGCTATCCGTACGGGTACTACTTATTGGGGTATTCGCAACTTCTGTCCGCAGGGGCATTTTGAGGTGACTGAAACATCGTATATGTATGTGACCCAATTTGAATACGAGATAAGAAATGATGATAATAAGTATAATAAACATGAGGCCCCAATAATTCTCAACGGCGGCGAAATTACGCAGATAGTCTCTACGCATAAATTTTCTGAGGCTACCCTTGATGCCACAGCTAAAGCCAGGGCTGATAGGACGTCCTATTTCCTGATGGGGGGCAAACTCTACATGAAAGCCTTCACTCCGGGTACCCATGTCAACACTCGGTCAGCCACCCGCCATTGTGCTGTCAATGCCATTGGTGGTGAGTTTCCGGAGTTTTATCTTAGCGGAATGTTCCGTTCTGACTTTTATAATATGACAGACAACCCACATGCCTATCTTGACGGTGGATGGTTTGGCACGGTGGCTGGTGCAGGTATGGAGAGTGTGGGGGCAAAGGGTGAGACTAATGGTGGTAACGTTACCTTCACTATCAATCATTCGCGAATACACGAATTCTATGGCGGTGGCATCAATGCTACCCGTCCCGTTACTGGTAATATTGATGTCACTGTCAACAACAGCATTATCCATAAATACTGTGGTGGCCCCAAACTGGGTGACATGAGTAATACCAAGAGCATTAGAACCACAGCGACCGGCACAACTTTCGATCAGTTCTTTGGAGGTGGCAATGGAGGTACTAATATGTTGCGCGAGAATAAATACGATGGATGGAACATTGACGCACCGACAAAAACAGACTATAGTGTATGGAGTGCTAATGATAAAGGAAAGTTTAACAATTTTATTCCTTTTTCATATGAGAATAATAAAGGATATCAAGTTGAATTTGAATTTGAACTGTTGCCAATACCGTCAGGTAGTGACAAAACTGTTCCTCGTTCTTACTACCATTATGCATCCTTTTCTAAGACCATGGTGGCTCCAATCACAACCACAATTACTGACTGTACTTTCAATGGCAATTTTTATGGCGGTGGCAACCTTGGTGCTGTCGGTGGCGATGTAACCACTACACTTCAGGGGCATACAGTTGTTCATGGATCTGTTTTTGGTGCTGGCTTCTCGGCAAGCATCCCATCGTTCCCTGTCCACGACAAGAGTTCAGTGAATTATGCTTATCGTGATTTTGCAGGTTTTATCCACGAGGGCTCGTTGGACTTTTTGAAATATACTTCGGCTGTTGGTGAACATGCGGTTGGCGACACTATCTATTATCAATGGATACATGAGGTTCCCACTGAATGGGGACTTTCTCCCGCTCCTACTACAAGTAACGCAAATCGTTATTTCGAGTATCCTGCTAATAGTGGTAAATGGTATATCTATACTACAGAAAACCTAACTGGTCTTGGCACTGTTAGCGGCAGTGCCACCATTACTGTTACAGGAACTAGTAAGGTTGAGGGCGATGTTTTCGGCGGTGGTGCTCAGAGTGGCGTTAATGGTAATACAGAGGTTACGATCTCTGGTAATGCCATCGTTAATGGTAACGTCTTCGGAGGCGGCGATCAGGGTGTTGTTGAAGGCAGCACGAAGGTAGAGATAAAGAATTAATAAAAACGGAAATGAGGGGATTAGATAAAATATCGATACGGGTAATCACCATCGCCCTGCTGATGATGGTCAGCATGGGAGCATTGGCAGACCAGACGATTGTGATTAAAAAGCAAGGAGATCACGGAACAGTCACCGCCAGTTCCGGGGGCTTCGAAATTAGTCTCACCGATGGTGAAGAAGGCCTCAAAGGAACTGTCCCCGGTGTTGGTCAAACGGTGACATTGACTGTCAATGCTGCTACAGGTTATAGAACAGTCAGTGTGGTTGCTCAGAAGACTGTTTATCTGGATAATTCCTCTCCGACCCGGGCTGGTGATGTTCCCTCTGGCCCTGTCGCGGTAACAACGAAGAGTGATGCTGAATATGAACTGACCATGCCAGACGACGAGGATTATGACGTTTATGTTACTGTCGTTTTTCAGGCTGACGGAACTGTTTATCAGCCAGATGGCATATACTATCTCTCACATACTAATAAAGGATGGTATTTGTGGCCGTCAGTGGTGCAGAGTACAGGTACGACCAATGAGTATCTCACCACCTTCAACGCCACTGATGCTCCAGCGGTTGCAGGTAAATATGACGCGCACGATGACGCCTATTGTCACTGGGTATTGAAAAACCTGAATGACGGTTTAGGTGCCTTCCAACTGATAAACCCAAAGTTGAACAAGTATATTGTCAGAAGGGGTTTCCCAAAAACGAACACACAAAACAATAATGCCTATGGCGACCGCGATATATGGCTAATGGAGAATCCAACAGGCGATGACCTTACACGCTCCTATTTCTATCTTCATAAGGATGATAAGAGTTCGCCATACCGAATCACCTTCGACAAGTCGCAGAACTACACATTCAATTCTGCTACAGGAGACAAAGCGGATTTGTCTGCAGACAATGATATGTCAGACAGGCGTAATGGTTTGATACAACTTTACGCAGGTAGCCCCAAATGGGCATTTACTGAGAATCTGCTCCCCGCCCCAACCATCAACTACAACTCTGAAGCCAACACTTTCACCATCACTTACGACAAGATTGCCGCAGGCTTTGATATTCTCTATACCACCGACGGCAGTACTCCTACCGTTGGAGGCAGCACCACGCAGACCTACAGCAGTACGGTCACGGTGACGGGAACCTACACACTGAAATCAGTAGTAGCCCGCTATGGAATCGTCCTGACCAGGGTGGCCTCGCAGGGGGTAGGCATACCGTCAGATCCTGTCATCAGTTCCATAGCCGACTGCAGCAATATCGTGGAAATAAATGGCGATGGCACCATCTACTATACAACCGACGGCACCGACCCCGACAACACCTGTACCCCCTACGCCGAGCCTTTCGCCATGAACGAGAACGCAACCATCAAGGCTATTGCCTACAACGGCACACTACATTCGGACATCACTACGCTTAACTACACACCGCAGTACACCGCTAAGCCCGTCATTAGCCAGAGTGGTATTACGATTACTATCACCGGTCGCGGCACTATCTACTACACAATTGACGGCACTGACCCGACAACAGGAAGCACACAATATACTGCCCCCATTACGTTGAGCGACGGTAGCGGCATGATGACCATCAAGGCTGTGGCCAAAGAAGGCACTAAGGATATGTCGTGCATCGCCGAGACCACTATTTCTTTAAGTTATTTCATTAATGACCTGTCAAAGTTGCAGGGAATCAGTTCGCATCTGGCCGATCGTTGCGTCGTCACCGATGACATTGATGCCGGCAGCCTTGATGCCAGCATCAGCGGCTTCACGGGCGAATTCGACGGCGGCTACCATACCATCAGCGGTCTGGCCGTGCCGTTGTTCGACAATCTCAGCGGCGGAACGGTGAAGAACGTGATGTTCGATGATGTCAATATCAGCGGCAGTGGCAACGTGGGAGCCATCTGTAATGAAGCCACTGGCACGACAAAAATCTACAACTGCGGTGTGCTGAGTGGCAGCGTGAGTGGTGGCACTAATGTGGGCGGACTTGTAGGACTCATCAAAAGCGGCTCTAACGTTCGAGTGGTGAACTGCTATAATTACGCCGATGTCAGCGGAAGCGACTGTGCAGCGGGCATCGTAGGCAAGAACGAGGGTACGGTGGATGGTGCTACCACGCTCACCGGCACTGGCGTACGCATTGCCATGTGTATGATGTATGGCAGCGTGAGCGGAGCCACCAATATCTCGCCAGTCTATACAGGAAATCATGTGGACAATGTGAGCAAGTTCACTGAGTACAACTATTATCTGTATAGTAATGAAAGAGACGCTTCAGGCAGTATAGTCGTGAAGGTTCCATATACGGCTTACAATGACCAGCAAGCCATTGCCAAGGAGGAATATCTGACACGCTTTCCTTTCTACCGGCACATCCTGAATACTCATCGCGAACTGGCATCCTATTTCCTTTTCAGTGATTATGCACATGTTGACGAGATTGGACACTGGGCAATAAAACCAGGCAGGGACTATCCGATTGTTGAACAATGGGAAAAAGACACCAAGCGCACAACCATCGGCATAAAAGACAACTTGCCCAATACGACCAATGACTATGCGGGAAAACTGCTCACAGGTATGGGAACGGGCGGTTATCTGACGGTCAACGTCAGCATCAATGGCAGTTCGTTTACCTCTCAGTTGCCCATCACTGACATGGACACCCTGCGCTATGACTACACATACGGCAAGGTGGTTCTTCCGTTTGCCAATGAGTACAGCGGCTGGACTCGCGACTATGACTATATATGCACAGGGTGGAAAATTACGAGTGCTGGCGGAGCAAACTCGTTCTCTGCACCGAACCACGACCATGCTGACCGCAGCAATAAGCAGAAGGATATTTACGATGAATCGGCTAATCCTTACGTCTTTGCTCAGGGCGGCTATTATATCGTTCCAGACGGCGTTACAAGTATCAATATCGAAGCGAACTTCGCAAAGGCATATTACCTGAGCGACGAATATTATGACATAGGATATGGTAACTCCTATAATGGTACTGTTGCAGGATTAGGAGGTTCCGTACCACTGACCTATCATGGTAAGAGTGTTTATACCAACCTCAGTACACTATTGTCTGCCATGGTTGAATCAAAGAATCCAAATAGGCAGGCTATTGCGCTGGTGGGCAATTTCCATTATAATGTGGCCGCTCTTAATGGTGTTATCTTTAACAATCATACCAACAAGGCTCTGACTATCATGAGTGTTGATGAAGACAACAATCAGGAGCCTGACTATGGATGGTATACTTACATGAATGACGTGTCTCGCCCTCACGTTCCTGCTATACGATTTGACTTTGTACCCAACATTGGTATTGGCATGGCTGCCCACGTCAAGGGTAGTTCATATTATCCGAACATTTCCATCTGGAAGGCCCACGGGTGGTTTGAACTGACAGAGACGGCTCTCAGCCTGATGAACCAGTGCGAGATAGATTCCCGCAACTTCCCTGAACAGTCGGCAGACGGCAACACCAATCGGTGGATTGTCAACAGTGGCTATTTCACACAGATAGTCCGTTCTTATGACAACCCTTGTGACAGACTCAGATATATCCAGATAGGTGGCAATGCATACGTTAAGGAGTTCTATCCAGGGAATCACTCAAATAAGTCTCATACCAATCCTATCGTCCCCGTCAATGTTACAGGAGGCGAGATAGAGGAGTGCTGCATGACTGGCTATCATGTCGGTGGCAAGGCCAAGGGCGACAACATCTATTTCTGGTGCGCAGGAGGAAAGATTCATAAGTTCCTCGGTGCCTATATGGAGACTCCTATCAATTCGAGTGAAAAGCAGGAGAACGTGAATATGACCGCTAAAGTTAATCATGCCCTCATCAGCAAGTTCTTCGGAGGAGGCACCTCGCCTACGGCCCGCATCACCGGCAACATCAGTGTGACCATCAACAACAGCAAGGTGGACTTCTACTGCGGCGGACCGGAGTTTGGCGACATGGCCACAGGAAAGACCGTCACGACGAGTGCCACCAATACCGTCTTCAACAACTATTACGGAGCAGGCTTCGGGGGAACGTCGCTTACCTATGTCTATCAGAATGAGAATAGCGGTTATGCAATGGGGGCAGAAGTCGAATATGACCGGTCCTTCACTAATTATACGGGGAACGGCAATCGATTGAATTACAACGCAAACTATGGTATTGGCACCAGTTACAAATTTGAATTCATCCCGAACTCGGTGGGCCAGAAGTTGGTAGCCCGCATCTATCTGGGACGTTCGCAATTCTCGCTTGCCTCAACTGGTAGTGTGGAGAATACATTGAACAACTGCACGGTAGAGGAAGATTTCTATGGCGCTGGCTGTCAGGGAACAGTCAATGGCAATGTTGTCAGTAACCTCACCGACTGTATAATAAAGGGCAATGCCTTTGGCGGCGGCTTTAAGGCGGAGTCAAACAAATTGCCTGTTTATCCTACCACGAAACCAACTTATTCGAAATACTACGGCGAGACAGGTATATTCTCTGAGTTCGGGGTAGTGGAGCCAGAGGAATGGGAGTGGGTGCAAGGCACCTCCACGGACAAGAACAAAGCAGTGGAGGCGGAGAAGAAACTCTACACAGACGTAGTCTCTAAGATTAACATGGCCGACCTCGGCAACGTCACTGGCGACATCAGCATCACCATCAACGGTGGCTCTGTTGGAACCAGCGTCTACGGCGGAGGCAATGAGAGTAAGTCGCTTAGCAACGCCAGCGTCACCATCACAGGTGATACGGTAGTGCAAGGCAGCGTCTTCGGCGGCGGTAATAAGGCTGATGTTGAAGGCAGCACGAAGGTGAATATTAGTAATGAATGAAGGAAATATTTGGTGATGTCGCAGGAAAGATGTATATTTGCAGGCTGAAATAGAAATTAACAATGAGATGAGCGTATGGGTACATATTTTGCAGGTAGAAACAGATGATTTATGGATGTAGCATTTTTATTAGACAAGTATTATAAAGGGAAGGAGAGTGTTTCAATAGACGTGTTCGATGCTCAGACGCTGAACGTGGTCTACAAAGACATCGTAAGTGCTATGACGGCACACCTTGAAATTGAAGTCAGTGTGCTTCAGGCACTGACCTATTGTCTATATGAAATGATGGATAATGTCCATATCCACTCTGGTAAGCCGTTGGGGACGGCCATGACTTATTATGACTGTGCGCAGAAAACGCTGAACATATTGATAGCCGACGATGGGATGGGTATTAGGGCATCGCTATCTGAGAATGAGATTTATAAGGATATTACAGAGGAGGAGGCTCTCCGGATATGTCTTGAGGACCGGATAACAGACGGTAAGGGTATGGGCTTTGGTCTTTACACCACCTCGAGACTAGTAAACAGTATTGGGAAGAGTTTTATCCTGCATTCCGGAAATCACAAACTGATTATAGAAGGGGGAAAGTCTTCTGTCGTGGAAAACGGATATTGGCAGGGGACACTCATCTATATGGAAATAGGAACTGAGACGGAGATTGATCCGGGTCAGATCGTTGACCATCGTACAGATGTGGAATCAGAGTATAATGAGTACTTTTTAGAAACTGGAGAATTAGATTCGTTATGGTAGAGTTTAAGTTTATAGACTACGGGACAGATTTCGGAACACGCGATATGGGTCAGAAATTGCGCCAGAAGTTGCTGCCGCTTATTAACAGCGGGGAAAAGGTTGTCCTTGACTTCACTGGTGTCAATGTGGTGTCCAACTCGTTTGCCGACGAGTGTATTGCCAAATTGTTGTTGGAGATGCCATTGGACGAACTGAAACGCCATACCACGTTCCGAGGCTTGAATCCACTGGCCGAGCGCAGCGTGTTGGTGGCTCTCCAGCGTAGATACAAGGTGATTTTTGCAGTCGATAAGGAGGCAAGATAAGAATACGAAAGACTATGGGTACATATTTAAACATAGGAAATGCGGGATTCCAGCGGGCGGTGCTCGTGGCAACGATACTATTGGCGGGAGGAAGCGCGATGGCACAAGGGCCAACGATCAATGGCTCAGTCTATGGCGGTGGCAACGAGGCTGACGTGAAAGGCAATGCTGAAGTCTCGATGAGTGCCGGCTATGTGCATAACCGAATATTCGGAGGCGGCAATGTGGGCTCGGTTGGAACAGTCGCTACCAGGGTCACTTTGCCAAGTGGTCATCCGACACACGATGGTTGTGTTCTTGGTAAACCTGATACATTTAATGATAATACAGGTATATGTACTGTTAAAATCAGTGGCGGTCAGGTAGGTCCGACAGGTATGTCGATGACAGGTGCCGGGGTGGATGGTGTCAACAGTCCCGATGACTTTGGCTATGTGTTCGGCGCATGCAGGGGTGTCGTGAAGGATCCGGAAGAAGATCCGGATATTGACTTTAGAACATACGTTTCTGAAACTCACGTGACCATCAGCGGCTCAACCTTCATCACAGGTGGTGTCTATGGCGGCAGTGAGAACGGTCGTGTGCGGTATGACACCAACGTGGACATCCAAGGTGGACAGATTGGATGCGGAGAAGGAAAGGATACAGCCTATGCGGAAGAAGATTTCATCAATCCCGCAGAAAGTACAGTGACTTCCGGGCTGGCCGAATGTGCCCACTGGGAGTATGGAGTCGTTAATCCTACTACGGGCAAGAAGGAATATCTGCCATACGACGAGCATCCTGCAGACCCGGCAGTTGCCAGTACGGTAGGTTCCGACGGGCATACATTCTATGGGAATGTGTTTGGTGGCGGTTCCGGCTATTTCCCCTATCTCAAGAAAAAAGCCAATGCTGAAGACCCTGATGAATACGAGTGGCTCGAATCTGCCGGACAGGTTGAAGGAAGCACTCACGTGACCATCAGTGGTGGACATATCCTGACCAGCGTTTATGGTGGAAATGAACTTACCAATGTAGATGGCACATGTTATGTCACCATGACGGGCGGTACGCTCGGCGTGCCACGCACGCTAAGCGAGATAGCCGACCATCCCGTGACCTGTTATCTGTTCGGCGCGGGTAAGGGCGACCAGCGCCTCCGCTTCAACCAGAGTACCAACGTGGGGGCTGTCGACGTGAAAATCTCCGGGGGCATCATCTACGGCTCAGTATTTGGCGGAGGAGAGGACGGCCACGTCTTGGGTGACGTGAAGATGACAATCAGCGAGGCCGACACGGAAAATCCGCCCGTTATCGGCACCTGGGGTACCAGTTACGTCGACGGAAACGTGTTTGGCGCCGGCCGTGGCTTCGGCGGTGATGCCCTGACGGCCGGAGTGGTGAGTGGAAATGTGACCATTGATATAAAAGGCGGCATCATGCTCGGCAGTATCTATGGAGGCGGACGACTGGGATCGGTGGGTACTTATCTGGTGCCAAGCACCCATGCTGATTATGGCCAATTAATTCCCGACGGAAAACAACAGACAATCGATAGAAGTAATCATACCGTTGCGGTCAATGAGGCATCAGGCGTGACGCATGGTAAAATCACGATCAACATCTGTGGCGGCACGATCGGTAATAGTTATGAGTATAAATACTACGACCCTGAAACAACCATTGACAAGACAGCCAACCACGTCCCTCAGACAGACTTCGATTACCAGAAACATCTGTTGTACTCTAAAGGTGGCAACGTATTCACCGGCTCCATGGGGCGTCTTTATGCATTGGACGGGACCACACCGCTCGCTCATTGGCAGGATCTGGGGAAATGCCGCACGACGGAACTGAACATCAGTGGCGGAACCATCAAGAGCAATGTCTATGGCGGCAGTGAGATGGGTACCGTGGAAGGCAATGCTACTGTCAGTATTACAGGTGGCACCATAGGCACGCTGATAGGGGAGGGCGAGACAGCCTACTATTATGGCAGCGTGTTCGGCGGCGGCAAGGGTAGCACGCAAAATATCGCTGACATTGTCAAGGCCGGGACAGTAGGCGGCAACGTGACAGTGGAACTGAACAAAGGTGTGATTGAAAGGGAGAATAAAAAGGGTGGCATCGTCCGCAAGATATTCGGCTGTAATGATATGAACGGTTCGCCGAAGGGCTCGGTGGAAGTGCATGTGTATGCCACGCAGACGGAAGGTAAAAATGATATCTCAACGAAACTCGGAAAAGAAATAGAAAAGTATGATGTGGAGGCTGTGTACGGCGGCGGCAATCTGGCGGCCTACGAACCCACAAAGGCCAGGGGGACGGATGAAGAAAAAGAAAATGTCTATGCCCATGTCATCGTGGAAGGTTGCAGCGAGACAAGTATCCGGCAGGTCTATGGCGGTGGTAATGCCGCGTCGACTCCATCCACAAAGGTGGAAATCCTCGAGTCCTATGAAATAGAAGAGGTCTTTGGCGGTGGTAATGGTCTTGACCCGTTGCCTGATCGTAGAGAGAACCCGGGTGCCAATGTGGGCTACACGAATTATTCCACGTATGATGACGAGAGAAAAAAGTGGATAGACAACGAGGATGCCGTTACTAAAGAAGAGCGGCTGACCAGTTCATATATCTATGGTTCAGGTAAGGCCAATGTAGACATCAAGGGCGGAACTATTCACCGTGTGTTTGGTGGTTCGAATACCAAAGGTAATGTGCGTATCACTGCCGTGACAATGCTCGCGGAAGAGAGTGGCTGCGATTTCTGTGTCGATGAGGCTTACGGTGGCGGCAAGAGTGCGGCGATGGATGCCGAGGCAAAACTGCTAATGGCCTGTATCCCCGGTCTGGATGCTGCCTATGGCGGTGCTGAGGCTGCCGACGTGCAGGGTGGAGTAACGCTGACAATCACTAATGGTACGTTCGACCGTGTGTTTGGTGGTAACAACATCAGCGGTACGATCGGTGGTCCCATCGTGGTGAACATCGAGGAAACGGGTTGTAAGCCTATCATCATTGGCAAACTCTATGGCGGTGGTAACGAGGCTGCTTATTCCGTTTATGGGTACAATGATGACGGATCAGTAAAAGAATCGGGCGATAACCCATACCCAGATCCAGTAGTGAACATCCGTTCATTCACCAGTATCGGTGATGTGTTTGGCGGTGGCTATGGCGAGACAGCCGTGATGGTAGCCAGTCCCATTGTGAACATCAACGTGTCCGAAGGCGAACATTCGGGAACAGTAATTCCTGAGGATGCTACAACGGAAACCGTTCGCACTGGCAATGCAGAAGCGGGAGGGAATTACCCTGTGCCGTCTCATACGGCAGGTGCCATCGGTGCCATCAACAATGTCTATGGTGGCGGTGATGCAGCCGACGTGAAGGGTGACACGCATGTGAATATCGGCACAGAATCTGGTGATGTGTATATGGTAATCAGTAATGAGGAGGTAAAAAAGGACAATTCGTTCCCCACAGGGTATTATACCCGCTCTGGCAATACTTATATTGCTGTTGAAGAAGGAACTGAAAAAGATGATGATGAGACCTACTACAAAAAGTACGTCATTGTGGGTGCCGACATCCGCGGCAATGTGTATGGCGGCGGCAATCAGGCCGAAGTCACCGGCAGCACTAATGTCATCATCGGCAAGGAGGCCACACCATAAAGCCCCGTATCCGGTCGGAACGGGGCTTGGGGGCTTCTCTGTCATCAGATGATGTCGCAACTCTGGATGATGAAGGTCGAGAAGAAGGCGGTCATAACCGTGAAGAGGAAGTTGCCGATCTTGTCGGCGGTGGGCATTCGGAATAGTTTCATTGGATTTTGGATTTGGTGATACATTCTTTGAGAATGAGGAGCATGAGCCTGATCGGACAGACTTGATAGCCGTGATGTGCATGTTGTTACAGTGTGAGAACTGCCTGGGTGGCTATAGTGCAATCCCTGACTCAGGGACTCATGCCCCTCGGGACTGAGGCTTAATCGCCGGTGTTGTCTGCGCCGGGCGTGTCATCGCCGCTGGGCTGGGTCGACTCACCGCCGGTGGTGTCGCCAGAGCCGCCGGTGGCAGGCTCCTCGGCAGCGTCCTTCTTTTTGGAAGATGACTCCATGAGGTCCTTGACGTTCATCAGCGTAGCCTTCTTCTTCAGCGTCTTCGAGGTGAGGTCGTTCACATCGAAACGACTGGGAGCGAAACGGAGGTAGAGGCCGTTGATGTTGACACCGAGGTTGTAGTCCTCCTCCTTGGCAGTGCCTGTGCCGGTGGCGGCAAGGTAGAACGTGCCGAGGTCACCGAACTGCACCTTCTTGCCTTCCAGCAGTTGCTCGAGCATACAGGACTGCAACTTGTTGGCGACGCCGAGACAGACGTCCTCACCATAGACCGAGTTGTGCTCGGACATGTGCTTGCAGAGTTCCTGATACGTCATCGTCTTCGTGGCTACCACGTGACCGAACCACTTGCCGAAGGCCTTGGAGTTCTTGATCGTGTTCTGGGATACTTTTACGAGTACGGGCATAATTGAGAGTTTTGAGTTTAAAAATGAAGTGTTAAGAGTTGGCTGCCGCGCGACTGGCTTTCTCTGATGCAAAGGTACAACATTCTGAGAGGTCGCTGACGAACATGGACGAACACTGACCGGCAGTGACGGACATCAGCGGAACTTGATAATCTTGGGTTTTGACGTCATAATTCTCGGGGTTTGGCGTCAAAATTCTTTGGGTTTGACGCTCTCAAAGTAATAGTCGAGGAGGTCGATCTTGCGGCGCTTCTGATTTTCCACATACGCGTAATTAATTATAAATTAATAAATATTTAAATTTTAAATTTATTTGCCCCTTTAAGGGGGGCAAATAATTAAATAAATTTAGAATTAAAAAATGGAGATTGTCAATCAGGAATTCCAGTTAGGCGTCGCCGCTCATGGGGTGCTAGGGACTGAGCACCCGTAAGTTTTGAACGGATTGTTTGGATGTTTGAAATATTATTCTTATTTTTGCAGTCGATAAAGAGGCAAGATAAGATGACGAAAGACTATGGGTACATATTTAAACATAGGAAATGCAGGATTCCAGTCTGCTCGTAACGGCGAGTACGTGGATAAATCGGGATTGATCTCTGTCGTGAATAACACACTTTTCACGGAGCGTCGTTTCAGTTGTGTCACGCGTTGCCGCCGCTTCGGTAAGTCGATGGCTGCAAAGATGCTTTATGCCTACTACGACCACTCATGCGACTCGCGCAGCCTGTTCGCAGACCTGAAGATTGCCAACGATCCCAAGTTCGAGCAGCATCTGAACAAGTATCCTGCTCTGTATCTGGATATGACCGATTTCGTGTCCAGATACAAGACAGACGACATCGTTGAAAAGATAGATGCAGCCCTTCTGGCTGACGTGAGCAAAGCCTATCCAGACGTACTTGTGGAGGAGAACGATGACCTGATGGACTTTCTGCTTCGGGTCAGCGAAGCCAAACAGGAGCGGTTTGTCTTTATCATTGACGAGTGGGATGCCATCTGTCGGGAGTTTGCCCCTGGCACGCAGGCGATGGATGCCTATGTCAGTTGGCTGAGGCGGATGTTCAAGAGTCAGCAGGCGATGCGCGTGTTTGCCGGTGCATATATGACTGGAATCCTGCCCGTAAAGAAGTATAAGACCGAGTCGGCTCTGAATAATTTTCAGGAATACTCCATGGTAGAACCCAGGAGAATGGGACAGTTCTTTGGCTTTACGAAAGGCGAGGTACGCATGCTGGCCGAAAAGTATGGCATGGACTTTGACGAACTCGTGAAGTGGTACGACGGCTATCAGATAGGCGATGAACTGTCGATGTTTAACCCCAACTCAGTGATGCAAGCCATCGACAGTGGCCGCTGCCGTAGTTTCTGGGCTGCAACGGGTGCTTTTGATGCCGTGGCCGGTTATATCAATATGAACTTCGAAGGCCTGAAAGACAACATCATCAGTATGTTGGCTGGGGGAAGGTGTAAAGTGGATCCCACCAAGTTCCAGAACGATATGTCCATCATCCGCGGTAAGGACGATGTGCTCACGGTTCTTATTCACCTTGGCTATCTGTCGTACGACTGGAAGAAGAGCGAGTGTTATATCCCTAACCGCGAGGTGGCAGGCGAGATGGTGAATGCAGTCGAAAATAACAAGTGGATGGAGGTGGTTAGGACTCTTGAAGCCTCAGAGCAACTACTGCAGGCTACGCTCGAAGGCGACGAGGAGGCTGTGGCCCGTGGCATCGAGGCGGCACACGACGAGCATACAAGTATTCTCAGTTATAATAATGAGAACTCCCTGGCCTGTGTGCTTTCCATCGCCTATTACTATGCCAAGAACGATTATGTCATCCATCGCGAATTGGCTACGGGTAAGGGTTTTGCTGACTTGGTACTCATCCCCCGCAAGAATGTAGACTCACCAGCCATCGTGCTGGAACTGAAAGTAAACAAGGATGCAGATACTGCCATCTCGCAAATCCTGCGCAAGGATTATCCTGCCAAGTTGCGGGAATACAGTGACCAGTTGTTGCTTCTCGGTATTAACTATGACCGTGAGACCAAACAGCACTCTTGTCGAATTATCAAGTCCATCGGTCAGCAGGCTATACCATAAAGCCTGTATCTTTGCAAACACTTACTAATGAGAATAGATATGAAAAGAGTACTTTTAATGTTTGTGGGGCTGGTGACGGCAGTGCTGGCCAATGCCTACACGTGTGTGAAATTCAATTCCGGCGATCCCAGTATCCTGATGCAGAAAGTGAAGATCTCCTACGAGATCGACTGGGACCATGCCATAGTGACTAACCAGGACGATTTGCTCTTCCCCGACTACCTGAAGAAGCGCGGTGACGACTTTGTGGAGGACTGGCCGAGCGACAGGAAGAAGGCCGAGAAGTACTTCACCGTGCGCTTCAACCGTAAGAGCGACTATCTGCGTCTCGATGAGCGTGGCGGTGACACGGAGTACAAGATGATCGTCCGTATCGCTACGATTGACACGGGTAACGGCGGCAGCAGTTTCAATCCCTGGGCTTCTGCAAAGGCCGGCGGCACCATCATCGACGGTACCATCGAGTTCGTCGACAAGTCCGGCAAGGTGGTATGCATCCTCGACATCGTCGATGCCAAGGGTAGCGGCTCCCCGTCGGAGACCGTGCGCTACGGATTGGCCCTGAGCGAGATCGCCGGCGATATCCATGATTTCATTGAGGACGAGGTGGAGGAAGGCAAAGTCCAGGCTACTCCAGTCAAGAAGTAATATCATGGATAAAGTCGGAACATACGAATTTATGGCGGAGCCGTTTCACTGTGACTTCTCGCAGCGGCTCTTTATGGGACACCTGGGCAACCACATGCTCAATGCTGCGGACTTCCATTCGACAGCCCGCGGCTTCGGCATGCGCTATCTGATGACAATCCAGCGTTCGTGGGTACTCTCACGGCTGGCCATCGAGATGGAGGAAATGCCCAGGATGTATACTAAGTTCAATGTGGAGACCTGGGTGGAGAGTGCCATGCGCTACTTCACCAGTCGTAACTTCCGCGTGGTGGACAATGACGGGAAGGTCTACGGCTACGGTCGTTCCATCTGGGCGATGATCGACACGGAGAGCCGTCAGCCGACGGACATTTTCTCGATTGACAACGGGGCCATCAACGACTGGATCGTGAAGGACAAGGACTGTCCCATCGACAAGGGCGGCCGTGTGAAGATGGACGACAATGCCGAATTGGTGCGCACCATCGATACTTACTATAACGATGTGGATATCAATGGCCACATCAATTCCGTTAAATATATTGAGCACGTGCTCGACCTCTGGGATATGGACTGGTACCGCGAGCACCAGATCAAGCGTCTCGAGATTGCCTACGTGGCCGAGGCGCACCAGGGAGACCAACTCAGTTTCTACCGTCAGCAGACGGGAGAGCAGGAGTACTGCATCCGCATCTGTAAGGATGGCAATGTGGAGACTTGTCGAAGTAAAGTGCAGTTTTTTTAATTAAAAATTTGGCAGTCTCATACCAAATTTGTAATTTTGCAACCGATTTCCAAAAGTTAACCCCTCGTCGCACCCTCGGGCAGGGTGGGGGCGCACTGATAAAAAACGGTGGTAAGCACCAAACGTCCGGCTCTCGGGCAGGGCTGGCATGGTACGCAAGGGATATGTATAACATTTAAATTTTTACGCTATTATGGCAGAAATGAATTTTGGTGGCGTTATTGAGACAGTAGTCACCAGCAAGGAATTCTCTTTGGAGAAAGCACGTGAAGTATTGAAGAATGAGACGATCGCCGTGATCGGCTATGGTGTCCAGGGTCCCGGACAGGCCTGTAACCTGCGCGACAACGGATTCAACGTGATCGTAGGTCAGCGCCCCGGCAAGACCTATGACAAGGCTGTGGCCGACGGATGGGTTCCCGGTGAGACCCTGTTCTCTATCGAGGAGGCTGCCGAGAAGGGCACCATCCTCTGCATGCTGCTCTCCGACGCTGGTCAGATTCAGCAGTGGCCCACCATCAAGAAATATCTGAAGCCCGGTAAGACGCTGTACTACAGCCACGGCTTCGCTATCAACTGGAGCGACCGCACGGGTGTGGTTCCCCCGAAGGATGTCGACGTGATCATGGTGGCTCCGAAGGGTTCGGGTACCAGCCTCCGCACGATGTTCTGCGAGGGCCGCGGACTGAACTGTTCTTACGCCGTCTATCAGGATGCTACGGGCAAGGCCACAGAGAAGACGCTGGCCTTCGGTATCGGTATCGGTGCCGGCTATATGTTCGAGACCACCTTCCAGCGTGAGGCCACCAGTGACCTGACCGGTGAGCGCGGCAGTCTGATGGGTGCCATCCAGGGTCTGCTGCTGGCACAGTACGAGGTGCTCCGCGAGCACGGACACTCTCCCTCGGAGGCCTTCAACGAGACCGTAGAGGAACTGACCCAGAGCCTCGGCCCGCTCTTCGGCGCCAAGGGTATGGACTGGATGTATGCCAACTGTTCGACGACCGCCCAGCGCGGTGCCCTCGACTGGGCTCCCCGCTTCCACGACGCCATCAAGCCTGTAATGGAGTGGCTGTACTACTCCGTGCAGACAGGTAACGAGGCACAGATCACCATCGACGCCAACTCGAAGCCCGACTACCGCGCAGGTCTGGAGAAAGAACTGGAGGCCATGCGCAATCAGGAGATGTGGCGCGCCGGTGAGACCGTGCGCAAACTTCGTCCGGAGAATCAAGAAGTATAATCATAGGGTTCGGGGGTGCATGCGCGCCCCCGAACTTATTTAAATAGGTATATGGGAAAATTAGTAATCAATTCGTATGATGAATTTGCAGCCCACCTGGGTGAGGAACTCGGGGCTTCGGAGTGGCTGCAAGTAGACCAGGACCGTATTAACCTGTTCGCCGACGCTACGCTCGACCACCAGTGGATCCACGTGGACGTGGAGCGGACCAAGAAGGAGAGCCAGTACCAGAGCACGATTGCCCACGGCTATCTGACACTCTCGCTGCTGCCCTATCTGTGGGACCAGATCATCGAGGTGAACAATATCAAGATGCTCGTGAACTACGGCATGGACAAGATGCGCTTCGGGCAGCCGGTGATCACGGGCTCGAAGGTGCGGCTGGTGACGAAGTTGCACAACATCCAGAACCTGCGCGGTATCTGTAAGGCAGAGATTGAATTCAGGATAGAGATTGAGGGACAGCGCAAGCCTGCCCTCGAAGGCATTGCCTCATTCCTTTATTATTTTATATAAGACTTTATGGGAGGATTCTTTGGAACCATCAGTACGAAATGTTGCGTGAACGACCTGTTCTACGGCACGGACTATAACTCACATCTCGGAACACGGCGCGCCGGTCTGGTGACCTTTGACGAGGAGAAAGGCTTCAGTCGTAAGATCCACAATCTGGAACGGGACTATTTCCGTTCGAAGTTCGAGGACGAACTGGACGACTTCTCCGGCAATCAGGGCATCGGCGTGATCAGTGACACCGACCCGCAGCCGATCATCGTGAACTCTCACCTGGGGCGCTACGCCGTGGTGACGGTGGCGAAGATCAACAACCTGCCGGAGATCGCGCAGGAACTGCTGGACCGCCGGATGCACTTCAGTGAACTCTCGGCCAACAATATCAACCAGACGGAACTCGTGGCACTGCTCATCAATATGGGCCGCTCCTTCGTGGAAGGCATCAATCTGGTATACAAGAAGATAGAGGGCTCGTGCTCGATGCTCATCCTTACGGAGAAGGGCATCATCGCCGCCCGCGACTTCCTCGGACGTACGCCGATCGTAATAGGCAGGAAAGACGGGGCCTACGCCGTGTCGAGTGAGACGACGAGTTTCCCGAACCTGGACTATCACCGTGTGCGTGACCTCGGTCCCGGCGAGATCGTTCTTCTGACCGCCGACTCGATGGAGGTGCTGCAGGAGCCTTTCAAGCGCGAGCAGATCTGTTCGTTCCTCTGGGTGTACTACGGATTTCCCGCCTCCGACTACAACGGCATCAACGTGGAGGCCGTGCGCGAGGCCAACGGTAAGAAGATGGGTGAGATAGACGACACGGAGGTGGACAGCGTCTGTGGCGTACCCGACTCCGGAGTCGGCATGGCGCTGGGCTATGCCGAGGGTAAGGGCGTGCCTTATAAGCGTTCGGTGCTGAAGTACACGCCGACGTGGCCGCGCTCGTTTACACCGGGCAACCAGGAGCGCCGTGCGCTGGTGGCGAAGATGAAACTCATTCCCAATCCCTCGCTGCTGAAGGATCAGCGCGTCGTGTTCTGCGACGACTCCATCGTGCGCGGTACGCAGTTGAAGGACAACGTGAGGACCTTCTTCGAATACGGTGCCAAGGAGGTGCACTGCCGTATCTCCTGTCCGCCGCTGGTCTACGGCTGTCCGTTCATCGGCTTCACCTCCTCGAAGAGTGACATGGAACTGATTACGCGCCGCATCATCAAGGACTTTGAGGGTGACGACAAGAAGAACCTCGATAAATATGCCACGACCGACTCACCCGAGTACAAGCGGATGGTGGACGAGATTGCCAAACGCCTGGGTCTGACCACGCTGAAGTTCGCCAAACTGGAGTCGCTGGTGGAGAGCATCGGCTTGCCGAAGTGCCGTGTCTGCACGCACTGTTTCGACGGCAGCAGTTATTGTCATGAGCATGATGATGAAGACGAACGCCAACTGAAGTTGGAGTTCTAGTGGTTAGAGATTAGGAGACCGTCGGTCTGACGGATATACTCTTCCTGAAGAAGATATTCGAGCGCGGCATCCAGTTCGTCGGTAGGCAACTGGATGCCGCGCAAGTCTGTAACGGGGTGGGGCCTGCCGTCGTTGAGCAGGGCCAGGATCTGCTCCATGGCCGTGTTGAGACGGGGCTCCGACACCTTTCCCTGCGGACGATGGCTCAGACAGACATCGCACTGGCCGCAGTCGTGGTCGTTCTCCTCGCCGAAATAGCGCAGCAGTTGACGGCTGCGGCAGACCTGGTCTTCCGTGGCGTAGCCTATCATGGCCTGGATGCGCCGGCTGAACTGTTCCTTCCGTTCCTCATAGACAGTGGGCGGCAACTGCACGTGCTCCATGTCCTCGCGACGTTGGGTATAGCGGATATAGGGTGTCTTCTTCTGTGGAATGAAGTGCAGGATATGGCGCTCGCTCAGACTCTTCAGGGTCATGTAGACCTGATGGGGCTGGAGGGCCGTCTGCTGGGCGATGAAACTCTCGTCGATATAGTTGTAGTCGGTGAAGAGTCCGCCGTAGTTACGCAGCAGGGCCGTGATGATCTTTTCCTCATTAGCGGAAGTGTTCTCCAGGCGGTATAGGTCGTTGCGGCTGAGAGTGAACATCACGCGGGCCTGGTTGTCCTGTTCTTCCGTGTATTCGATATAGCCCGCCCGGCTGAGGATCTTCAAGGCCGAGTCTACCTGGATGGGGAAATGGCGGAAGGCGTGGCAGAACTTGTCGATGTTGAATTCGAAGGTGTGGTTATAGCCGGAGCCGACGCCGATCTGGTAGAAGTAGGCGAGGTGCTCGTAGACCTGTCGGATGTAGTCTTTCTCAGGAAATGTGTCGGCGATGCGCTTCTGCAACTTGCGTTCGTCGGCGTTGTTGTAGAGCAAGACGGCATAGGCCTTGAAACCGTCACGACCGGCACGGCCGGCCTCCTGGAAATAGGCCTCGATACTGTCGGGACAGTCGATGTGGACGACGAGTCGTACGTCGGACTTGTCGATGCCCATGCCGAAGGCGTTGGTGGCCACCATCACGCGGGCCTGTCCTTGTTGCCAGGCCTGCTGCCGCTCATCCTTCACGGCGGCATCGAGACCGGCGTGGTAGAAGGTGGCGGAGATGCCCGCCTCGGAGAGTATTTCGGCAATCTCCTTGGTGCGCCGTCGGCTGCGGGCATAGACGATGGCGGAGCCTTTCACGCTGTTGAGGATGTGGATGAGTTCTTCGCGCTTGTCGGTGGCATTGCGCACGACGTAGGCAAGGTTCTTGCGCTCGAATGACATCCGGAAAACGTGGGCTTCCGAAGGGAAACCCAGTTTTGTCTGGATATCCTCGACGACCTGCGGCGTGGCGGTGGCGGTGAGCGCCAGCACGGGCACACCCGGCAGTTGCTTGCGGATACCGGCTATCTGAAGGTAGGAGGGGCGGAAGTCGTAGCCCCACTGGGAGATGCAGTGGGCCTCGTCGACGGTGATGAAACTCACGTGCATGTGACGCAGTTTCGTCTGGAAAAGTTCGGAAGCCAGGCGCTCCGGCGAGACATACAGGATCTTGATGTCGCCGAAGATGCAGTTCTCCAGGGTGATGATGATTTCCTCGCGGGTGAGGCCGGAGTAGATGGCGGCGGCACGGATGCCCAGACGGCGGAGATTGTCTACCTGGTCCTTCATCAGGGCAATGAGCGGGGTGATGACGATGCACGTGCCTTCCTGAGCCAGTGCAGGCACCTGGAAGGTGATGGACTTGCCGCCACCCGTGGGCATCAGTCCCAGTGTATCATGGCCACTGGCGATGGACTCGATGATCTCCTGCTGAATGCCACGGAAGTCATCATAGCCCCAGTATTGCTTAAGAATCCGTCTCACTCGGCTTGATGTCCTCTATCTGCAACTGCACCTCGCTGCGCTTGTAGATATTGTCTTCAACCGTGTAGACAATGTCGAACGAGCGCTTCGACTTGATATAGCGGGCAGACTCACTCTGTCCGAAGGCAATGCCGTTGAGGACGTTGCTCGACTTCGAGTCGACGAGTTCCAGTTTGATATGTTCCTGCTGACGACCCACCACCTTCGACGTGCCGTAGTCGTAGACATTACGCGTGCAGAACAGCGGTTTGGGGTTGTCGGGACCGTGAGGGGCAAACTTCTTCAGGTCGTTATGCAGTTTCTTGGTGACGTCCTTGAAGTCGATGACGGCGTTGATGTCGAGTGTCGCCTCCATCTGTTCAGGCTGGATATGCTCCATGACGTACTTCTGGAACCTGCGGCGGAACTCGGGGATGTTCTCGATTTTCAGTGAGAGACCGACGGCGTAGGTATGGCCGCCGAAATTCTCCAGCAGGTCGCGGCAACTCTTGATAGCATCGTACACGTCGTAGCCGGCCACACTGCGGGCAGAGCCCGTGGCAATGCCGTTGAACTTGGTGAGCACCACTGTCGGACGGTAGTAGAGTTCCGTCAGGCGGGAGGCCACGATGCCGATGACACCCTTCTTCCAGTTCTCGTCGTAAAGCACGATACTGGCGTGGTGCTTCTGACTCTCGAGTTTCTCCACGATCTGGTTGGCCTCCTCGGTCATCTGCTTGTCCACGTCCTTGCGCTGCTCGTTGTACTCGTTGATGTGGTTGGCCTCGGCCAGCGCCTTGTCGAAGTCGCGCTCCACAAGCAGGTCTACGGCCTCGGTGCCGTTCTGCATGCGTCCGGAGGCGTTGATGCGGGGACCGATCTTGAACACGATATCGCTCATGGTAATCTCGCGTCCCGTGAGTCCGCAGATCTCGATGATGGACTTCAGGCCAACCGACGGGCTCTGGTTCAGTTGCTTCAGCCCGTGGAAGGCCAGGATGCGGTTCTCGCCCATGATGGGTACGATGTCGGCTGCGATGCTTACTGCACAGAAGTCGAGCAGGGGGATGAGCCGTGAGAAGGGGATACCGTTGTTCTTGGCAAAGGCCTGCATGAACTTGAATCCTACGCCACAGCCACAGAGATGCTTGAAGGGATAGGTGGAATCCTCACGCTTGGGATTCAGGACCGCCACGGCCTGTGGCAGTTCCTCATCGGGCACGTGATGGTCACACACGATGAAATCAATGCCCTTTGACTTGGCATAGGCAATCTCGTCGATTGCCTTCACGCCGCAGTCGAGCACGATAATCAGTTTGATACCTTTTTCTGCCGCGTAGTCCAACGCCTTGATACTGATGCCATAGCCCTCCTCGTAGCGGTCGGGAATGTAGTATTCAATGTTGGAATAGAACTGCTGCAGAAACTTATACACCAAAGCCACCGCCGTACATCCATCGACATCGTAGTCGCCGTACACCATAATGCGTTCCTTGCGTCCCATGGCGTCGTTCAGCCTGTCGACAGCCACGTCCATGTCGTTCATCAGGAACGGGTCTATCAGTTCGTTTAGCATCGGGCGGAAGAATCGCTTGGCCGCACTCTCCGTCTTGATGCCGCGCTGAATGAGCAGGTCGGCGAGGATCGGACTCATGCCGATCTTCTCTCCCAACTCCTTAGCTGCCGTCTGTCGTTCTGATGTAGGTGGTTCGTAATTCCATTTGAAATGCATTAATATATTTATTTTTTATTCTTGTCGCTTCGGTGGCTATAAGCACTATTATGGCAATATAGCGCCCAAAGGTACGAATAAAAAATGAAATAAAGGCATAATCTGTTGAAAATTTAACAGATTATGCCTTTTTTTATTAATTTTATATTAAATTGCTTAAATTCCGAGTTTCTTTCGGATTTCAGCGGGGATGGCGTTCTTGTTGATCAGGAAGTCCATCGTGTTGGCGGCGATGAAGGCCTTGGTCATGTACCAGGTGCCCTTGTAGTCACCGGTCTCACCCCATGAGTTCTTCACCATGTAGTACTCCTTGCCGTTCTGGTCCTTGGCGATGCCGTAGATGTGCATGCCGTGGTCGTCGGTCAGTTCCCAGTTGTCGAAACGCTCCTGGCGCATCTCCTGTGTGGGTACGACCTCGGGTACGGTGCAGCCCAGGGAGTCGATGAGGCTGCGGCGCTTCTCGGCGGTCAGTTTCAGCCAGCGGGCCATGTCGCTGCCGGCGAGGCTCTGAGTGGCCTTGGCATCAACGGCGTATGCCAGACCCTGACGAGTGAAGCCCGGCTCCGACACGTCACCGCCCCAGGCTACGGTATAGCCGTTCTCCACGGCATTGTCGATGATCTGCATCATCTCATCCATCGGCAGGTTATAACTCTGCGGGAAGCGCCAGTTGTCCTGTACCTCCACGGCGAAGGTCGTGTAGAAGGGATGATGGGTGTAACTGGTGATGCTTACATAGTCGTCGAGGTTGATGCCGAGGGAAGCCATGAATGACTTCGGGGTGTACTCCTTGCCCTCGTAGGTGAATTTCTCGGGGCACTTGCCGAGGTAGGCGTCGAGGATGCCCTGCAGACCGTTCTTCCAGGCGCCGGAGAGTTTCTTGGCATTGCTCTTGGCAACGGCTCCGACATAGGGCTCCAGCACGGAGAAGAACTCGTTGAAGTTGTTCAGGGAGTCACCGTAGAGTGAGCCGGGGAAGGGCATGGCGTTTTCGGGACAGATACCCCAGGTCTTCAGTGTGGCGAGCACGTCCTCTGCGGAACCGCCCTGTGCAAACTGGCAGTCACCGTGGTAGCGCACCACCTGGATGGCACGGTCCATGTAGGTCTTGTTGGCAATGAACGACTCGCAGAGGTCGTAGGTCTTGCCGGTGGCCTTCAGAATCTCGGCCTCGAAATAGGAAAGCGTGGAGTAGTCCCAGCAGGTACCCGAGCGGTTCTGGTCCTTCATGCTGGTAATGGGGTTCTCCTTGATGGTGGTAAAGACGGGCTTGTTAGCGTCTTTGGCGGCTTCCTTCTTCTTGGCAGCCGATGCACTGAGGGCGATCATCGCCATGAGTGCGAAAGTTAAAATCTTCTTCATTTTACAATTTAACTATTTACAATTAGACTATTTATTCTCTGTTGGTTTCCATGAAGGCTTCGAGTTCCTCCGGGTGGTAGGGGATGCGCTGCTTGCCGAGGAAGCGGCAACCGTCCTTGGTGATCAGCAGGTCGTCCTCGATGCGGATGCCGCCGAAGTCCTTGTAGGTCTCAAGTCTGTCGAAGTTCAGGAACTCCTTGCAGTGGCCTTCCTTTCGCCAGAGGTCGATGAGATGGGGGATGAAGTAGATGCCCGGTTCGTCGGTGACGACGAAGCCTTCCTCCAGTCGTCGGCCCATGCGCAGACAGTTGGTGCCGAACTGCTCAAGGTTGGGTCGCGTCTCTTCGTCGAAGCCGACATAGATCTGTCCGAGTCCCTCCATGTCGTGCACGTCCATGCCCATCATGTGTCCCAGTCCGTGGGGCAGGAACATGGCGTGGGCACCGGCAGCCACGGCCTCGTCGGTATCGCCCTTCATCAGGCCGAGTTCCTTCAGGCGCTCCGTCATCAGACGGCAGACGGCGAAATGGACGTCGGCATATTTCACACCGGGCTTGGCCACGTCGAGCACATAGTCGTGACAGGCCTCCACGATCGAGTAGATTTCCCGTTGGCGCTGGTCGAACTTACCCGTGACAGGCATCGTACGGGTGTTGTCCGAGCAATAGTCGTCGAGTTCGCAACCGGCGTCGCAGAGAGCCAGGCGTCCGGCCTCCAACTTGGCATCCGAAGGATTGCCGTGCATGATCTCACCATGCTGGGAGAAGATGGTGGCGAAACTGACACCCTGTGCCAGACTGCGTGCCACACCGTCGACCTGTCCGCCGATGAAGCGTTCCGTTATGCCCGGGCGGATCAGCAACTGGGCCGTCGTGTGCATGGCATAGCCCACCTCACAGGCCCGTTCGATGGCCTCAATTTCCTGCGGTTCCTTCGTGGAACGCATCTTGACGATGGCCTTGATGAGCGGGAGGGAAGCCTTCTCCTTCTGTTCGCCGGGATGTATGCCCAGCAGATCCATGATCTGGATCTTCGTATCATGGCGGTAGGGGGGGAGGAAATGGATCGGTCTGTTTGTAGCCGTGGCACGACTACATACGGGACGGAGCCCGCTCATCGGGGCGGTCTTGGTGATGCCAACCTCAGCAGCGAGGTCGGCCACAGACGGGGTATAGCCCATCCACACGATGTCTTCCACGTCGATGTCGTCGCCGAAGAGCCATTCCTCATCGTTGTCGATGTCGATCACGCCCACCAGTCCGTCGCGGTGCTGTCCGAAGTAGTACAGGAATGAAGAATCCTGGCGCATCGGGGCATACGAGTTGGCGGGATAGTTGGCGGGGGCCTCGTTGTTACCGAACAAGACAATCACGCCATTGCCTACGAGTTTTTTCAGTTCTGCGCGGCGTTTGATATAGGTTTCCTTGCTAAACATTTGTCAAGTTTTCGTTATTATTAGTCAAATTGTCTGCAAAGATACACATTATTTATTAAATTGCATTACCTTTGCAGAAAATTTTTGCAATATTTATGCAGTTGGGTAGAAAAACAGGACTGGTCTTAGAGGGTGGAGGCATGCGAGGTGTCTTTACCTCAGGGGTTCTCGATGCCTTTATGAAGCACGAACTCTACTTCCCCTACGTCGTAGCGGTCTCGGCCGGTGCCTGTAACGGTCTGTCGTATATGAGCCGTCAGCCCCGCCGTGCCCGGTACTCGAACATCGACATGCTGCGTAAGTATGACTACATCTCCCTGAAGAGTCTGCTCACCAAGGGCAGCATCATCGACCCGAATATCCTTTACGAACGTTTCCCCAACGAAATCGTGCCCTTCGACTATGATGCCTATCGCAGGAATCCGACGGTCTACGAGGTGGTGACGACGAACTGTCTGACAGGCCGTGCCGAATACCTGACGGAGAAGGAGGATACCAAGCGTATGACGGCCATCGTGAAGGCATCGAGTTCGCTGCCGTATGTGGCGCAGATTACATACGTCGACGGGATTCCGATGCTCGACGGTGGTATCGTCGATTCCATTCCCGTGGTGCGAGCCATCGACAAGGGCTATTCGCCTAACGTAGTGATACTCACCAGGAACCGTGGATTCCGTTCAAGTGAACCTGACTTCAAGATTCCCCGTCTGTTCTATGGGGAATATCCCCGTTTGCGGGTGGCCCTGAGTCATCATGTGGAAGCCTACAACAAGCAACTGGAACTGATTGAGCGCATGGAGGACTGGGGTGAGATCATCTGCATCCGTCCGGAACG
>JAFUAK010000158.1 GCA_017460765.1 Prevotella sp. | reverse complement strand
TACCACACCCGATTCCAGAACCGTGGTGAGGAACATGAGGTGCGCGTGCATCAGGTGTTCCAGAATGAAGACGGCTGGCTGGTGGCAGCACCGTTTGAGTACACTGGTGAGGAGGTGAAGAGTGCTGACATCGCCTCGACGCAGCAGATTCCTACCAGTCAGATTCCCGGTAAGTATAAGTTGTTGACACACAAGTACAAACTCGACCACACCAAGAAGGAGGCCGCCAAGCCCGTAGATATAGAACTGAATGCCGACGGCAGTATCACAGGTGACGTGACAGGGACGGGCAGCGACAACAAATGGGCTGTCGTAGAGGGTACCAGTTATATTACCATCACTCTGAACAAACTCACTTATAAGTGTGTGATGGTGGAGCAGACGATGGAGAAGCAGGACACCAAAGTGCCTGCCTTCACCGGCACCCGCACCAGCGGCATCTCCATTTGGGGCTATAAGTACGAGGACCTGCCTTCTGGCATCGAGACCATCAAGAGCAAGGCTGAGGCCGACGGCTCGCTGTTCGACCTCCAGGGCCGTCGTGTCACCACACCGCAGCGCAAGGGCATCTACGTCCAGAACGGTAAGAAGATCATTGTGAAGTAAAACATAAGCAGGCATGAAACAGTTACTGATCCTACTTTTCACTCTTCACTTCTCACTTCTCACCGCCTCTGCCCAGTCGTGGACGGCTGATAACGGGAACGGCACCTATACGAACCCGCTCTTCTACGACGAGTTCTCCGACCCCGACATCCTCCGCGTGGGCGACGATTACTATCTGGCCGGCACCACGATGCACGCTGTGCCGGGTCTGGTAATCCTGCACTCGAAGGACCTCGTGAACTGGGAGAACATCTCCTACTGTTTCGACCGTTTCGACTTTGATGATGATGCTTTCTCGCTGAAGAACCACAAGGAGATTTACGGCCAGGGCATCTGGGCACCCGCCATCCGCTATGCCAATGGACAGTTCTACCTCTTCTCCAATATCAACGGCAAGGGCCTACAGTGCTATACCGCCAAGGATATCCGCGGCCCGTGGAAGCACCATAACATGCAGGGACGCATCTACGACCTCAGCGTGCTCTTCGATGACGACGGGAAGATATACGCCATCCATGGCTATGGTGAGGTGAAGTGCACCGAACTGAAGCCCGATATGAGCGGCCCCATCGAGGAGACGGAGCGCACCATCATCCCTGAGGGCAATGCTGTCGGCGAGGGCCATCATATATATAAGATAGGTGGCATGTACTATCTCATCTCCACCGACTATATGCCCAATGGGCGCACCCTCTGCTCCCGTTCGAAGAGTATCTGGGGGCCCTACGAGACGATTACCATCACCGCCGACGAGACCTTTGGCTACCATGCTGCCTCGCTGACGCAGGTGCCGCGCTCGAAGTATCGCATCGGTGAAGACGGCACGAAGTTCGGCATCCCCGAGGCCGACAGGGATGCGACCGCCTGCACGAACATCCATCAGGGCGGTATCGTGGAGGATCAGAACGGCCAGTGGTGGGCTTTGCTGATGATGGATTTCCACAGCATCGGCCGCACGGTCACCCTCGCTCCCATCACCTGGAAGGACGGCTGGCCCATGCTGGGCCTCGAAGGGAACCTCGGCCGTGCCCCCCGTACCTGGTTCAAGCCAAATATCTCGAGGAAGGAGGAAGGAGGACGGAGGAAGGAGATTACTCCTCGTGCTCCTTATGATCGTTGTGACAATTTTGAATATTCTCCTTCCTCCGTCCTCCTTCCTCCTTCCTCGAAAAAACTAAAGCCCATCTGGCAGTGGAACCACAATCCTGACGATTCGAAATGGGCGCTGAAGAACGGCCGCCTGCGCCTGCAGTCGATGCCTGCTGAACAACTGATGTGGGCCCGCAATACGCTCACCCAGCGCGTCATCGGCCCGACGAGCATTGCCACCGTTGAACTCTACACCAATGGCATGAAGGACGGCGATGTCGCTGGTCTCGGCAACATCAATGTGCCCTGCTCCTGGATTGGCATCGTCAAGGACGGCAAGTCGCTGATGCTCCGCTGCTTCGAGCAGGCCACCAACGACACTACAGACATCTCTCTCTCCGCTCTCCACTCTCCACTCTCCTCTAAAATCTACCTCCGCATGGTGGGCGACTTCGACCACGACCGTGCCCATTATGAATATTCGCTCGACGGCACAACCTATCAGCAGATGGGCCGCGAGATGCCGCTCAGTTATCAACTCATCACCTTCCAGGGTTCGCGCCACGCGCTCTTCGCCTTTAACTACAAAGGCCAGAAGGGCGGCTATGCCGAGTTCGACAACTTCACCGTCGAGGAGCCGCAGGCAGATCGCAGTGGTAACATCCCTTACGGCAAAACGTTTCGTATCATCAACCTCGCGACGGAGAAGCCCGCCATCGCCCTTCCTCATGGTCTGCTCTATGATACGGAGGCAGACAATCGCACTCCCCAGACTCGTTTCCGCATCATCGACAAGGGCCAGGGCCAGGTCATCCTGCAGTGTGAAGACGGTCGCTACGTGTTCTGTGCGGGCTACGGCATCGCTGGCGATGTGCGCCTGACGGCAGACGAGTCGAAGGCCGAGGTCTTTATGTGGCAGGACTACCTGAACCATGAGTTCATGCTCATGTCAATGCGCACTCATCGCTACATCGGTAAGAGTCCCACTACGGGCAGCCCTTATTCGATGGACTTCCCCGGCTCTGACCCCGCCCGCCGCAATGGTGCCGTCTTCCGTTGGGAAGAATAGGCAATCTTGTAAGCAATAACCTGCCCTTATTGCAAAATAACCTGCCCTTATTGCAAAATAACCCGCCCTTATTTTGCAATAATAGGTGGTTTTTGGGGCTTTGCTGCCACTAACCTGTTTGCTGCCACCACTCTGAGATCCCTTTAAACACTATGGTTTTCAGAGGTTAGTGGCAGTATGGCAGCAAATCCTTTAAAATTTAAATTTTTATGCTGATAGTCTCTACGGGTGAAAGGAATGCTTCCCACGACCTGTGCTGATAATCCCCATCCTATGAAAGGGATTATCAGCACGGATCGTAGATGACGTTCGGATGACTCGTGGAAAGCATTTCTTTCACCCGTGAGTATGGTTGATGTCTTTGCGTCTGCCAATTGTTAGGCAAAACGGCTGTGATGCTGCTAATAGAGTAATAGCAGGCCAGCGAAACCGGCGAAGCAGATCATGCGGATGGGGTTGATCTTCAGGTAGCCCGTGCCGAAGGCGGTAGCGAGGCAGAGGGCACAACTGATAAAGAACTGCCAGGGATTCTCCGTCGGCGTGGAGAAGTTCTCCTTGTTACAGAGCAGCAGGGTGGCAGCGGCGAGCAGACCGACGACGGCAGGGCGAAGGCCTATAAAGATAGACTTGACGAACCGTGTGTTCATGTACTTCATGAACATCTTACTGATCAGCAGCATCAGAATGAGCGAGGGCAGCACCAGGGCAAAGGTTGCCGTGGCCGAGCCGAGGATGGCCATCAGATTGCCGTAGTTGGCATTGTGGATGGCCGTGTAGCCGCAGTAGGTGGCGGAGTTGATGCCGATGGGGCCGGGGGTCATCTGCGAGATGGCGACGATGTCAGTAAACTCAGCCGTCGAAAGCCAGTGATGACTCTCCACCGTCTCGTGCTGGATAAGCGAGAGCATGCCGTAGCCGCCACCGAACCCGAAAAGCCCGATCATGAAGAATGTGTAGAACAAACTGAGAAATATCATATATCCTTACTCCTTTACTTCTTTACTCCTTACTCCTATCCTCCCGTATAGATAGCCCCCCATGCCGGATAGGATAATAATATAAATAGGTGAGACGCCGAGAGCCCAGATGGCGAGGGCGCAGGCGATGGGAATCCAGCAGTTGGTCCAGCCGATCTTCGCGCTCCGTCCGAGATTGAAGGTTGGCACTGCGATGAGGGCCACCACCGCCGGACGAATACCCTTGAAGATGGCCTCCACGACGCGGTACTCCTTGAACTGCTTGAAGAACACGGCGATGGCCAGGATGATGAGGAAGGAGGGCAGGGCAGTGGCGAGACACGTCGTAACGGCTCCGCGTACCCGCCTGAGTTTGTAACCGATGAAGATGCTGATATTGATGGCAAACACACCCGGACAACTCTGGGCGATGGCCATCAGGTCGAGCAACTCTTCTTTCGAGAGCCACTTGTGGTTATCCACCACTTCCTTCTCGATCAGCGGAATCATCGCATACCCTCCTCCGATGGTAAAGAGTCCCATGCGGAAGAAGGTCTTAAACAATTCACAATTCATAATTCACAATTGACAGCGCTTATAATTGTGCATTATGCATTGTGCATTGTGCATTTCTCAATCCATTTACGGGCGTTGACGAATGCCTCGATCCACGGTGTCACCTCGTCGGCCTTGCGGTTGGCAGGATACCAGGCATTCTGCCAGGGGAAGAAGGCGCGCTCCAGGTGCGGCATCATACAG
>JAFUAK010000157.1 GCA_017460765.1 Prevotella sp. | reverse complement strand
CTGTATGATGCCGCACCTGGAGCGCGCCTTCTTCCCCTGGCAGAATGCCTGGTATCCTGCCAACCGCAAGGCCGACGAGGTGACACCGTGGATCGAGGCATTCGTCAACGCCCGTAAATGGATTGAGAAATGCACAATGCATAATGCACAATTATAAGCACTGTCAATTGTGAATTGTGAATTATGAATTGTGAATTGTTTAAGACCTTCTTCCGCATGGGACTCTTCACCATCGGAGGAGGGTATGCGATGATTCCGCTGATCGAGAAGGAAGTGGTGGACAACCACAAGTGGCTCTCGAAGGAAGAATTGCTCGACCTGATGGCCATCGCCCAGAGTTGTCCGGGTGTGTTCGCCATCAACATCAGCATCTTCATCGGCTACAAACTCAGGCGGGTGCGCGGGGCCGTTACGACGTGTCTCGCCACTGCCCTGCCCTCCTTCCTCATCATCCTGGCTATCGCCGTGTTCTTCAAGCAGTTCAAGGAGTACCGCGTCGTGGAGGCCATCTTCAAGGGCATCCGTCCGGCAGTGGTGGCTCTTATTGCCGTACCCACCTTCAATCTCGGACGGAGCGCGAAAATCGGCTGGACCAACTGCTGGATTCCCGTCGTCTGCGCCCTCGCCATCTGGGCACTCGGCGTCTCACCTATTTATATTATTATCATAGCCGGCATCGCGGGCTATCTCTATGGGAGGATAGGAGAAAGGAGTAAAGGAGTAAAGGAGTAAGGATATATGATATTTCTCAGTTTGTTCTACACATTCTTCATGATCGGGCTTTTCGGGTTCGGTGGCGGCTACGGCATGCTCTCGCTCATCCAGCACGAGACGGTGGAGAATCATCACTGGCTTTCGACGGCTGAGTTTACTGACATCGTTGCCATCTCGCAGATGACACCCGGCCCCATCGGCATCAACTCCGCCACCTATTGCGGCTACACAGCCATCCACAATGCCGGCTACGGCAATCTGATGGCCATCCTCGGCTCCGCCACGGCGACCTTCGCCCTGGTGCTGCCCTCGCTCATTCTGATGCTGCTGATCAGTAAGATGTTCATGAAGTACATGAACACACGGTTCGTCAAGTCTATCTTTATAGGCCTTCGCCCTGCCGTCGTCGGTCTACTCGCCGCTGCCACCCTGCTGCTCTGTAACAAGGAGAACTTCTCCACGCCGACGGAGAATCCCTGGCAGTTCTTTATCAGTTGTGCCCTCTTCCTCGCCACCGCCTTCGGCACGGGCTACCTGAAGATCAACCCCATCCGCATGATCTGCTTCGCTGGTTTCGCTGGCCTGCTATTACTCTATTAGCAGCATCACAGCCGTTTTGCCTAACAATTGGCAGACGCAAAGACATCAACCATACTCACGGGTGAAAGAAATGCTTTCCACGAGTCATCCAAACGTCAGTAAGCAGTCAATTTTTACCGTATTGCGTGCGAGTTGATTAATGCCTACCTTTGCGCTCAGGATTTTAAACACTGAGTGCAATGAATAATAAGAAAGAAGGCGAGTACTACTATCAGATGGTGCGAAAGTACAAGGACG
>JAFUAK010000001.1 GCA_017460765.1 Prevotella sp. | reverse complement strand
GGCAACGATGAAGAACGCCGCGGTAGGCAGATACTTCGGAAGGGGCATGTGGGTAATCGGGAGTTCTTTCTTCTCGCCCGCTCCCCACTTCCAGGCAATATAGCCATAGATAGCGGCAGCCGTATAGTAGCAGGCCATGCCCGAGTCACCGTAGAGTCCGTGCTGCCAATAGAGCCAGATGTCAAGGGCGGGCATGATGATGCCGACGATCCAGAGTGCTATCGACGCACGATACTCAAGCCAGATATAGATCAGGCCAAGTATCGTGGTCAGTATGTCGAGCCAATGGGCTGCCAGGAAATCCATGCGCTTAGAAGTTAATCGACAGATGCACCATCAGGTTGAACGGGGCCGAGGGTGCGAAACCGGCCTCATACTGGTCGGAGGTATCCCAGCCGGTAGCCACCACCTTGCCGTTCTGCTTGTCGAAGGCGGGGGCAGCCCAACCGTTGTTGTCGTACTTCGCCGAGAAGATATTATAGAGTGTCACACCGAGGGTCATATCCTTTACGCCGAGTGGATTCAGACCAAAGGTATAACTCAGGTCGATATTCGTATTGAAGTGTCCGTCGAGCATCATGCTGACATCTGTCGGATGACCATTGTCATCAAGCGTCTGGTAACTCTTGAAGCCCGTGTTCGTCAGGTACTGGTCGCCCACATATTGGCTCTGGATACTGGCCTTCAGTCCTTTGTAGTCGAAGGTCAGGATGTTGTTGAAGATGAAGTCGGGCGAGAACGACAGCGGCGTATCACCAAGGTTCTCCACCGATCCGTCCATTAGCGTCACTTCCCAGTCCTTGGCACGGTTCTTCGACCATGTGGCATTGGCATCCCAACGGAACCAGTCGACGGGTTTCCACGCAGCCTCCAACTCAATGCCAAGACGGTAACTCGAACCGACGTTACGCGCAATAGCCTCACCGATACTGTTCAGTTCGCCCGTCAACACGAACTGGTCTTTGTACGACATCCAGTAGAGGTTGGCCCCTGCCGAGAACTTCTCGCTCTGGAACTTATAGCCGGCCTCGAGGTCGTTCAGGCGCTCAGCCTTCAGTTCCGTACCGACATTATCCTCGTAGTCGTTGCGCGTCGGCTCCTTGTGGGCGATGGCATAAGAGGCATAGACTTTATGATGACGGGTGATGTCGTAGTTCAGGCCGAACTTCGGGTTGAAGAAGTTGAACGAGTCATCGATGACGATCTTACCGTCGGCATTGGCTCCATACCAGTCGCCAGGATCCTGCATCTGGTAGCCGATGTGGCGGTACTGCAGGTCGAGGAATCCGTTCAGGCCAGGTCTGAAATCGTAGTTCACCTTGCCATACACGTTCCAGTCGGTCTTCTTCGCGTTGTTGCGATAGTATTCGAAGTCGGGCTGATTCACGAAGACAAACGGCAGGTTTTTCACCCACTTCACCAGTCCGAAGTGGTCGCCGTCGTACTTGTTCCAACCACCACCCACCGTGGCCTCAATACCCTCGCGGTTGTTGAACACCAGTGAGGCCACTACGGCATAGAAGTCGTTGTCCATCTTCTTCTGTCGGATCAGGTCGCTCTTTTTCTTGAAATTGCCCGTATAGTCTGAGAGATCCATAAAATCCAGCGCGGGGTTGGGTGCCAGATATTCGGCCAGTTTCCGATTGGTCTTATACTCCTCGTAGTAGCCCTGACCCTTGGTATAGTGGGCGGCCACGTTCAGACTCAGTTCACGCATGAGGCGCTGGTTCCACAGCAACTGATAGTTCTGCTGATGGTAATTATCGGTCTGACCGTCGTAGTAATGAACGTTCCCCTGCTCGTCGTAATACTCGCCACAGGAATTATAGGTGCGCCCGTAGAGGCTCTGCTCGTATTTCGACGTATAGTTCCAGGCGTGGTAGGTCTCTTCCTGTCCATTCCAGGTGAGCAGTTTCACCACGGTGTTATCACCGAAGTAGCCGCCCTGGATGAAGTACGAGTTCAACTTGGTAGAGGCTCGGTCCAGATAGCCCTTCGAACCAATGTTCGAGAGTCGACCCTGGATGCCCCAATGCCCCTTAATCAAACCCGTGCCAAAGCGAAGCGTTTCCTTATGCGAATAATAGGAGCCGGCACTCAGGTCGAGTCCGAAGTAAGGCTCCATGCCGATATTCTCCGTCTGCATGTTCAGGGTGGCACCGAAGGCTCCCGCACCGTTGGTCGATGTACCCACACCGCGCTGGATCTGCATCGACTGCACACTCGAAGCAAAGTCACCCATGTTCACCCAATAGAGTTGGGCACTCTCCGCATCGTTCATCGGGATACCGTTGGCGGTGATATTGATGCGCGAGGGATCCGTACCACGCACGCGAAGCGAGGTATAGCCGATACCGTTACCGGCATCGGAGGTCATCGTCACCGAGGGAGTCAACGACAGGAGATAGGGCACGTCCTGTCCGAAGTTCACGGCCTTCAACTGCTCTTTGTTCACGTCCGAATAAGCCACAGGTGTCTTCTTCGAGGCACGGGTAGACACCACCTGTACGCCCTGCAACTCCACCGAACGGAGGGAGTCGATACCGTCCTGTGCACTCACACTCGCCGCGCACACCAACGCAGCCATTCCTAAAAAGAATCTTTTCATACCTTTACCTTTTACTTTTTTACCTTTAAACTTTTAAACAATGTAAAGGGGATCATCGTGTTGATTTGAATACTTATCCATCCCTACGCCGGCATTACCCGTATCAGGTTCAGAAGGGTATCATCTCAGCCGCCAATAGGCAGCACCCCTTGATATGCACTTTGCAAATCGGCTGCAAAATTACACAATAATCCCCAAAACGCCAAACGTTTTGGGGATTATTTTACCTTTTTACCTCTTCACCTTTAGCGGATACCCATACGGGCCTCGACGACGTTGACGACGTAGTCACCGAGTTTCTCGCATTCGTTGATGAGGTCCATGTAGATGGTACCCACAGCGTAGGTGTACTCATGGTTGTTGATGTCCACGATGTTCTGCTGCTTCAACTGGTTGCGGTAGTTGTTGATCTCATGCTCGATGTTGAACGAACGGTTCACATCGAAGGCCTCCTTGCGTCCACCCATCAGACGATTCATCTGCGTGAGCGACTGGTCGGTCAGTTCCATCATCTGGTGGATATGGTCGTATTGTTTCTCGGTGAAATGATCCTCCTTGGCATTGTACTTGCGGTGGATGGTGCGGGCCATGTTAAAACAGGCGTCACCGATCGACTCCAGTTCGGAAATCTCACGCAGCATGGCGCGGATCTTGGCCTTTGTCTCGTCGGCCAGATGGCCGTCGCTGACCTGATCAAGATACTTCGCAATCTCCAGTTCCATATTGTCGCTGATGCCCTCGTACTTCTCGATGCGGGTATAGAGTTTGTTGAAGTCGCCCGTCTTGGCATCGCCCTTGTTGGCGGCACTCGACGAAAGGGTGAGCAGTTCGCGCACCATGCCGAACATACGCTGCATACGTTCTGAGAACGACTCAATCTCCTTGTGGGCCTCAAGCACGGAGAGTTCCGGAGTCTTCATGATACCTGAAGTAATGAAGTGCAGACGGAAGTCCTCTTCCTCGTCGACCTTCTTGGGTTTGATGGCCCAGCATACGAAACGCTCAATGTAAGGCACGAACCAGATGAGCAGGACGGTGTTGCTGACATTGAAGGCGGAGTGGAAGGCGGCCAGCGTCATGGAGGCCTTCAGGGCGAAGTCGGGCTCTGTGGGCGACATATTGGGATCGAAGCCTACAAAGGAGCAGACGGCGGCGAAGAAAGGCTTGAGCAGAATGGTCACCCAGATCACACCCAGCACGTTGATCGACATGTGGGCAAAGGCAGCCCTTCGCGCCTGTACATTAGCCGTGAGCGCCACGATATTTGAAGTAATGGTCGTTCCAATGTTCTCACCGAGCACAAGCATGATGCCCTGGTC
>JAFUAK010000156.1 GCA_017460765.1 Prevotella sp. | reverse complement strand
GTTAGTAGTTTTTTCATACATAAGATTAGGTTATTGTTAGTTTTAATTGGTTAGTAAAGTATACGGGGCGCAGGGATGCGCCCCGTATGCTTTTCCAACCAGAAAAAAGCCCGTCAAATTTTATTGCTGCAGAAGCCATATAGCGAAGAACTTGTCATATCTTCCACACGATCGCAAAAGTAGTGTGGTGCTATATAGCCTTGGGTGACAAATGGAGTGCCCTTATACTTCGAACGGGTGGTGTTGAACTTATAGCGCAAGGTTACTTAAATGTTCTGATAAGACAATATTCTGAAGGAGGAAGGTGGCATTCTGGTTGCGGGCGACACCTTCCGTTATCTTATAGGTGTAGGTGACTTGGTCACTCAACTCTATCTCGAAGCAGTAGTTGTGGAAGCGGTTGAGGTGTTCGTCGGCCATCTTCGAGAGCGCGAGGTCGTGGGTGGCGATGATGCCTGTTACGGGCAGTTGCTGGATGTACTCCAAGAAGAGGCGCGAACCGTTCAACTTGTCGAGCGAGTTCGTGCCTTTCAGGATTTCGTCGAGGATGATAAGCGTGCGTGGCTGATGGCGGCAGAAGTCAATTAACAACTGAAGTCGCAGCAGTTCGGCATTGAAGTAACTGATGCCCTGCGTCAGGTCGTCGGTGGTGCGCATGCTGCTGAACAGGGCGAAGCGTGAGGCCCTGAAACGCTTGGCAAAGACGGGCATACCGCAGCGGGCAAGGATGTAGTTGACGCCGATGGTGCGGAGGAAGGTGCTCTTGCCTGCCATGTTTGCTCCTGTGATGATATAGTAGTGATTGTCTTGCAGCGTGAAGTCGTTACTGACGGCCCGTTCGCCGAGGAAGGGATGGCACAGTCCCTCCGCATCGTATACCACAGAATCAGCCTCAACAATCTCTGCATCTATTGCCGTCGGCTCATTATAGCGGAAGGTCGCCATTGATACGAGCATGTCGAAGTGGCTGACTACCTCTATCCAGTCTTCCACCTGATGCAGATACTCTCCCAGCCATTGGCGGAACCGTCGGACAATCCAGAAGTCATAGCAGAAGAAGGCATCTGAGAGGAAACGGTAGAGCGGATTGCCTTGACGGTCCAGACCGTCGAGGATGCGTTGTAGTTTTGTGAAAGACTCCAAGGCGTCGCCTTGCTCTCCTTTTAGTCTGCCGATAATCCTCTGACTCTCGCTTGCCGTCAGCATGGATTTTGTGATAAGTTCAATCAACGAAACGTATGTACGTAACTCTTTGTACATTCGGTTTGCAGCCTTGTTCGCCTGGCGGAAGGCGGTATTGTTCAATGCGAAGACGATACCGAACTGGAGGAATACCCACAGCAGGGAGATGGAGGAGGGAATAACGTCTGCAACGGCCAGTACGATGACGATCCATAAGCCGATGGTGGAAAGGATTGCTGCCCCCACCCCCAGCCTCTCCCCAGCATGGGTGGACTGTTCTATCCCGTGGAGTACCGACAGGATTTCCGAAGTATTGATTGTCTTCCTCTGCCCATAGGCAAGAAACGTCGAGCGTAGCGTCTCCTGATCGGCCAATTCTCTTATCGCCTCCTGCCGTTGCTGGATGTTCTCACAGCCGAGCGTCATCAGTTCCTTCGCCAACCTGTCGCTACCACCCGAAGTTATAGTGCGGTTGATGCGATTGAACAGCGAGTCCCGTCCGAAGATGTCCATATCGAACGTATAGGGATGTTGCGGGTCACTATACTGCACCCCATCCTCGAAACCGCTGAAGTCGCCGCGGAGGTAGGCCAGTTCCTTCTGATACACGCTGCGCCTGTACTCCTGCTGCGTGATGCGGTTGGCGTTGCTGATGTCCGCCCGTCTGATGAGGATATAAACCACGAGCATCAGGGATCCTATATATAGGAAGGTGTAGCCTGTATCCGTTGACACATACGCCACCACAGCCGCTATCGCCAATCCAAACGTCAAGAGTTCACTGACTGCAAAGCCCGTGTTCCGCTTCCTCAGTTTTCTGATCTCTGCCGTCAGAATCCCAGCCTGCCGTTCGTAGAATGATCGTCTTTCTTCTTTCATTCTTTATGGGTGTTGGCGTGGAGGCAGCGGCCTGAAGCGCATAGGATTATACTGGTCGCCCCAAATCAGCGTCTTGAGGATTTGGCCGACTGGGAACTCTATCCTTGACTTGTTGTGCTTGCCCACTTTGATGTAAGGTGTGACGATGGGATCTGTCGTCCACTTGCCAGAGATAGGATTGACATAACGTTCTGCACCGACGTAACTGCCAAAGTGCTTATTGATGCTGATGTCAGCAAAGCCTCCGAATTTCGTGGTGTTGATGTAGGGACTCATGGCGGCACCAACCAAGGGGTTGGTGGCGTAATAGGTACCAAAGGCATGGAGTGAAAAGGCTGGGGAGACATCATAACTCAGGGTTCCGCCGAAGCCCCATTGGGTATGCAGTATAGGCACGCCTACGGGGCCCATCATCGAGTTGATGCCAGGCATCCAGTATTTGTTGGCTAAGCCCGATGCCGTCAGATGCAGTCGCCCGAAGTCCTGCCGTAGTGTCACGTTGCCGGCGTTAATGCCCATCAGTCCTGGCATCGCCTGCTGCATGCCGTTCACCGTGAGACTTGCCCCTTTCCAGAGATTGAAATCCATAGTCGGCCTGAATCTGGGGATCGACATGTCCATCGTTGGGATGAGTGGTTGGTGTGTCTGTTCTATGGGCGCATTCCCATCCGTCAGGCGAATGTCTGTGGCTGGTTTCTGCAGTTGCGGCAGTAGTTCAGGTTTCTCCAGATGGAGTGTGTCTACAGAGATTGCCGGCAAATGTCTCTCGGTCGCTTCCGTCTGTGCCGATGCTCCTAATACCATCATTCCCAGTATTGCTATCACGTAACCTCTCATAGATGTCTTATCTTTTTCGACTACAAAATTAAGTTTTTTCTCCGAACAACCGCATCGCTCAACCCAAAAAATGCCAATATTTAACGTTCGGAAAGAGATTGTAAGGTTTCAAAGCACAAATAAAGTCCAGATTATTTGGCAGTCTGAGAAATAATTCGTAACTTTGCGCACAATATATGATGCGTTAGACGCAGAATCTTTGATTTGTACATAAAATATGGTGCATAACGAATACGTCTTTGACCCCTATCCGTTGTCTGTAACTATGCAGCGGTTAGCAGAGAATCTGAAGGCACGGCGCCTGGAACGGAGAATCTCCACCAAGCGTCTAGCAGAGATGAGCGGCGTGCCTGCTTCATCCATTCAGCGGTTTGAACTCAAGCATGCAATCTCGTTGGAGTCGTATGTCAAGTTGGCTAAGGCCTTAGGCTATTCCGAGGAGATCATGCAACTGCTTGCCCAGCCCAAGTATGACACAATGGAGGAGTTGCTTGAAATCAATAAGAACAAGACCAGAAAGCGAGGTGTGTGATGAAAGAGGTCCTGGCTGTAAGCGTGATATATCGACAGAGAAAGGTAGGCATGCTGTCGATGGGCAGTAACTCCTGCTGCCAGTTTGAGTACGACCGCGAGTGGCTCTCTAACGGTTTTTCCATCTCCCCCTTGAAACTGCCTTTGAAAGAAGGACTCTTTACTGCCGACTATGTACCTTTCCGTGGGAACTTTGGCGTATTCGAAGACAGTCTGCCCGGCGGTTATGGTGAGTACCTGCTTCAGAAGGTAATGCGCAAATCAGGCATTGATTATTGGGGGTTGTCGCCTGTGCAGCGGCTGAGTATTGTGGGTAGCAGCGGCATGGGGGCACTCCGTTATGTGCCAGAGACAAAAGTCATGGAGCAGCAATCGCTCGACACGCTCGACCAGATGCAGGCAATGGCCTTAGAGGTATTATCGGAAAAGACAGATGACCACGCAGATGTGCTGTTCTTCAATAGTGGCAACTCTGGCGGTGTGCGCCCCAAGTGTATCTTTACTGATGCAGAAGGCCATTGGCTGGTTAAGTTCCGACATACCTACGATCCCAAGGATATCGGGCTCATCGAGTATCGTTATAATGAGGCCGCCCGTCGTGCTGGCATCACGGTGCCTGACTTCAAACTGATGGAGGGCAAGTATTTCGCCACGCGCCGGTTTGATATTGACAAGTACGGCCAACGGTTGCATGTGGCAACAGCCAGTGCCCTGCTGAACGAACCGATCTCACCCCCCAAGATGGATTACTACGCCTTGCTGCAGTTGACGGGCTATCTCACCCAGTCGCCTGCTGCCGTAGAGCAGCAGTTCCGCCGGATGGTATTCAACGACTATGCCCGCAACTATGACGATCATGCCCGCAACTTCAGTTTTATCTGCCGTGAGGGGAAGTGGGAACTGGCACCAGCCTATGACTTGACGAACGACCAGACTTTAGGAGAGCATGCCACAATGGTGAATTTTAAAGGCCTTCCTACGGATGAAGACTTGATAGCCGTAGGCACCAGTATCCGCATTACCCGCAAGCGTTGCCTTGAGATGATGGAAGAGGTCAGGGCGGTCACGAAGGAATTGATGACGGCTTGAGTTAAGTATCGAAGCAGTGACTGTTTTGATAAAAATCGCAATTTATTGCGAATTTGTTCTTCCGTTTGGAAAGTTTTGCTTATCTTTGCACCGAAATCGCAATATATTGGGATTATGACACAACAGGAAATAGGGAACGCCATCAGGGAGAGACGAAAGAAACTGGGAGTGAATCAGCAGACGATGGCTGACCTGGCGGGTGTGGCTGTCAATACGGTGGTGGCTATAGAGCGAGGCGAGGGAAACCCACAGTTAGCAACGCTCCTGACTATTCTCGACACGTTGGGATTACAGATGGATATAAACATCAAGCAATTGGAGTATGAGACAGTGTAAGGTTTATGTTCACGACAGGGAAGCGGGCATCCTGCAAGAGACGGATGCCAAGGAGTATGTTTTCACGTATCGTGAAGGCTATGATGGTGAGCCTGTCTGTCTGGCGATGCCTGTTCGTCGGGAGTCCTATCATTCTGGCCATCTCTTTCCTTATTTCTTTAATATGTTGTCGGAAGGCTCCAATCGGCAGGTCCAGTCGACGCTGCTGCACATCGACGAGAACGACGATTTCGGCATTATGCTGGCCACAGCACAGACAGATACGATAGGAGCCGTAACCGTAAAACCGATGTGAGTATGAAAGCATTAAGTGTTTGTCCATCGACCTTGCAGGACGGATACTCCACTTATTCACCTGCGGCTCTCAGACTATTGTTTGATGGGCAGCAAGTATCCCATATCCTGGATTTTGATAGTCCGAACAATGAGGATTCCGATCGTGAGGGCTACTTGAGGAACGTAGGGCGTATCTCCCTCTCTGGCGTACAGCCTAAAGCCAGCCTGATTGCTAATTCGCAGCATCAGTTGGTAAAACCGTTGGACGGTGAACGTGGCACTTATATCCTGAAGCCTGCTCCATCTTCTTACGCATTGTTTGAGCGCAAATACTGTCCTGCCAATGAACATCTGACGATGCAGTTGGCTTCGCAAGTGTATCACATTGAGACTGCACCAAACGCCCTCTGCTTCTTCCGTGATGGCGAAGCGGCATACCTTTGTCGTCGGTTCGATGTTGGGCCTGACGGACGGAAGTATCAGCAAGAGGACTTCGCGTCGCTTGCTGGTCTTACCAATGCCAATGGAGGCAGCGACTTCAAATATAGCAACCTGAGTTACGAGGAGTGTGCCGATATCATTCGCAGATATGTGAAGGCGGCTCCTGTGGAGATATTGAAGTTCTTCCGCATAGTTGTATTCAACTATCTCACGCTCAATGATGATGCGCACTTGAAGAATTTCTCGCTGATCAATCGCGGCGACGGCGAGTATCATCTGTCGCCGGCCTACGATCTGATTAATACCAGTTTGCATCTGGGTATGCCTCGCATCTTTGCGTTAGACAAAGGACTTTTCAAGGAGGGGATGCAATTGTCGGATACCAGAACTGTTTGTCGTAACGACTTTGAGGAGTTTGGTCGGCGTATAGGATTGTCTGCGAGAGTGGTTAAGCGTGAACTTGACACCTTCGCCACAGAGTTCCTGTTGGTGAAGGAACTGATAGACCGCTCCTTCCTCTCAGACGGATTGAAGCGCAGTTATTGGTTGTCGTACAAATACCGGCGGATAACATTGGTGTAGTTTGTCTTTTTTTCTTTTTCTGGATATTGTAAAGATTCGTTGCCTGAAAAAGCATCGCAGAGAACGGGCAAAATAGGAAAAAACAGGAGCCGGATAGGACTTTCGGGGAGTTAGGACGGAGTAAACCCTGGGTTTGCTCCGACCAAAGTAGGAGTTTCCTTACGGGAAACTATCGCAAAACAAGTTGTTTTACTTCGAAAAGAGGCATCTCTCGGAGTCCGAAAGATGCCTCTTTTTTATAACGCGCATAGTCTCAACGACTTACGCAAACGCCTCAAAACTTGCGTATTTGCGGCCCACATTCCGTTTCCTGACCGCCACGCGATTCTCAGAGGCCGCTTTGTCCGCTTTATTCGTATTACAGGCGGTTCTTCTCGTCGTTACCAGCACCAGTGCCCTTGTACTTCGAGCGGGTGGCATTGAAGTTGTAGCTCAGGGTCAGTCCCACCGATTGTTTATAGCCATAATCGTTCTGGGCGGTCTGTCCTATTGCATAATAGGTGGTGACTTTATTCCTCATCGTGTCGAAGATGTCGTTGGCGTATAGTGTTCCCGAGAGTCTTCCCTGCCAGAAGGTCTTCTGTAGTCGGGCGTTCACGCAGAAGTTGCTGCCTCGATACATGAATCCCCAATGGTTGCTACCCGTATAGCTGGCCTGCACCAGCGCCTTGGTGGTAGGATTGATGACGAACCAACTCTTCAGGTCGAAACTGAATTCGGGCTTGTTCAGTTTCTTGGGTGCGCAGTACTTCTCTGCATCAAACATCTGCTGATAGTAGTGCAGCGTAGCGGTGGGCTGCCAGAAACCAAGTTTCGGCGAGGCGACGAGGGTGGCATATACACGGTCCTGGTGGTCGAAGTTGTAGGGGCGGAAGATGGCAATCTCCTTCTCTTCGTCATACACTTGAGCGAGATGGGTGAAGAGGTCCTTCTCACGGGTAAAGCCAGCCACGAAGGTCAGCCACGAATAGGTGAGATTCAGGTCGATGCTCTTCCGTACAGAAGGACGGAGCAACGGATTACCACCTTGGTAGAACATACGGCTGTCGTACTCCACCGCAGAACTTAGCATCTGATAGGGAGGGCGGGTAATACGCTTGCTGTAGGCCAGTTGTGCACTCCATTTCCCTTTCTGCCAAGCTGCCGAGAGGTTGGGGAACCAGTCGTTATAATTGCGGCTGGGCTCTGCCTGCCAAACGCCAAACGAACTATAATCAGCCGATACATGCTCAAAACGCAGACCTGCATTCAGGTGCCACACTCCCAGTTGGAGGGCGTACTCGGCAAAGCCGGCGATATTCTTTTCGTCCATCTCGTTGTCAGATGCGGGGATGATGCCCTCGTCATTATAGTTGCTGCCAAGACTCTTCGTGGATGTCGCTTCTGAGCCCGTACTCAATTCCCCTTTCCAGACGGGATAGGTCAGCACCAGTTTTCCTGCAGCCATCCTTCTGTCATCATTATTCTGGATGGTGATGGTCCGGTCGCCCAAGTCCCTGCTGAACTCCTGCTCAAAGAGATGATCTTCAGATTCACGTCGCAGCACGGTGGCGTTCAGGTCGATGCCCAATTTGCCGACCTTTCCCACATAGTAGACATTCAGTTCCCATACGGGTTTATCCTTCAGGCCTGCATCCATGATCAGTCGGATATCACCATAATAGCCGCCGTTCTTCTGATAGTTCTGCATCATGTCGACGTATGTATGCTGATAGAACTGCTTCTGCGATGAGAAACTCAAACCAACAGAATGGTCGGCATTGAAGTCGTAACTAAGCCCGGCCTTGTACAGCATCTCCGTCCAACTGCTACGGACGGGCGCATCCAGGTGAGCGTTAAACATGTCCTTGCTGATATGCAGTTCCTGGTCGATGTGCTGGTCGTTGCTATAATGTTCATTGTCGAGTGTTATGTTTGCAAAGGCCTCCAGTCCGCCCGTGCGATACTTCAGCGTTAGGTCGTCGTAGTTGTTCCACTTGTTGTTCTTCCACGTCTGGCTGGTGGCCATCAGGCTGAATCCGTCACCTTGGGTCTTCAGTGTCTTGATGCGAATGACGGCACTTACCTCAGCGTTGTACTTCGCACCAGGAGCCGTGATCACATCGACGCTCTTGATGTCCGCCGACTTCAACTGTTTCAGTTCGCTGGCATCGCGTACCTTCTTATTATTGATGTATATCTCTGGCTCGCCCTTGGCCAGCACCTCGAACTTGCCGTCGCGTCCCTGAACCAGTGGCATCATCGAGAGCAGGTCATCAGCCGTACCGACATCGTGAAGGATGGAGTGCTCCACATCTACCGTTATACCGCCCTGGGCCATCTTGTACTGGGGAATCTCGCCCTTCACCTCGATGCCGTTTATGATATAGGTCTCAGGCTGAAGGGTGATGGTACCGATGTTGCCTACACCGACATTGCGGATGACAGTCTTATAGCCTATATATGATACTTTCAACGTAACACGCTTCTCCCGACAGGGAATCACGAAGTCGCCATTCTCATTGCTCACGCCACCATTTAAGCATGTGGAATTTTTATCATTGTTATGGTTTTCTGTGGCGCTATGCAATGAGATATTGGCGAATTCTATGGGTTGACCGCTTCTATCGACAACTCGGCCTATCATCTTGGCATCTTCCTTCTGGGTACATTCAATGAAGATACGGTCGTCGTCATAGGTCACCTTCATCGGATAGAAACCCACAACCTCGCGGATAGCCACTTTGATAGGTAGGTCGCTGAAGTGAGTGGTAACGGTAAAATCTTCCAGTTCGTCGTAGATGAAGTATATGGTGTAGTCGCTCGTGGCGCTGTTCAAGTCTTCGAGCACTTTCGACAGCGACTCGTTCTGATAGTCGCGGGTTATCCTCTGGGCGTTGAGGCACAGGGCAAGGCTACACAGCAATGCCGTGAATAATATCTTTTTCATATTCGTATGGTCTTGGGTTATTCTACTATCAGTTTCTTGTCCTCACGAGTGATGTGGATGCGTTCGAACTTGTTGAACGTATCGACGATGTCGTCTATGCTTGAATGCTTGTCCCATGTGAAATAGAGGCGGATATGCTTGCTGTCCTCCTTCTTATAGACGGGCTTAACCTGATAGAAAGTTGAGATATCATTCACGATGGTAGCAAGTTCAGCATCTTCATAGACGACGGGCTGGGCGGTACTGTCCGCAGACAGTGCCTTGCCCTGCATTTGGGGCGAATTAGAAATTCGCACCTCCTGAGTCGGGGATTGCAAATCTCCTCCAACCTGGCCGTGTCGTACCAACTGCACGGCGGCGTAGGCTATGCCAGAGAGCATCAACACACCGATAAACATCGCTGCTATCTGCATCCATCCCCATGAGCGTTGCTTCTGGGGAAAGTGCTCAGCTTCAAACTTTTGCCATTTCTCTTCCTTGATGCCATTAGCAATCTTCTGCTTGGCATCTTCGGCCTCGAAGGCAGAGGCACTGAGGCGCATGGCCTCG
>JAFUAK010000155.1 GCA_017460765.1 Prevotella sp. | reverse complement strand
CTCTATTGAATCACGAAGTCGTAATGGCTTCTTCCGACAAGACAACCAACAACTTCATTACGAAGATGAAGAAAGAAGGCCGTCTCGTCAAGATTGCCACGAAGATATACACTACCAATCTCAACGACACCCCAGAGAATATCATCCGCAGAAATCTCTTCTTCATCCTTGGCGAACTCTACCCCGATGCCGTCATGAGTCATCGTAGTGCCTTCGAGTGCCGCCCCACTAACGACGGACACATCTACCTCACCTATAATTACACGAAGAAAGTATCGTTGCCAGGCATTACCATCCATCTGCTTGAAGGTCAGAAAGCCCTTCCCGCCGATTATCCTTTCATGGGAGGTCTGTACATGTCTTGCAGTGCCAGGGCCTATCTTGAAAACCTACAGACAGGCTATAGCCGCGATGGCGTTTCCAAGTGTCTGCCACAGGACGTTATCGAAGAGAAACTGGATAAAGTCTTGCAGACCAATGGTGAGGACGAACTGAACAAGTTGCGCGACACAGCCCGCGAGATAGCCGGACAGCTCGACATGGCCGACGAGTTCAAGAAACTGGACTCCATCATCGGGGCCATCCTTTCCACAAAGCCCTCGAAGATTCTCACTTCCTCGGTTGCCGAAGCCCGTGCCTTGGGAGAGCCGTTCGACAGTCAGCGACTGAAGCTCTTCAGCATTCTAATGGCTGCACTCAACGAGCGTGAGTTTGAGAATTTCCCTGAGCCAAACGAGACGGATGCCGCCTACAACAACTTTGCCTTCTTTGAGAGTTATTTCTCCAACTATATTGAAGGAACGGAGTTCGAGGTGGAGGATGCCCGACAGATTATCGAGACCCGAACCCCGATGCCTGCCCGCAATGCCGACAGTCACGACGTACTTGGCACATATTACATCGTTTCCAACCGAAAGGAAATGGCCATCACGCCCACCTCGCCCGACCATCTGCTTGACATCCTCCAGCATCGTCACCGCGTGATGATGTCTGCCCGTCCAGAAGCCAATCCCGGCATGTTCAAGACACAGAACAACCGCGCTGGCGAAACCCATTTCGTCAATTTCCAACAGGTTCGCGGAACACTGAAGAAAGGCTTCGAGGTCTATAGCGCCTTGCGTCACCCCTTTGCCCGTGCCCTCTTCATGCTCTTTATGATTAGCGAGGTTCACCCGTTCTCCGACGGTAACGGACGCATCTCCCGCATCATGATGAATGCCGAACTGACAGCCGCCGGACAGTCGAAGGTCATTATTCCCACCGTATTCCGCACCGACTATCTCAGTGCACTGCGCCAACTCACCCGAAAGGACAACCCAGAAAAGCTGATCAATGCCATCCAGCGTGTACGGCTGTTCAGCTACAATCTCCGTGGAGATAACTTTGAGGAAATGCGCGACTACATGGAACGCTGCAACGCTTTCAAGGAAGAAGATGAATATATATTACGCTTTTAACTTATGGAACAGAAATTCGGGAAAAATAGCATTGACATCAAGGCGCTGCGCGAGTTTTGCGAGCGCGAGGGCAAGATGGTGGAGTACCGCAAGGGCGAACAGCTGGAGCGCGAGGGCGACCCCGCACGGTGGTTCGGCTTCGTCACCGAAGGGTGCTTCAAGTACGTGACTTACGGCATCAGCGACGACAAGGAACACATCACATGGTTCTCGTTCGAGGGCGAGTTTGCGGGCGACTATCCCGCCTGCCTCGATAGTGGCCCGGCACTGACCACGATCGAGGCG
>JAFUAK010000020.1 GCA_017460765.1 Prevotella sp. | reverse complement strand
GTCTCGTGCTCGACGCTCTTGAAGCGACTGAAGAATGCCCAGGGGCACACGCTCTACTCGTTCGGCGAGGAACTGGATACGCTTCGCAAGACCAATGGTGCAGGATCGTGGTCGTCGAAGTACGACATCTACCGCCTCTCGTTCGACAAGGGTGAGTGGGGTCAGGACTACAACTCGGATCAGGCAGAGTCGGGTGTGGTGAAGGTCGCCTACAACTGGACGATGCTGGGCACGAACGGGGCCATGCGGAAGTGCTTCAGGAGCGACAATATCGAGAACGGACTCAGCAGCCGTGTCCTCGTGTCGGAAATGCCCGACTCTTCTTTCTCCAAGATGCCCAAGTTCGGTCGGCGTTCGGCAGAGGACGAGGCTCGCATTCAGGAGGCTGTCACTCGCCTGCGTTCGTTCTCAGGCTTGATAGATACGCCTCGACTCCGTAAGGCCATCGAGGACTGGGTGGAGCAGAAGCGCGTGGAGGCCGCCAAGGACATCGACCACGTGAAGGATACCTATCGCAAGCGTGCTGCCGTCATCGGCTTCCGCTGCGGCGTGGTCTTCCATCTGCTTGATAGTCGGGGGCGTACCCCCGTACCACCGAAAGAAAGCAAGGCTTGCCTCGACTTTGCGCTGATGATGGCCGAGTACTGCCTCGGGCAGCAGATGAAAGCCTTCGGCGAGACCCTGCAGAGCCAGTACGTGGATGCCCAGGAGGAGTGCCAGCGATACGGCTCGAACCACTCAGTCTTCGACCAACTCGCGCCTGTGTTCACGATGGATGACCTGCGGGCCCTGAAGCGCGGCTTCTGCGGTGAGGCGGCTCTGCGGAAAATCATCTCCCGCTGGTATCGCGACCGTTGGATCGAGAAGACCGACCGCAACCACTGGCGTAAACTCTCAAGTGAGACTCTGTGACATTAGACTTTGTGACATTAAGGATTTTTATTAAACGATGGAACTGATATTAGAACGTATAGCAAAACGCAAGACCTACACAATCGGTAGGCTCTATATCCTCGAAGAGGTAATCGATGAGTATTCAACCGGCACGGCAGAGCGCTATTTCTGCGACACGCTGGAACCGACCTGGCGCGACTATGAGCACGGGGCGTATAAGGTGAAGGGGCGCTCGGCCATCCCCGAAGGGCGCTACGCGGTGGTGATCTCCTGGAGTCCGAAGATGCAGCAGTGGCTGCCCATCCTGCTGGGCGGCCCCGACTTCAACCGCAAGTGGCAGGGCGTCCGCATCCACGCGGGCAATACCGCCGAAGACACGGAGGGCTGCATCCTCGTGGGAAAGAACCGCGAGGTGGGCAAGGTGCTCGACTCGCGGCTCTGGGTTCATCGCCTGAAGCGGAAGATCGTCGAGGCCAAGGCCAAGGGCGAGGCCGTGTGGCTGACCGTCAGATAACGACCTTGCGGCCGCGGCGGATGTAGATGCCCTTCCGGGGGTGCTTCTCCTTCACGCGCTGGCCCTTGAGGTTGTAGAGGCCGTCGCTGGCGGGAGCCTTCGGCTGACGGATCTCGGAGATGCCCGTGGTGACAGGCTCTACATACTCGGCATAACTGAAAGCCGCATCCTTTTCGTTGCCCCAGATGTACTGCTCCAGTCCTGGATAGTCGACGAATGGGTTGCGGTTTTTCTGTATGGCGTAGATGGCCTCGTTGCGCTTCAGTTCCTTCTCGCTGACGGGATCCTGCGCCGACCAGCGGAGCAGCATGCGGATGGCCCAGTCGGTGAAGAAGGGGTAGACGTCGCTGGTGAGCATCGGGCTCGTCCAGTTCTTCGGACTGCGCTCCTTACCGGCATTGCTCTGATAGGATTCGTAGCAGGTGGCCATGTAGAAGTAGGCTCGGGCCAGATCGCCCTTGTACTCATCGTTGGGCTCGAAGACGCGGGCCTGGCCGTTGACCTCGGTGTAGCCGATGGCCGGGTCGCAGATGCCGAACTTGGAGAATCCCTCTGCCGACTGCTTCGTGGGCTTGCGGCTCGGGTCAAGTTCCCCGTAGGGATAGTTGGAGCGCATGGTGTTCACGGCGCGGTCGGTGGGGAACAGGTGGTGCAGGTCGGTATACATCGGATAGGACTGGTCGTCCTTGCCCTCGTTGAACCAACTCTTCGGCATGGCGTGCTCGCGGTTGTAGACCACGCCCTCGTCGTTGATGTCAAGGCCCTTGTCCTGATCCGTGACGGGGGTGAAGTTGGAGATGCCGGAATAGATATCCCAGATACAGCCGTCGGGACGGATGTCGTAGGAGTTGATACCGTTCCAGACGCCGGGTGTGTACGACTGCATCTCGTGGGGCGAGATGATCTGGAAGAGGGCGGTCTTGAGTTCCGCTCCCTTCTGGCCGTCGGCAGTCTGATAGTAGGTGCCGCTGTTGTTGGGGCCTTGTGAGAAAACGGCTGGTGATGCCAATAATGACACCACCAGCAGGATATACTTGTTCATAAGCGTTTGTTACTCAGCGTTGGCTTTCGCAAAGGAGAAGCAGACACCACCGCAGAGTTCTACAAGTTCCTTATAGGTGTCCTTGTAGCCGATGATGGTGATCTGGTCGCCCACCTCGATGCCGTTGTCGGCAATGAAGAACTTGCGGGCATCACCCGTAGCGCCCCATCCGGGATAGGTGCCATAGACATAGAGTTCGCTGGTACCGTCGGTGAAGTAGAGGTTACCGTAGTCGTTCTCTGCACCCTTGCTGTCGAGGAGCGAGGTGATGGTACCTGTTACCTTGTACCAGGTGTTCTTATCGTCGGGCTGTGCCAGGAAGTCGGTGATGGAGATCTCCGTCACGGGGATGATGTTCTCAATCGTGCTGCCCGTCATCTCGATGGTCTCCTTATAGACATCGCGCTTGCCGACAATGGTGACGACATCACCCTCCTTCAGGCCGAGAGCCTCGAAGTCGCCCTTGGCACCTGTGCCGTAGACGTAGGTCTCGCCCGAGAAGTCCTTGATGTAGTAGTTGCCGTAACTGGCGTTGGCGATGCTGGTGATGACACCCGTGATGCGATACTGCGTCTCGCCCACCTCGGCTGCATTGAACTCAGCGATGGTAGCGTCGACGATGGCACCCGTCTGGGCGATATTGAACTGAGAGGTGTACTCCTTGCCGCCGCTGTAGGTCTTCAGCGTCACGGTCGTGCTGCGGTCACCGGCCATGTTGGGCAGGGCCTTGAACGTCACGCTGCTGGAGGTGAGGGCAGAGATGAAGAGCCAGTCCTTGGCATCCTCGGGAATCTCCACGTTGATACCGTCGCCCTTGCAGTTGACGAATGCCGTCAGTTCACCACCCTCCAAGGGGATAGGTTCGGTAGTGCTCAGGGAATCGACCTTGATGAGCGACTTGCTGACCTTCACGACAGAGACGTCGACGAGTTCGACGGTGCCGTTGTAAGTGGTCTTCGGGCCCTGAACGGTCACCTCGTCACCGACCTCGATGCCGAAGGAAGCCCAGGCATACTGACCGGCGGCGTTCACGGTACCGTAGATATAGACCTCGCCCGTACCGTCGTTGAGATACCAGTTACCGTAGTTCGTGTTGGCGATGCCTGTGCAGACACCGGTCACGAGATAGGTCTTGGAGTCGGCACCGGCGATGACCTCGGCGCAAGTGGCCTTCGACACCTCGGCAATGCCCTGGATAACGTTGATCTCCTGCGTCTGGCTGCCTGAAGTCAGTTTCAGGGCAGCAGTACGACCGGCAGCAGCATCGGCAGAGAAGGTGATGGTCGTCTCGCCTGCGCCACCGTTCATGGGAGAGATGGTCAGCCACTCAGGCACGTCGGCAGCAGCGATGCTCCAACTGTCAGAAGACTTCAGCGTGATCGCAGTAGAACCGCCATCCTTGCTCAGTGCGACATAGGATGAAGACACCTGGAGGCCATCAAGATAGATAACCTTCTCTTCGGACTGGCAGCCTACTAACATAGCCACGAGGGCCATGAATGTTGGGATGAAATATCTTAGTTTCATACTTTCTTAACTCTTAACTGTTAACTCTTAATTAAAGAAATACTTGATACCTATAGAAGCATACCAGCACTGTCCGAGAGAGTGATAGGGGTTCCATCTCGTGGTGTTGCCGCTGATAGTACCGGGCGTAGAGAAGGTGGGATAGCCGTCGGCATCGACACCCTCATACTTCAGGATGCGAGAGTACTGCACACCGCTGCTGGGAGCCGTGCTGTAGTCGAGGTTGGCAATCTTGGCCACACCCCACTCGCTGTTGAAGAAGTTGAGCACGTTCTTCATATCGAAACTGAGTTGCAGGCAGTGCTTGGTCTTGCCGAGATCCAGTTTGAAGTCGTGCTTGTAACTGAAGTCGATGCGGTGTACCCAAGGAGAGTAGTAACTGTAAGCCTCGGCATACTTGCCCTGACGGTCTGACAGATAGTCGTCGCCATGAACGAAGTCCATGAAGCGCTGCTTGTCGTCCTCAGACACGAAGCGGAACTGGTTGGTGGCAACCTCCTGATCCGTAGGCACGTAGACCACGTCGTAGTTGTAGCCGTCGCCGTTGATGTCGTTGGCCAGGATATAAGAGGTGTTGAAACCGCCGCGCCAGGTCTCGTAGATCAGGCTATAGTGGTTGCCGCTCTTGTCGTGGATCGTAGCGTTGGCCACGATACGGTCGGGCGTCACGTACTGAGAGTTATGCAGACCTACGTTGTTCGGGCCCTGGTAGCAGGGGATGTAGGTGAATGCAGACGAAGCGTCGGAACCCGGCATACCGGTCTTCTCCTTGCTGGCGGTATGCGTATAGGCAGCCATCAAACTGATCCACTCAGCGGGCTGTGCCGTCAGCGTGGCGTTGAACGACCATCCGTAACCCTTAGAGGTATTGTCGAGCACGAAGGCATTGGGCAGCGTCTTGCCGTTGCCATCGGTGTACTTGAAGTCCTGATAGAGGGCACGGTTGTCAGCACCGTTGAAGCGGGCGAAACCGCCTACGTCCTTGATGCTCCAGTCGGAGATACATACACCGTTGATGGTCTTGTTGTAGATGAACTCAGCCGTAGCGGTGAAGGGGAACGATACGGGGATCTGATAGTCGACAGCGACAGAAGTCTTCCAAACCTGCGGCATCTTGAAGTCGGGGTTCACGGCGTTGATCGTAGAACCGGCGACGCCATCCTCAGGCTTGATGGTCTGGGGACCGAGGTTGTGGCTGATCACGTAGTCGCGCAGGTCGTTACCTGTCAGGATATTGCCAGCGAACTGGGCCATATCGGTCTTCATACCGCTGCTCTTACCTGTGGCATTCCAGATACCCTTATACTGCACCATGTTGGAGTTGGTAGGCATGTTGGTGAAGAACACGAGGGGCAGACGGCCAGAGAAGAGGCCCGTACCACCACGCACCTTCAGCGACTTGTCGCCGAATACGTCCCAAGTGAAGCCGAGACGCGGAGAGAAGGTGATGCTGTTAGAAGGCCACTTGCCAGTGTCGATGTGCTCACCGTTGTAACTGTAGTTGTAGATGGCCTGATTGGTCATCAGGTCGTCGTTGTTGAAGAACAGACCGTCGAGACGCAGACCGTAGGTCAGTTTCAGGTTGTCGAGGATGTTCCAGTCGTCCTGTACATAGAAGCCCAGTTTGTTGAACTGTACGCGGGCAGCAGGATCGGTCTTACCGTCGTAACCGTAGGTCAGGGCCACGATCTCAGGTTCGCTGCCAAAGAGCAGGGCGGGGTTCAGCACGCCGTTCTGCCACATGTCATCGGTAGCGTTGAAACGGTAGTAACCCGTACCATTACGCATATACATGTTGTCTGCCATCTGGTGCTCGAAACTGATACCGGCAGTGATCTTGTGCGTATCCATATAATAGGTGGCATCATCCTTGATGTTCCAGATGGTGTTGTGCACAGCGTTGTTCCAGGTAAACAGTTCATAGCCGAGGGCCATGTAGATGTTATTGTCCTTCGTGATATCAATGTGGGGGAAGGGCGACGAGTTGGAGTCGCGCAGGTCGTCGAGTTTCGAATAGGTAGCCAGCAACTGGTTGGAGAGTTTCTCCGTGAAGCGGCTGTTCAGGTCGAACGTGAACGAGTGCACCACATTGTCCATAGCGTACATCGTATTGGCAAACGACATTGAAGACTTTGACATACGACCGTCGGCCATACGCGAGCCACCGTCCATAGAAGAAGCGTTAGGAGAGTTCCAGACGTGGTTCTTCGTATAGTTGTAGCGGAGAGCCAGATGGTGCTTGTCGGTGATGTTCCAGTCCAGACGGGCGAGGAACTTGTAGTTGTTCTCATCTGCAGGGAAACTGGTGTAACTGCCCGTATCGTAGCCATACTTCGAGGCCACATAGTCAGACACAGCCTGCAGGTCTGCCTTCGTGGTACGCGACACGTAGTTGTCGGGATCAGCGGGATTGTCGGCATCAGAGCCCTGCCAGCGGTTCACCACCGTAGGCTTCTTCACCATTTCGCCGTTGACGAAGAAGAACAACTTGTCCTTGATGATCGGTCCACCCAGCGTGAAACCATAGGTCGTGGTGCGGTCTTTCTCGCGGGCGCCATTGATAGACTCGTGATAGACGGCATCACCCTGCATGTTCTCGTTCTGGTGGTAGATGTAAGCCGTACCCTTGAAAGTGTTGGTACCCGACTTCGTGATGGCGTTCACACCACCACCGATGAAGTTGGTCTGACGCACGTCGTACGGAGAAATCACCACCTGCAACTCCTCAATGGCATCGATAGAGATAGGATTGCCACCGCCAGGGAGGTTGGAGGACAGACCGAAGTTATTGTTGAAGTTGGCACCATCGACCGTGAAGTTAGCCGTACGACCGTCAGCACCGGCGAAACTCATGCCGTTACCTCCGTAAGGAGACAGGCGGGTGAAGTCGGTGATGCTACGCGATACGGTAGGCATGTTCGTGATCTGGGCACTCGTGATGTTGGTAGAAGCACCGGTCTTCTCAGCCGCAAACTTGGAAGCCTTACCACTGATCACCACTTCGGCCAATTCGTTGGCATCCTCAGAGAGCCATACGGAGAGGTTGTAAGTCTCGGCCAACTGAAGCACAATACCCTTCACCGTCTTCGACTGGAAGCCGATGTAGGACACCGTCACCTCGTACGGGCCACCGGTACGCATACCTTGAATCGTGAAACGGCCGGAAGTGTTGGTCACCGTTGTGTAACGAGTACCGGAGGGCTCGTGGACAGCAACAACAGTAGCACCGATGACCTCCTCACCGTTAGCGTCGTCGAGCGTCACCTTTCCTGCCATACTCGAAGTTGTAATCTGAGCTACGGCTGTCAGCGAGAGCGTCAACAGCGTAACTACCAGCAAAAACAATCTTTTCTGCATAAAATTAGAACTGTTTTAATTAATTAATTAATCGGTTTAATCCGAAAGTACTTATTTTCGGGTGCAAAGTTAAGCAAAACAATTGAGATAATGTTATAAAACGGCAAGTTTTTTTAAAATTGGTAAAAATACTTGCAAAATGCTAACGCAGGATAATGCCCGTTAACACACGCCCAGAGTTGACGCCCAGTCTGCGTGCAGAGAAATAATCATGACACTGATCAAACGTGCAGATGCCAACTGCCTGAATATAAGCCTCCTGCAAACCCACATCAGCAAGTTGGAGTCGGCAGCACTGCCATAGGTCAATGTGCCATTTCTCGTACTTACGGGCGATTTGTTCCATGGGATAGCCCGCAGCGGCAAACTGATCATAGACCTCGTCGCCCACCTCGAAGTTCTCCAGCGAGATGCCCGGACCGATGACGGCCCTGAGCATTTCGGGCCGCGAGTGGTAGGCCATCTGCATCGAGGTGACTGCCACGCCCGCAATATTCGCCACCGTACCTCGCCAACCGCTATGCACCACACAGGCAGCATGGTGTTCAGGGTCATATATAATAATAGGTATACAGTCGGCTGTGGAGACTCCGATGCACACACCTTTCTCGTTCGTCATCAGGGCGTCGATGCCTTCGAGCACCTGCGTGCGCACCTCTTCGGAAAGTCGGAAGAAGGTCTTGCCGATCTGAGCGATACCCGTGCCGTGCACCTGATGGGGCATCACAAGGCGGTCCTTGTCGATGCGAAGCAACTGGCACAGGGCCTTACGGTTGTCGGCGATGTCATCGGGTTCATCGCCGCAATAGAGATTCACGTTGAACTCGCCATAGTTGCCCTGACTGTAGCCGCCATGACGGGTAGAACTGAAGGCTGTGACGCCTTCGGCGATATCGTAGTAAGTCAGTTGGGGCTTAAGCGTCTTCTTCCTCATATTCGAAATCTTCGAGATCTTCGATATCTTCTATCTCTTCGTCGTCGATATACTCGATATCTTCGTCCTCGCCCTCGTCGGCCAGTTCCTGGGCAAAGCGGCTCATGTCCTTGTCGCGGTGCACGAGGGTATCTTCTGCTGTGATGGTGGCGAGTTTATTGCTCTCGGCATTGAGTTCACGCCAGAGCACATCCTTCAGTTCCTCAAGACCAAAGCCTGTGACGGCGGAAATAAAGACCACGGGAAGGTCGGCGGGGAGCGTCTCACGGAGCATGTCGATGAGTTCATCGTCGAGCAGGTCGCACTTCGTAACGGCAAGCACACGATGCTTGTCGGTCAGTTCGGGGTTGAACTGCGCCAGTTCGTTGAGCAGGATCTCGTATTCGCGCTTGATGTCGTCGGTATCGCCAGGCACCATGAACAGCAGCAGCGAGTTGCGCTCGATATGACGAAGGAAACGGAGACCGAGGCCCTTGCCCTCAGAAGCGCCCTCGATGATACCCGGGATGTCGGCCATCACGAACGACTTACCGTCGCGATAGCCCACAATACCTAAGGAGGGCTCCATCGTGGTGAAGGGATAGTTGGCAATCTTCGGACGGGCATTGGAGAGCGACGACACCAACGTGGACTTGCCGGCATTGGGGAAACCCACCAGTCCAACATCGGCCAGAAGTTTCAGTTCGAGGATGATGGTCATCTCCTGCATCGGCTCGCCGGGCTGGGCATAGCGCGGCGCCTGGTTCGTAGCCGAGCGGAACTGGAAGTTGCCGAGTCCGCCGCGACCACCTTTCAGAAGCAGCACTTCCTGACCATCGTAGGTGACGTCGCAGACATACTTGCCAGTCTCGGCATTATAAACCACGGTGCCGCAAGGCACGTCGATATACACATCCTTGCCGTCGGTGCCATGACATTTGTCCTTGCCGCCGTTGCCACCGTGCTCGGCGAAGATATGACGCTCGTATTTCAGGTGGAGCAGTGTCCAGTAGTTGTGGTTGCCACGCAGGATGATGCTGCCGCCCTTGCCGCCGTCGCCACCGTCGGGGCCGCCGTTGGGATTATACTTCACGTGGCGCAGATGCATACTGCCCCTGCCACCCTTACCAGAGCGGCACATGATCTTCACATAGTCAACGAAATTAGATTCCATCAATCACCTTACAGATATCCTCGAAGATACGGTCGAGTTCGCCGAGGCCGTTGATATGATAGTGCACACCCTCCTGATTATACCAGTCAATCAGGGGCTGTGTCTGACTGTGGTATACCAGCAGGCGCTTCTTGATGGTCTCCTCGTTGTCGTCGGCACGTCCGCTCTGCTGTCCACGCAGGATCAGGCGCTTCATCAGTTCATCCTCGGGCACGTCGAGTTCAATCATGGCAGCCACCTTGTCGCCACGTTCGCCGAGCATCTGCTTCAGGGCTTCAGCCTGCGGGATGGTACGGGGGAAGCCATCGAAGATTACGCCTTTGTGGTCACGGCCCAGTGCATCATAGACACTGGCAAGGATCGACACCATCAAGTCGTCAGGGATCAACTGCCCCTGGTCGATATACTGCTGGGCGGTCTTGCCCAGTTCCGTACCCTTACGGATTTCATTGCGAAGCACATCACCCGTGGAGATATGGTTCAGTCCGTACTTCTCTATCAACTTGTCGCTCTGCGTTCCCTTACCGGAACCGGGAGCACCGAAAATCACAATATTCTTCATTGCCTGGTTTGGTTATGGTTATTCTTCTACAATCGTATAAATATCTCTCAGTTCACGTCCCTGTTGGTCGTAATCAAGTCCGTAGCCTACGATAAAATCGTCGGGAATGCGGAAAGCCACGTAATCAAGTTGCAAATCCTCCTTCAGTTTGTCGGGCTTGAAGAACAGCGTGCAGATGTGCACGGATTCAGGATTGCGGGTGCCCAGCGACTCAATCATGCGCTTCATCGTCTGACCGCTCTCCACAATATCCTCCACGATGATGACCGTGCGATTGCTCAAGTTCTCGTTGATACCAATTACCTCTTTGATCTTGCCCGTGGACGTAGTGCCCTGATAGGAGGCCAGTTTGACGAAGGAAATCTCACAGGGGATGGTCATCTCGCGCATCAGGTCGGCGGCAAAGATGAACGAACCGTTGAGTACACCAAGGAAGAGAGGGACCTTCCCCTCCATATCCTTACTGATCTGCTGGGCAAGTGCTTTCACACGCGCCTTGATTTCTGATTCAGGGATGGATATCCTGAACGTTTTGTCCTTGATTCTTACAGTGTTCATACGCTGAAAAGATTAAATTTTCTGCAAAATTACAAAAAATCTGCCAAACTCTGCTATTCGTTAGCATATTTTTCGTATTTTTGCACCTATGAAAATATTCACGAGCGCCCAGATTCACGAACTGGACAAATATACGATTGAGCACGAGCCTATCAAATCCATTGATTTGATGGAGCGTTCAGCCAAGGCTCTGACCCAAGTCATTACCGACGTATGGGGCAGTTCCACACCCGTCATCGTGTTTGCCGGACCAGG
>JAFUAK010000154.1 GCA_017460765.1 Prevotella sp. | reverse complement strand
GCTGGAGAACGACTCGCCTGACTCGGAGAACGGCTTTTCGACCTATCACGGCTATGCCACCACGAACTACTACCGTGTGGATCCCCGCTTCGGCACGAACGAGGACTATCGCCGTCTCTGCGACGAGGCCCACGAGAAGGGGCTGAAGATCGTGATGGACATGATCTTCAACCACAGCGGCTTTGAGCATCCCTGGACGAAGGACATGCCCTCGAAGGACTGGCTGAACACACCCGAATGGCTCGACGAGGATGCCAGCGGGCGCGATCCGATGACAGGTTTCACGGCCAACGAGGACGGTTCGGAGCCAGCCAAGAGCAAGTACCTGCAGACGAGTTACAAACTGACACCCGTCGTAGACCCCTACGCCTCGAAGGTGGACCTGAAGGAGACTGTAGAAGGCTGGTTCGTACCCTCGATGCCTGACCTGAACCAGCGCAACCCCCACCTGATGCGCTATCTCATCCAGAACTCCATCTGGTGGATCGAGACCGTGGGCATCAACGGCATCCGCATGGATACCTATCCCTATGCCTATGCAGACGCAATGGCCCAGTGGATGAAGGAGATCGACGAGGAGTATCCCAACTTCAACACCGTGGGTGAGACCTGGGTGACGGAGCCTGCCTATACCGCCGCCTGGCAGAAGGACTCCAAACTCTCTGAGCATAACTCCTATCTGAAGACGGTGATGGACTTCTCCTTCTTCGACAAACTGAACCAGGCCAAGAACGAGGAGACGGATGCCTGGTGGCAGGGGCTGAACCGCCTGTACGGCTCGTTCGTCTACGACTACCTCTACCCCAACCCGTCGAGCGTGATGGCCTTCATCGAGAACCACGACACAGACCGTTTCCTGGGCAACGGCAAGGACACGCTGGCCCTGAAGCAGGCCCTGGCCCTGCTCTTGACGGTGAACCGCATCCCCCAACTCTATTATGGTACGGAGGTGCTGATGAACGGTACGAAGGAGGTGACTGACGGTAACGTGCGTAAGGACTTCCCTGGCGGATTCCCTGGCGACGAGCACAACTGCTTCACGAAGGAAGATCGTACGAAGGCCGAGCAGAGCATGTTCACCTGGCTGTCGCGCCTGTTGCACTGGCGCCAGAACAACGACCTGATCACCAAGGGCACGCAGACGCAGTTCATCCCCTACAAGGGAGTCTATGTCATAGCAAGGCAACTCAGGAGTCAGGGGTCGGGAGTCAGGACGGCCCTGACCATCCTGAACGGTACGAGTAAGAAGGCTACTTTGGAAGTGGAGCGCTATGCTGAGGTGATCGGCGATGCCGCCAAGGCCAAAGACGTAACCACAGGCCGCTACTACGACTTGTCGAAGAATCTGGAACTGAAGCCGCGTCAGAGTCTGGTACTGGAGTATTAGTACTTGATGCCTTGAATGCCGCTAAGCGATCGGCCATGTTCTGTCGGATATAAGGATAATAGAAACGCAGTTCCATGTGATGATAGTTGCCTGGCCGCCCGATCACAGGCATAATCGTTTCCTTCTGCCAGCCGCTGACGATAAGATGGCGGCTGGTAGAGTCGCACCATACGGACAGTGTATCGTTGCGCTTGCGGCCATAGTTGATAAACTGGGCAGGCACGGAGTCTGTGCGCCAGTTAACGGGATTGATGCAGGCGGCGGTGCCCTCGCTGATATATAGCACACACTCAGGCGACCGAACGGAGTTAAAGGAAACGGTAACGCCCGTATCCGTCGCTCCCTGCGCGAGTTTGATATTGGGAACGGAGTCCACTTCTTCCTGCGTCACCTTATAGCCGATGAAATAAGTAGCCACCATCCGGCGGAAGATGCTGTCGGGCATTTCCTTCAGCACGTCCAGGATGAAGCGGGCCCCCTGGCTGAAACCTGCCAGGATGAAGGGACGGCCATGATTAAAGTGTTCCAGATAGTACTGCCAACTGCGCTTCACGTCCTCCAACGGCACCTCCAGGCGGACGAAGGCCTTCTCGGGAGTCGTCCACGAATTCATGGACACCTGGCGATAGTAGGGGGAATAGTAGTTCAGTCTACCTGAGTAGAAGGAGTCGACAGCCACCATCTCCTTCGCCATCATCTTACGGAGCACGGGGTCGTAGGTATCCGCCAGATGGCAGGTGTCAGTGCCCATCATGTGGTCGCCCGTCTCTGTGGAGATGACATAGAAGAGGTCGGCCTCGCCCCCTCTGTCGACGATATACCACTGGGTGGAGTCGGCATAGACAGGCACGGGCGGCAGTGGGCCGACGACATCATCCCGGTCCCCCTCATTCCAGGATGAAAGAAGAAGAACCAGGAAGCATCCCACAAGCATATAAAAGGTGACTCTAAGCCTGTACATTCCGCCGTTGACAATAAATTTGAGTGCAAAAGTACAAATTTCAGCCGAACTCTGCAAGCAAATCGCGAAACTTTATGTAATTTTGCAGCCAAATAACCAAAGAAATTATGATTTCATTTGAATGCGACTACAATAACGGAGCCCATCCGAAGGTGTTGGAGAACCTGATCAAGTATAACGGTGCCCACCCCACGCCCTACGGCTTCGACGAGTTCAGCGAGCACGCCAAGGAGCGCATCCGTGAGGCCTGCGGTCTGCCCGATGCCCAGATCTATTTCCTGACGGGAGGCACCCAGACCAACGCCACCACCATCGACTCGATGCTCTATCAGTAT
>JAFUAK010000153.1 GCA_017460765.1 Prevotella sp. | reverse complement strand
ATTTGTGAGATTTTTGCTTATGGAGCCTAAAAATACACATTATTTAATAGAAGAGGATGCAAAAAGTTGAAAATTGAGTAATAAAAGCCCCAAGCCTTTGAATGACTTGGGGCTGAACAAATGTCGCTAATCTTCTAGTTGCTCTGCCAGTTCTTCACCGAAAGGTGCGAAGTAGCACCAACTGTTTCGGACTGGTACCTCTGGCAGATTCAGATGCAGGTTTAGTTCATCATTTTGTTCAATGGCGAGAAATTCGTAGCCGTAACGTGGAACAACCGAGTTGAGAAACTTAGCGAGGTTTCGAATGTGTCGTCGCTCATGAGATTGGAAGTTGGCTGTTACGAGAATGACGCACATGTCAGGAAGCCCGTTGTGTCTCTTGCTTTGCTCCCAGAAACGGATGTAGAGACGGATACCCATCTCGTTAATGAACACATTGAAGCCTACCATGTGGCTCTCAAATGCGATTGATTCCATACTGATACCGTAGTTCTGATAGAAGTAAACGGCGATGTCGAATTTTAAATACAATGCGGCTTCCCTTGCTCTATTACAAGAAAAGCCGTATATTTACGCGGGTACCCGCGAGTCTTAATAATGTATAAGTTATTGTAGGTGAGTACTTGAGAGAGAGTAAACAAATCTTTGGAATGACCAAATGTTTCGGTCATTATCTGCTCTCCTTTAACATAGTTTATGGTCTCTCGTTTGTACATGATTGCTGGTTTAGTGTTATGCGGTTTGCTATGGATTGGGATATGCCGTATCAATACCTCTTGGAAGAAAATAGCCCTTGATGCAATTGGGATTGCAGACGCATATCTGGATATGGTTCTTTTCAGCAAAGCCAGCATTGGGATAAAGTGAATGCCCCTCCCAGAATACACCTTTCACGGAATCATAAGCCCGTTTGTTGGCATCTTGGTTGATAAGGTGGACGGTCTGAATAACAGAGCAGTGTACTGGGGATAAGGTCTTCTTCACCGTTCACGACCTTTCTGACCACAGACTCGTCGCATCCGTGGAAACCGATAATAAGGTTGGAACGTCTGGAGTATAGCGATTCCATTATCTGAGATGTGGTGCAAATTCTCCAGAAGGTTCCAAGATACCAGCCCTGATAAGAAACTCAGTAGCACTCTCCTTAGATGCAACGGCAGCATCCATCACCGCCCGCATCCTTTCTTCTCTGTTGTGTTCATACTCTGGCATAATCACCTCACTTTCTTTGTTGGTTTGTATCTTCTTTGTTGAAAGTTGACCTAAGTCGCCTTTTCGTTGCAAAATTAGTTTTTTTCTCAAATAACAATGGATTTATACCAAAATCAGCCAAAAGTTTGCTCATTTCATATTATTTATGTACTTTTGCCCCCGACATTCTTGAGACCCTTCGGGAACAAGCGAGCAGAGCTCGAGCGGAAACAGGCTGGTGGCTCTGCGTCGGGAGTTCTTGCGTCCCTTTGGTAGCAAGCGCCAGAGGCGATGACTTTGATACGCAAATCATAGCAGAATGAGGAAATGAGAACAGTTGCCAGTTCGTAACCCCGTTTTTTCTCAATCTCTCAAACTGCCTTTATACAAAGAATTTGGAGAAATTCATCCAAAGATACAAAAATTTTTCGAATCCGGTGGAGTTTTGAGACAAAATAATACATTATTTTGCTGACTTGCTACATATAATGAATATTTAACTAATAATTTCATAAAAGTGCCTACATGCCTACACAAAATCGTTGAAAAGGTCTGTAAATAAAGGGTTTTGTGTAAGTTGCAGCCTACACGATGCCTACATAATACCTACACAAAACATACACGATGCCTACATCATTCATACATAATTTATGCTTGATGCCAGTCTCTTAACATCTGCATAGGGAGGGCGCACGATGGAAGATACGGTTTCGCAGGCTTTGGAGTTAAGGGTAGTAAGTAAATTCTCTAGAGAATTTACTGCTTAGATACGTACTAACAATGGCTGGATAGGGAGGTAAGTGTCAAATTCTCTAGAGAATTTATTACCTCCATTAAGGATAAAATATGCGGAGTGCCTGCCTAGACTTTGCCAGATAGGGGGCTCGATGGATGTAAGCCACGTGTATGCTTTGTGTAGGCATTATGTAGGCATCGTGTAGGCTTTATGTAGGCTTAAACTTGTGTAAAACCCTTTATCTATGGGCTTTTCCCGCGATTTTGTGTAGGCATGTAGGCTGTTTCTGAAATTTCTTCGTCAGATTTTTTATTTGACGCACAAAAAATCGCTTGCAAAAGGATGTTTGCAAGCGATTATTCTGATTAAGTGGACAGACCCTTAGAGCGGCAGGGTGAGCACGAAGCGGGCACCGCCTGTATAGTCGGTGTCCAACTTCACGTCGCCGTTGAGGCGGCGGGCGATGCTGCGGGCTACAGTGAGGCCGATGCCATTGCCGTCGAAGAAACTGTTGAGTTTCTGGAAGGGCTTGAAGATGTTCTCTGCTTCGTCGGCAGCGACGCCTGAACCTGTATCCTCCACGCTGAACTCCACGTTGGAGCCGTCGGTAGAGGTGAGCAGGGTGACTGAGCCGCTGGCGGTGAACTTCATCGCATTGTCGAGCAGATTGGCCAGGGCGCGTGCTACCTGGGCCTGGTTGGTGAAGAGCATCAGGTTCTGGGCGTCCTCGCTGATGCGGTTGTTGAAGGTCAGGTAGTCGGCCTTGTCGATGCCAGTCATGCGTACGGCCTGGGCTGCGATCTCAGAGGCGAGCACATTGTCGTCGCGCTCGATGGCCGTTTCCACTTCCACATCGTTGAGGTTCTGGATGGTGGTGACGAGTTGGGCCGTCTTCTGTGCACCAGGCATGGCGAAGTCGATGGCCTTCATGATGCTGGCGGCGGCCTGCTCGATGAGGTCCTTCTTCTTCATGACAGCCTGTTCCAACTTGTTCTTGGAGGCGAGCAACTCGTTGTTCTGGTTTTCGAGAGCCTGGCGGGCACGCTCGTTGGCCTGCTTGTCTTCCTCGATCTTGTCGAAGGCCAGCAGTGCCTGCTCGTAGCCCTTACCCACGTTGTCGAAGTTCTGCTCCAGGGCACGGTAGTCGGAGAGCAGTTTTTCCATCTCGTTGACGCGCTTCTGGTAGTCGTTCAGCAACTGCTGTCCCTCTTCCGACTGCTCCTTGGCTCCCTTCATCTGGAAGTAGAGGGCAATGCAGAGGACGAGTACCAGTAATAGGAGAATGATGGTGAACAGACTCATAGGGCTTTAGGCTTTTTTCTGTTCAACCTTCATAAACTTCGTGAATCCCGTCATAGCGAGAACCTTGTAGATTTCAGGGCTGACGTTCGTGATCTTGAACTGGCCTCTGAGTTGCATCACGGTACGCATGGTCTTCTGAATGATACGGAGGCCTGAACTGGCCATGTAGGTCAGGTCCGTGCAGTCCATTTCGAGGTCTACGCCGCCGTCCTTCAGTGCGGGCTGGATGTCCTGCTCGAACTGGTTGGCGTTCATGGTGTCGATACGTGCTCCTGTCTTGATGATGGTCTTGCCACCTTCTTTGATAATCTGTGTCATAATTCTATAATGTTTAATTTTTTAATGTTTAATGTCTAAATGTCTAAATCTCTTTTTTCATCGTCAGCAGGTTCTTTCCCTCCAGACGCTGGTAGGTCACTTGGTTCATGATGTTCTTGACGATATAGATGCCCATGCCGCCGATGTCGCGGTCCATGGGGTTCACGTCAGGATCGGCATCCTCCTTGGCCGTGGGGTCGAACTCCCGGCCTCTGTCGCTCAAGACAAACGTGAGTTCCTTGCCGTTGCTCTCGGCCACCAACTCGATGTCGGCCTCGGTACCTTCCGGATAAGCATAGAAGATGACGTTGGACACCATCTCCTCCATCACCAGGTTAAGGTTCATCTGGAGTTCCATGCTGAGTCCCATCTCCTCGCCGATTTCCTCGACGAACTGGTTCACGCGCTCCAGTTCTTCAACGTGGTTCTTGATCTTAATCTCCTTTTTCATAAATTGTGCAGTTATTGGATTTCACTTTTCACTCTTCACTTTTCACTTCTCACTACTTTCAGGCAGAGCATGGTGAGGTCGTCGTTGGGTTCAGCGCCGTCGCGATGCTTCTCTACTTCCGACTTCAGCAGTTCGATGGTCTGACGGGAACTCTCGAAGGGCGTATCCTTCAGAATCTCCAGCAGCCGTTCATCTGTAAACTGCTCCTGCTCCTTGTTCTCTGCCTCGTTCAGTCCGTCGGTATAGATGAAGAGGGGCTGGTTGCTGATGTCGTCAATCTCCTCGCCCTCGTACTCCATTCCGGCCCAGAGTCCGATAGGAGCGTTGGGAACCATCTCGATAAACTCGGCGGCACCATTCTTTATAAGTACGGGCGGGTTGTGACCTGCATTGCAGAAGTGCAGGTGGCCGGTCTTGAGGTCCACCAGTCCGATAAACATGGTGACGAACATGCCCTGTTCGTTGTCCTCGCCGCCGAGGGCATTGTTGATGCTGGTGCAGATGTCAGCCGGCATCATCCTCTGGGCTGCCAGCGTACGGAACAGACGGGTGGCCTGGGCCATGAAGAGGGAGGCAGGCACGCCCTTGCCTGAGACGTCGCCGAGGCAGACGTACAACTGGTCGTCGATGAGGTGATAGCCATAAAGGTCGCCGCCAACCTCCTTCGCCGGCGTCATCGACGCGTAGAGGTCGATGTCAGGGCGCTCTGGGAAGGTGCTGGGCACCATCGACATCTGGATATTACGGGCGATGCGGAGGTCGCTCTCAATGCGCTCCTTGGCGGCAGTGGTCTCCTCCAACTGGTCGTAGGCCGTGAGCAGGTCCTGGTGAGTCTTCTCCAGTTTGCCGTGTGCCTCCTCCAGTTTCTCGTGGGCTGTCTTCAGGCGCTTGGCACTGCGCATGCGGAAGTAGATGAAAATGACAAGTGCCACAACGATGATGGAGGCGATGAGGATGATGCCGATTCGCTGTTGGCGGGCCTTCTCCTCTGCCTGTTGCATCTTCAGTTCATCCACGTGGAAGAGCGTGTTCATCTCCGTCAGTTGCCGCTTGGTGTCGTGGGTGTTGATGGAGTCGTTGATGGTGTACATCTCGTTGTAGAGTTGGGCGGCTTCCTTATAGCGTCCGAGGGCTTCGTAGATCCTGGCACGCTGCTGGCGCACACGGATCAGTTCCGACTTGTCGTCGGTAGCCATCAGCAGTTTCATGCGCAGATTGTTGAAGGCGAGGGCCTCGTCGTAGAGTTGCTGCTTGCGGCTGAGTTCGGCACGGTAGTAGAGCCACATCATGTTCAGGAAACTCTCTTCGCTGTAGCAGCGCTTCTTCACCTCGTTGAGCATCTCTGAGGCCTGCTCCAGACTGTCGAGCCCGAGGGCTGCCTGCGCACGGGCCAGATAGTAGTAGGCCCAGCGGTTGGCCACCTCTGATTCGTTGGCATGCTCCTTCTTCTGGTAGTAGGCCGTCAGGAAGTCGCTCCACTGGGAGGTTACCTGGCCCATTCGCTGGTAGTCGTGCTTGGCCTCCAGCGCGTCGCTGTAGTAGGCAAAGATGTCGGACAATTGCATGGGGACGGGCTCCTCTTTCAGCAGCAGACGGATGCTCTTCTCGTAGGAGTCGGCAGCCTCGTCGTAGTTGTTCATGTTGGCATAGCCGATGCCCATCGCGTAGTAGGCCATGCCCATGCCGTATTGGTTGTCGCGCTTCCTGGCGTCGTCGTACATCGCCTGCACCTCCTTCAGTCCTGTATTGGTCTGGCCTGTGAAGTTGTAGGTGTTGACGAGCAGCGACCAGGTCTCATAATAGTTCTTCCACTCCTTGATATCCCTGAGGAGTTCCAGCAGCGGGGGCACTTGCTCGTAGATGGAATCGTTCAGTTCGCTGTTGAAGAACAGCGTCATCTTCGCCACCCTGGCATCGCCTTCCTCCTTCTTGTTGCCCTGGCGGTGGGCCTCGGCTATCATGTCGTTCACACAACGGATCTGATAGTCGATGTCATCGGTTTCGTAACTGAGGTCGAAGAGTTTTCCGAGGATATTCAGCCTTTCAGCCCCTTTGGCATTGGCCAGGGCGGCTCTCAGTTTTGCGACCTCGTCAGCATAAGTGCAGGTCGCAAAGATGAGCATTAATAGGGAGACAATCCATCGGTTGAGGTTCATATTCGTTCAGATGCTCTTTCGGATTTGGTGCAAAAATACGAAAAGAATCTGATATGGGCAAATTTTACGGCATATTTTTCCGTAAAACTCGCTATTTTCCCACCTTGTTTATAAATGGAGCCCGTTTTCGATGACAATCCGTCGCATGTTCTTCAGCAGGTCGCTGGCGAAGATGAAGTCTGTGAGTCTCTGGTTGTCGGAGCCCATGATCTGACTGCTGACACCCTGCCACGCCTTCTCTCCTTCGTAAATAAAAATGATATTCTCGCCGATGCCCATCACGGAGTTCATGTCGTGGGTGTTGATGATGGTGGTCATGTTATACTCCTGGGTGATGGAGTGGAGCAGGTCGTCGATGACGAGCGAGGTCTTGGGGTCGAGTCCTGAGTTGGGCTCGTCGCAGAAGAGGTATTTGGGGTTCAGGGCGATGGCGCGGGCAATGGCCACGCGCTTCTGCATGCCGCCTGAGATCTCGCCAGGGAACTTCTCGTCGGCATCCTTCAGGTTCACGCGGTCCAGACACTCCTGAGCCCTGTGGATGCGCTCCCTGAGGTTCATTGAGGAGAACATGTCGAGAGGAAACATCACGTTCTCCAGCACCGTCATCGAGTCGAAGAGCGCAGCGCTCTGGAAGATCATGCCCATCTCACGGCGCATCATCACCTTTTCGTTCTTCGACATCTTCACGAAGTCACGACCGTCGTAGAGCACCTGTCCACTGGTAGGCTCCAGCAGTCCCACGAGATTCTTCATCAGCACCGTCTTGCCTGATCCGCTCTGGCCGATAATGAGGTTCGTCTTGCCGTCTTCGAAGGTCGTGCTGATATCCTTCAGTACTGTCTTGTCCTCGAAACTTTTGTACAGGTTTTTGACTTCTATCATAAGGCGTGGTGTTTAACTGAGCAACTGGGTGAGAAACACGTCACTGACAAGGATGAGGGCACTCGAAGACACGACGGCATCGGTACTGGCCTTGCCCACATTCACGGAACCGCCTTCCACCGTATAGCCGAAGAAGGCAGGTACGCTGGAGATGATGAAAGCGAAGAATTGGCTCTTGATGATGGACATCCACAGGAACCACGGGACGAAATCGTGCTGGAGGCCTACGGTCAGGTCATCGGGCGGCATGATGTGTCCGATAAAAGCTGTCGCATAAGCGCCGACGATACCCATTGCTGAAGAGAAAATAACCAGAAACGGCATGATGGAAAGCATGCCGGCGATTTTCGGAAGGATGAGATAGGAGGCGGAATTCACACCCATGATCTCAAGGGCGTCGATCTGCTGGGTGACACGCATCGTTCCAATCTCAGAGGCAATGTTCGAGCCGACCTTACCTGCCAGAATCAGGCACATGATGGAACTGGAGAACTCCAGCAGCATAATCTCGCGGGTGGTGTAGCCGCTCACCCAGCGAGGCATCCAGGGACTCTGGATGTTCAACTTCATCTGGATGCAGATCACGGCACCGATGAAGAAGGAAATCAGCAGGACAATGCCAATGGAGTTGACACCCAACTGGGCCATCTCCTTCACATATTGCTTGAAGAACATCCGCATCCGCTCAGGTCGCGAGAACGTGCGCCCCATCAGGATCAGATAACGACCAAAGGTGGTCAGCCATTTTTGTATGAGCATGCCTTTTTCTTAAAAATCGCTGCAAAGGTACAAAATAATTCTTAATTCTTAATTCTAATTCCTATTTTTTTGTACCTTTGCACCCAATTATGGACGAACAGCAAAAGTTACAAGAGCAGAGTGAGGAAAGACTGGTGCTCCGTACGGAGGGGCTGGTGAAACGCTACGGCAAACGGACGGTCGTGAACGACGTGAGTTTCGACGTGAAGCAGGGCGAGATCGTCGGACTGTTGGGACCGAACGGTGCGGGCAAGACCACTTCTTTCTATATGACGACAGGTCTGATAGTGCCCAATGGCGGACATATCTATCTGGGCAATGAGGAAGTGACGAAGTATCCCGTCTACAAGCGTGCCCGTGCCGGTATCGGCTATCTGGCCCAGGAGGCAAGTGTGTTCCGCAAGATGAGCGTGGAGGATAATATCCTCTCCGTGCTGGAGATGACGGGTAAGCCACGCGACTATCAGTTGAACAAACTGGAGGAACTGATCAGTGAGTTCCGTCTGAACAAAGTGCGCAAGAACAAGGGTGACCAACTTTCCGGTGGCGAGCGCCGTCGAACGGAGATTGCCCGTTGTCTGGCTATCGAACCCAAGTTCATCATGCTCGACGAGCCCTTCGCAGGTGTCGACCCTATCGCCGTGGAGGATATCCAGCAGATCGTGTGGCATCTGAAGTACCGTAATATCGGCATCCTCATCACCGACCACAATGTGGACGAGACGCTTGCCATCACGGATCGTGCCTATCTGCTGTTCGAAGGCCGTATCCTGTTCCAGGGCACGCCCGAGGAACTCGCCACAAACAAGATTGTACGCGAAAAATACCTTACCGAATCGTTTGAACTCCGTAAGAAGGACTTCCAGATGCTGGATGCCGAGCGCAAGGCCAGAGAAGAGGAATCGTAGAATGTTAATTTATGAAAATTGTTAGGTGCTTTCGCTTTTTATGCGTACTTTTGCACCTCAAAATTTGATTGTATATAATAAATAAGGTATAAAAGACAATGAAAATTACATTTGATTGCCCTGATAAGATCAATGGTCTGCTGACGATGACCATTGAGCCTGCAGACTATCAGGAACAGGTCGAGAAGACCCTGAAGAACTACCGTAAGAAGGCCCAGGTGCCCGGTTTCCGTCCTGGCATGGTGCCCATGGGAATGATCAAGAAGCAGTATGGTACCGCCGTGAAGGTTGACGAAGTCAATAAGGTCATGGGCGAGAAGTTGTATGGATACATCCGCGAGAACAATATCCAGATGCTGGGTGAGCCGCTTCCCAACCAGGAGAAGCAGGTGCCTCAGGATTTCGAGAAGGATGGCGAACTGACTTTCGTGTTCGACATCGCCGTGGCTCCTGAGTTCAAGGCAGAACTGACGGCCAAGGACAAGATTGACTACTACACCATTAAGGTGGACGACAAACTCATCGACGACCAGGTGCAGATGTATGCCTCTCAGGCTGGTGAGTTCGTGAAGGCCGAAGTGTTCAGTGGCAACGACACCATTACCGGTGACCTCCGTGAACTCGACGAGAGCGGCAACACGAAGGAAGGCGGCATGACGGTTGAGGGCGCTATGGTGATGCCTGCCTATATCAAGGCTGACGACCAGAAGAAACTCTTCGACGGTGCCAAGCCTGGCGATATCATCACCTTCAACCCGAAGAAGGCCTATCCCGACAACGATGCCGAGGTGGCCGCCCTGCTGAAGGTCAAGAAGGAGGATGTGAAGGACCTGGCTTCCGACTTCAGTTATCAGATTACGGAGATCCGTCATTTCGAGCCCGCCGCCGTAGACCAGAAACTGTTCGACCGCGTATTTGGTGAGGGTACGGTGAAGGACGAGAAGGAGTTCCGTCAGAAGATAGCCGACTCTATTGCTCCCCAGTTGCAGCAGAACAGTGACTATAAGTTCCTGCTCGACGTGCGCGCCCATCTGGAGAAGAAAGTCGGCGAACTCAAGTTCCCCGAGGCTCTGCTGAAGCGCGTGATGCTGCAGAACAATCAGGATAAGGGTGCCGACTATGTGGAGAAGAACTTCGAGGGCAGCATCAAGGAACTGAAGTGGCACCTGATCAAGGAGCAGATTGTCGCTGCTAATAATATTAAGGTGGAAGACGACGACCTGAAGGCCGTTGCCAAGGAGGCTATCCGTGCCCAGTTTGCCCAGTACGGTATGAGCAATGTGCCCGAGGACGTGCTGGAGAACTATGCCACTGAGCAGTTGAAGAAGCGTGAGAATGTCGAGAACTTCGTGGATCGTGCCGTTGATATGAAATTGACGGAAACCCTCAAAAATGTGGTTAAATTGAACCAAAAAGAAGTGTCTTTGGCCGACTTCAACAAGTTGATGCAAGAAAAATAAGTATTTTTAGGAAAAAATAACCCCTAAGTTTGAGAGGTTATCGACTTTTTTGATTATCTTTGTGTCCCAATCACAAGATTTATAAGGTCGATGACCTCTCAAGTTATACCTATAGAAAGGAAGAACGAATATGAAGAATGATTTCAGAAAATATGCTACCCAGCATCTGGGCATGGATGGTCTGACGCTCGACGATGTGATGAAGGCGCAGGCCCAGTACTTGAATCCGTATATCCTCGAGGAGCGTCAGTTGAACGTGACGCAGATGGATGTGTTCTCACGACTGATGATGGACCGCATCATCTTCCTCGGCACGCAGATCGACGACTATACGGCCAACACGCTTCAGGCGCAGTTGCTCTACCTCGACTCGGTGGACAGCGGCAAAGATATCTCTATCTATATCAACTCGCCTGGCGGTAGCGTGACAGCCGGACTGGGCATCTACGACACGATGCAGTTTATCAGCAGCGATGTGGCAACGATCTGTACGGGCATGGCGGCCTCGATGGGAGCCGTGCTGCTCGTGGCAGGTGCTGAGGGCAAGCGTTCGGCACTGCCCCACAGCCGTGTGATGATCCACCAGCCGCTGGGTGGCGTGCAGGGACAGGCCTCCGATATTGAGATCGAGGCCAAGGAGATCCTGAAGTTCAAGAAGGAACTCTATACCATTATCTCAGAGCATTCCCACACCCCTTATGAGAAGGTGTATGCCGACTCCGACCGCAACTACTGGATGACGGCAGAAGAGGCCAAGGCGTATGGCATGATCGACGAAGTACTGACTCGGAAGAAATAACTACGGATGAAGAAAGAGTGCAGTTTCTGCGGAAGGAGCGAACGGGAAGTACGACTGCTTATAACTGGTATCAACGGCTATATCTGTGAGGATTGTGCCCAGCAGGCCTACCGAATTGTTCAGGAGAACCTGACAGAAGACCAGGAGAAGCCTGCCAATGGGAAATACCGTCAGAAGAAGGTGCCTAAGCCCAGGGAGATCAAGGAGTATCTCGATCAGTACGTGATAGGACAGGATGATGCGAAGCGCTATCTCTCCGTAGCAGTCTATAACCACTATAAGCGTCTGCAGCAGGCCGTCAGCGACGACGGTGTGGAAATCGAGAAGAGCAACGTCATCATGGTGGGCTCGACGGGAACGGGCAAGACGCTCCTGGCACGTACGATTGCCAAACTGCTCGACGTACCGTTCACCATCGTGGACGCGACTGTATTCACAGAGGCCGGTTACGTGGGAGAGGATGTGGAGAGCATTCTCACCCGTCTGTTGCAGGTAGCCGACTACGACGTGGAAGCCACACAGCGAGGTATCGTCTTCATCGATGAGATCGACAAGATAGCCCGTAAGAGCGACAATCCCTCCATCACCCGTGACGTGAGTGGTGAGGGCGTGCAGCAGGGATTGCTGAAGTTGCTGGAGGGTACGGTGGTAAATGTGCCACCCAAGGGAGGGCGCAAGCATCCTGACCAGGAGTATATCCACGTGGACACACGGAATATCCTATTTGTCTGCGGTGGTGCCTTCGATGGCATTGAACGGAAGATTGCCCAACGTCTGAATACCCACGTAGTGGGCTACAACTCCGTGCAGAACGTTAGGAAAATTGACAAGAAGGACCTGATGCAGTATATCCAACCGCAGGACCTGAAGTCGTTCGGATTAATTCCTGAGATTATCGGCCGCCTGCCTGTGCTGACCTATCTGAATCCTTTGGACAGAGAAGCACTGGAACGGATCCTGACAGAACCGAAGAATTCGATTGTCAGGCAATATCAGAAGTTGTTTGAGATGGACGGCGTGGAACTCACCTTTACTAAGGATGCCCTTGACGTGATGGTCGACAAAGCGGTGGAATTCAAGTTGGGAGCCCGTGGTCTGCGTTCCATCGTGGAGAACGTCATGATGGATTCCATGTTTGATATGCCCTCGCGGAAGGTCAAGAAATTTGAGGTAACAGCCGACTACGTGCGCGAACAACTGGACAAGTCTCACCTACAACAATACGAAGCCTAATAACTAAAATATATGAGCGAAAAGAGAAATTTGACCGAAGCCCTTAAGAAATACTTTGGATTTGACAAATTCAAAGGCGATCAGGAACGGATTATCCAGAACCTGTTGGATGGTAATGACACCTTTGTGCTGATGCCCACAGGTGGAGGAAAGTCCCTGTGCTATCAGTTGCCCTCGCTGCTGATGGAAGGGACGGCCATTGTCATCTCCCCGCTGATAGCACTGATGAAGAATCAGGTGGATGTCATCACCAACCTCAGTGAGCATGAGGGTACGGCCCATTATCTGAACTCGTCGCTGAACAAAGCGGCTATCGATCAGGTAAAAGCCGACATTCTTGCAGGTTATACGAAATTGCTCTATGTTGCGCCGGAGTCCCTGACGAAAGAGGATAATGTGGAGTTTCTGCGATCCGTCAAGATATCCTTCTACGCTGTTGATGAGGCACACTGTATCTCAGAGTGGGGGCACGACTTCCGACCAGAGTACCGTCGTATCCGTCCCATCGTGAACGAGATAGGAAAGGTCCCCATCATAGCCCTGACGGCAACGGCGACGGATAAAGTGCGCAGTGATATCAAGAAAAATCTGGGCATCATCGATGCTACGGAGTTCAAGAGTTCCTTCAATCGTCCGAACCTCTATTACGAGGTACGTCCCAAGACGAAGGACGTTGACAAGGATATCATCAGGTTTATCAAGCAGCATCCAGATAAGAGCGGTATTATCTACTGTCTTTCCAGGAAAAAGGTGGAAGAACTGGCTGCCGTGTTGCAGGCCAACGATATCAAGGCTGCGGCCTATCATGCCGGTCTGGATTCTGCCACCCGTACGCAGACACAAGATGATTTCCTGATGGAGAATATCGATGTCATCGTGGCTACCATTGCCTTCGGCATGGGTATTGACAAGCCCGATGTGCGCTTCGTCATCCATTACGATATCCCCAAGTCACTGGAAGGCTACTACCAGGAAACGGGACGTGCAGGCCGTGACGGTGGCGAGGGAATCTGTCTCGCCTTCTACTCTAACAAGGACTTGCAGAAACTCGACAAGTTCATGGAAGGCAAGCCTGTGGCAGAACAGGACATCGGGCGACAGTTGCTGGTGGAGACAGCCGCCTATGCAGAGACCAGTGTCTGCCGAAGGAAGATGCTGCTGCACTACTTTGGCGAGGTCTATCCCAAGGATAACTGTGGTAACTGTGACAACTGCCTGCATCCGAAGACGAAGATCGAGGCCAGTGACCAGTTGGTGATTGCCCTGAATGCCATCCTCACTATCAAGGAAAATTTCCGCTCCGACTATGTCATCGATTTTATCACAGGCAAGGAGACTGATGAGATCCTGGCCCATCACCATGAAGACCAGGAGATGTTCGGCGCAGGTGCCGACGACGATGAGAAGATCTGGAATCCCGTGATTCGTCAGGCGCTTATTGCCGGCTATCTGAAGAAAGAAGTGGAGAACTACGGTCTGCTGAAGGTAACGGCTGCAGGCAAGAAATTCCTTAAATCGCCGCAGTCCTTTATGATCGTGAAGGATGCCGAATTCTCTGAAGAGGATGAGGCTGTGGAGCATGAGGGCGGTATCAGTGCCCTTGATCCGACGCTGAGCGGGATGCTTAGGGATCTGCGTAAGAAAGTGTCGAAGCGCATGGAGCGCCCGCCGTATGTCATCTTCCAGGATGTGTCTCTGGAGCAGATGGCTACCGACTATCCTGTCACACTGGAGGAACTGAAGAATATCCAGGGTGTTGGTGAGGGCAAGGTGAAGCAGCCCTATGCCAAGGAATTCGTGGAACTGATTAAGAAATACTGTGAGGAGAATGGCATTGAACGTCAGGTTGACCTGCGTGTCCGTACGGTGGCCAAGAAGTCGATGCTGAAGGTGAAGATTATCCAGAGTATCGACCGTCAGGTGGCGCTCGACGATATTGCCACCGCCCAAGGTATTGATTTTGACGAACTGTTGGATGAGGTGGAGGCCATTGTCTATAGTGGTACGAAACTGAACATCGACTATTTCCTGGACGAGGTGATGGACGAGGATCATGTCGACGATATCTACGACTATTTCTGTGAGTCGGACACCGACAGGCTGAGTATCGCCCAGAAGGAACTTGGCGACGAGTACTCCGAGGATGAAATCCGATTGGTGCGCATTAAGTTCCTCTCGGAAATGGCTAATTAGATTATAAATTTAAAGAAAGGTATATATATGGCTTCATTTATTGCAGACAAAATCGTGATGGACGGCCTTACTTTTGATGACGTCCTGTTAATTCCGGCTTATTCTGAAGTTCTGCCCAAGATGGTAGAACTGAAAACACTTTTCTCCAGGAACATCCAGTTGAACGTTCCGTTCGTGACGGCAGCAATGGATACGGTTACGGAGTCGCAGATGGCTATTGCCATTGCCCGTGAGGGAGGTATCGGTGTGATCCACAAGAATATGTCCATTGAGGACCAGGCCCGTCAGGTGGCCATCGTGAAGCGTGCAGAAAACGGTATGATCTACGACCCTGTGACCATCCCTCAGGGATCGACGGTGGCACAGGCTCTCGACATCATGTCGGAGTATCATATCGGTGGTATCCCCGTGGTGGATGACGAGAAGCATCTCGTGGGTATCGTTACCAACCGTGACCTGCGCTTTGAGCGTCGTCTGGACCGTCCCGTTGAGGAGATTATGTCGAAGGAGAATCTGGTGACAACACATCAGCAGACTGATTTGACGGCTGCCGCTCAGATCCTGCAGGAGAACAAGATTGAGAAATTGCCTGTCGTCGACAAGGATAATCGACTGATCGGCCTGATTACCTATAAGGATATCACGAAGGCCAAGGACAAGCCCATGGCCTGCAAGGATGAGAAGGGCCGCCTCCGCGTGGCTGCTGGTGTCGGCGTGACCAATGATACGCTTGACCGTATGCAGGCACTGGTGGATGCAGGTGCCGATGCTATCGTCATCGATACGGCTCACGGACATTCGAAGTCAGTGATTGAGAAACTGGTGGAGGCGAAGAAGTCGTTCCCCGGTATTGATATCGTCGTTGGTAATGTGGCAACGGGTGAGGCTGCGAAGATGCTCGTAGAGAATGGTGCCGACTGCGTGAAGGTGGGTATTGGCCCGGGTTCAATCTGTACCACCCGTGTGGTGGCAGGTGTGGGTGTGCCTCAGTTGAGTGCCGTCTACGATGTGTACAGTGCCCTGAAGGGTACGGGTGTTCCCCTGATTGCTGATGGCGGTCTGCGTTATTCTGGTGATATCGTGAAGGCGCTGGCTGCTGGCGGCAGTTGCGTGATGATCGGCTCACTCGTGGCAGGTACAGAGGAGAGTCCTGGTGATACCATCATTTACAATGGACGTAAGTTCAAGAGTTATCGCGGAATGGGCTCTCTGGAGGCTATGGAGCAGAAACACGGCTCTAAAGACCGCTATTTCCAGGGTGATACGAAGGAGGTGAAGAAACTCGTGCCCGAAGGTATTGCAGGACGCGTGCCTTACAAAGGAACGGTGCAGGAGGTGATCTATCAGATGGTAGGTGGCCTGCGTTCGGGTATGGGCTACTGTGGTGCTCCTACTATCGAGGCTCTTCATAATGCCAAGTTCACCCGCATCACCAATGCTGGTGTCAACGAGAGTCATCCGCACGATATTACGATCACCAGTGAGGCTCCGAACTATTCAAGACCCAACGACTAATGAAACGGTTTCTCCTGATTTCGGTTTTCGGGCTGTTCACTGCCGCAGGCTTTGCTCAAAGCGATCCCATAGTGATGACTGTCAACGGGGTTCCCGTACCTCGTTCCGAGTTCGAATATTCCTTTAATAAGAATAATGGTGACGGCGTTATCGACAAGAAGACCGCCGAAGAGTATGCCGAACTCTATGCGAACTATAAACTGAAGGTGGCAGCAGCCCTGGAGGAACGCCTGGACACGCTTTCATCCTTCAAGGAGGAGTTTGCCATGTATCGCGATCAGCAGGTTCGTCCCACGATGGTGACGGATGCAGAGGTGCTGTCAGAGGCCAGAAAGGCCTATGACCGTACAGTGGAGGCCATCGGCCCCAAGGGTCTGATACAGCCTGCCCATATTTTCCTTCGTCTCTCTACGAAGGCCACACCTGAGGAGCAGGAGCGCGTCAAACAGCGTGCTGACTCAGTGTATAACGCCCTGCAGGCAGGAGCCGACTTCGCAGAACTGGCAAAGGCCGTCTCACAGGATGCACGTTCTGCCGCCCGTGGTGGCCTTATCGGCTGGATGCAACCTAATCAGGCTTACCCCGAGTTTGAAGAGGTGGCCTATTCCTTGCAGCCCGGCGACATGAGTCACCCGTTTCTGAGTCCCGACGGCTATCACATTATCCTGATGAAGGCCCGCAAGCAACTGGAACCTTTCGAAGAACTGAAGGAGGCCATCGTCCGCTCTTTCGAGCAGCAGGGCATCCGCGAGGCTATTGCTGAGCAGAAATTGAGACAACAGGTGGATGAGGCTAAAGGCGCACTCACTATGGAACAGGTGATGGACAGACGAGCAGACTCACTGGCAGCAGCCGATCCTGAAATGAAATACCTGATACAGGAGTACCACGACGGCCTGCTGCTCTATGAGATCAGCAACCGCGAGGTGTGGGAACGTGCTGCGAAGGACGAGGCCGGACAACAGGCATGGTTTGCGGCCCATAAGAAAGATTACGCTTGGACGGAGCCCCATTACAAAGGTATTGCCTATCATGTGAAGGACAAGGCCGACGTGAAGGCAGTTAGGAATTGCGTCAAGAACCTGCCCTTCGACCAGTGGGCCGAGGCCCTGCGGACTACCTTCAACCCTGATTCCGTTATTCGCATCCGTGTGGAGAAGGGTGTCTTCAAGCAGGGTGACAATCCGACTGTCGACCGTATGGTCTTCAAGGTTGCCCATCCAGAGGCGGCTGCTTCCAACCCTGACTATCCTATCGATGCCGTATACGGCAAGAAATTGAAGAAGTATCCCGACGATTATACTGATGTGCGTGCTCAGGTGATTGCCGACTATCAGGATCAACTGGAACAGGAGTGGGTAGCCTCCCTGCGCCGTCGCTATCCGGTGCAGATTAATCAAGAAGTATTGAAAACTGTAAACCAACATTAATGAGAGCATTACGTAGAATAATACCAGTCATCATGATGGCGTTCCCCCTCGTCATGCAGGCTGACAATGTTAAGTCTGATTCTGTAGCCATCGGTAGTGTGATCGATGAGGTGATATGGGTTGTCGGTGATGAGGCCATCCTGAAGTCCGATGTAGAAGCCTTACGCATGCAGGGTGCAATGGAAGGCGTGAAGTGGGGTGGAGATCCCGACTGTACGATTCCTGAGCAGATTGCCGTTCAGAAATTGTTCAAGCATCAGGCCATCATCGACAGTATCGAGGTGACGGATGCCGACGTGGCCCAGGAGGTGGAACAGCAGATTAACTACTGGCTGGAGATGGTAGACGGTTCCCGTGAGCGGTTGGAGGAATACAAGCACCAGCCCCTCTCCAGGATTCGTAGTGACCTGCGCGAGGAAATGAAAGACCGTCAGATGGTCCAGAAGATGAAGCAGCAACTCGTCAGTGATATCGCCGTGACGCCAGCCGACGTGCGCCGATATTTCAAGGACCTGCCACTGGATAGTGTTCCTTTCGTCCCTACAGAGGTGGAGGTGCAGATTATACAGCAGACACCACAGATCACCCCAGAGGAACTCAACCGGGTGAAGGATGAGTTGCGTGAGTATACCGACCGTGTCAACAGAGGAGATGCCTCGTTCCAGACGCTGGCCCGCCTCTATTCCGAGGATCCGGGTTCTGCCCGGCGGGGCGGTGAACTGGGACTGATGGGGCGCGGAACCCTTGACCCCGCTTTTGCCACGGTGGCTTTCAACCTGACGGATCCCAAGAAGGTATCGAAGATTGTAGAGTCGGAATTCGGCTTCCACATCATCCAACTTATTGAGAAACGTGGTGACAAGGTGAATGTGCGTCATATCCTGCGTAAGCCTGTTGTGTCCGATGAGGCCATCAAGAGTACGATAGCACGTCTCGACTCCATTGCTGATGATATCCGTGCCGAGAAGTTTACCTTCGACGAGGCCGCCCCCTATTGCTCAGATGATAAGGATACGCGTAACAGCAAGGGCCTGATGTCCACCAATATGATGCAGACAGGTCATACGTCGTCGAAGTTCCGCATGCAGGATCTTCCCCCAGAGATAGCCAAGGCCGTCGATACGTTGCAGGTAGGTGAGATTTCCAGGGCTTTCCAGATGATCAACCAGCGTGGTAAGACCGTGTGCGTCATCGCTAAACTGAAGAGCCGCACTGACGGCCATAAGGCCACAGTGACAGATGATTTTCAGGTGCTGAAGGACGTGGTGCTCCAAAAGCGCCAGAATGAACGTATCCATCAGTGGGTCGTCGATAAGATCAAGAGCGTCTATACGCGTCTGAACGATAATTATAAGGACTGCAAGTTTGAATACGAAGGTTGGATGAAGTGAAGAAGTCTTTCCTATTTCTGCTGATTGTGGCCTTGTTGGCCGGACTGGGTTCTGCTGGAGCCCAGAAAGGCAAAGGTAAGTCCAGGCGTCCTGCCCGTAAGGCGAAGGTTCAGGACACTCGTGTCTATCTCGTTCATGCCGATGTGCTCCACTACGATGACAGAATCAATCCCGATGCGACAATTCTTAATGGTAAGGTGCACTTCACCCATCAAGGGGCACGGCTCTACTGTGACAGTGCCTATTTCTACGATGCCAGCAACTCCTTTGAGGCCTTCGGAAACGTGAGGATGTATCAGGGAGATACGCTCTCGCTTGTCAGCGACTATGCCTACTACGACGGCAATGAGCAAATGGCGAGGGCACGCTACAATGTCGTGCTGAAGCACAAGAAGACCACGCTCTATACCGACAGTCTTGACTTTGACCGTCTGTACGATAATGCCTACTTTTTCGAGGGCGGTAAAATGGTCGATGGAAAAACCACTCTAACCTCCGACTGGGGCGAGTACAACACGAAGACCAAGATGTCTGTCTTCAACTACGACGTAAAGATGCAGAGCCCGAAATTCTATCTGACAACGGATACGCTTTATTATGATACGCGTACATCTGTTGCCCACATCGTGGGGCCTTCCGACATTATTTCTGGTGACAGCCATATCTATTCCGAGCAGGGCTACTATGACACGAAGAACGACCGTGCCCGTCTGATGAACCGCTCCGTCCTCTCCAATAACGGCAAGATGATGGTGGGCGACAGTGTCTATTATGACAGTCAGCAAGGCTTCAGCCAGGCTTTCAGGAACGTCGTTTATGTCGATTCAGTGAACCGCAACAAACTCACGGGAAACTACGGTGAGTACTACGAGGAGACGGGCTATGCTATGTGTACTGACAGTGCGGTGGCCATCGACTACTCTCAAGGTGATTCCCTTTTTATGCACGCCGACACGTTCAAGGTGGTCACCTTCAACATTGAGACTGACTCCGTGTATCGTAAGATTCATGCCTTTCGTAAGGTGAGGGCTTATCGTATCGACCTGCAGGCCGTGTGCGACTCGCTGGTCTACAATTCCCTCGATTCTTGCATGACGCTTTATTATGATCCCATCATCTGGAACAACAGCCAGCAACTTGTGGGCGATCAGGTGCAGGTGTTCCTCCGCGATTCCGTTATCGACCATGCCCATGTCATTGATAATTGCTTCTCCATTCAGCAACTGCGTACCGATACGTCATGCTACAATCAGGTGTCGTCGAAAGAGATGTTCGCCTTCTTCACCGAGGGGAATATCCGTGAGGCGCAGGCCAAGGGCAATGTCTTCATCGGTTACTATTTTGAAGAGGGCGACAGCGTGCCCATTATCTATAACTATCAGGAGACTTCCGAGTTGCGCATGTTCTTGAAAGACCGCAAACTGGAGAGCGTTTGGACACCTAAAACCAGTGGCACGATGTACCCCATCAATCAGATTCCAGAGGATCGCAAACGCCTTCATGGTTTTATGTGGTACGATTATGTTCGTCCACGCGACCGCTACGACATTTTTAACTGGCGAGGTAAACAATGACAGACCTGATTCATCTCCTTCCAGACAGTGTCGCCAACCAGATAGCCGCTGGTGAGGTGATCCAACGTCCTGCCTCCGTCATTAAGGAATTGGTGGAGAATGCCGTCGATGCCGGAGCCAAGACGATCCATGTCCTTGTGGTAGATGCTGGCAGGACTTCCATCCAGGTCATCGACGATGGTAAGGGCATGTCCGAGACTGATGCCCGCCTCTCCTTTGAACGTCATGCCACGTCCAAGATTCTGAAGGCCGACGATCTCTTTGCCCTCCATACGATGGGTTTCCGTGGTGAGGCCTTGGCTTCGATTGCTGCCGTGGCACAGGTGGAACTGCTCACACGTCGTAGCGACGATGAGATTGGTACGCGCCTGCTTCTTGCCGGCTCCAAGGTTTCGCTTCAGGAACCTGCCGCCTGTCCTGTGGGCAGTAACTTCAAGGTCGAGAATCTGTTTTTCAACGTTCCTGCCCGGCGTAAGTTCCTGAAGTCCAATGCCACAGAACTCAGCAATATCCTCGCAGCCTTCGAGCGCATTGTCCTCGTATATCCCAATATCCATTTTACCCTCCATCATAATGGTGCTGAACTGCTGAACCTCAAGACGGGTACCCTGCGACAACGTATCACAGATGTCTTTGGGAAGCAATACAGTCAGGATCTCCTGCCAGTCGAGGTGCATACTGCCATGTGTACCGTTACGGGGTTTGTGGGCAAGCCTGAGGCGGCCCGCAAGAAAGGCAGCCATGACTATTTCTTCGTCAATGGCCGTTACATGCGCCATCCCTATTTCCACAAGGCGGTGCAGAGTGCCTACGACCGTCTGGTGTCCGAGGGCATGCAGGTGCCCTATTTCCTCTATTTTGATGTAGACCCTGCAGAAATCGATGTGAACATCCACCCAACGAAGACAGAAATCAAGTTCCAGAACGAACAGGCTGTCTGGCAGATTCTTCTGGCAGCCGTTCGTGATGCCCTGGGCAAGTTCTGCGAGGTGCCTTCCATCGACTTCGATGTGCAGGGCAGTCCTGAGATTCCTCTTTTCGATCCCACCCGCCAGGTGGCTCCCCCGCAGCCGCGTTATAACAGCGACTATAATCCCTTCAAGAGCCACCGTGAGTCATCCGTTCCCGAGGCGTGGACGGATCTCTATGAGATTGCGGCTTCTGGCCCGGAGGCTCCCCTCTCGGAGCAACCCGATACAACTCCACTTTTCGAAACTCCGCTGATAGAGCGCTCTCCCTCCCATTATCAGTATAAGGGCCGTTACATGATGACCGCAGTGAAGTCGGGTCTTATGATAATCGACCAACACCGTGCCGATATCCGCGTGCGCTTTGAACGCTATATGGAGCATTTCCATCAGCATTCAGCCAATGTCCAGCGTCTCCTCTTCCCCGAGGTCCTCCAACTGATTCCATCTGAAGCAGCCACACTCGAAGGCATCTTGCCCGAAATAGCTGCCATCGGCTTTGACGTAAGCAGTCTGGGTGGCAACAGTTTTTCTGTCAATGGTATGCCTGCAGGTCTCGACGGTCTCGACCCCGTTAGCCTGTTGCGCCAACTTGTGGCAGATGCCGCACAGAACACGCAACTGTCCGACCTCCATGCCCGTCTGGCGATGAGTCTGGCGCGGAGTGCCGCTATTCCCTACGGACAGGTTCTTACCAACGAGGAAATGGAGAGTCTTATCAACGATCTCTTCAGTTGTTCCAACGTCAACTACACGCCTGATGGCAAAGCCGTCCTTTGCATCTTACCTCAGACGGATATTGAACATCTATTGGGCTAGAAAGGTTAAAAAACGTCAATAAATACCAACTTTTCACTCTTCACTCTTCATTTTTCACTTCTTTTTTGTACCTTTGCACCCGCTTACGAAAAAGGGCGCTTAGCTCAGCTGGTTTAGAGCATCTGCCTTACAAGCAGAGGGTCGGCGGTTCGAATCCGTCAGCGCCCACAGAAAAGAGAGCATGTTCCAATGGGACATGCTCTCTTTTTGCTCTGTATTCTCTTCAAATCTTCGCCAGTGCCTGCTTGATATCATCCAAGATGTCCTCTACATCTTCGATACCAACGCTAAGACGGATCAGGTCGGGGGCCACACCAGCCTCGCGCAACTGCTCGTCGCTCAGTTGCCGGTGGGTATGACTGGCGGGATGCAACACGCAGGTACGGGCATCGGCCACATGCGTCACAATATTGATCATCTCCAAGGAGTCCATCCATTTGATGGCGGTCTCGCGGTCTCCCTTCAGTCCGAAAGCAATCACGCCACATGAGCCGTTGGGCAGGTACTTCTGTCCGAGGGCGTAAGCCTTATCGTCGGGCAGCCCGCAGTAGTGCACCCAAGCCACTTTCGGCTCGTCGTGCAGGAATTCGGCAATGCGCTGGGCGTTCTTGCAATGCTGGGCCATACGGAGGTGGAGCGTCTGTAGCCCCATGTTCAGCAAGAATGAGTTCTGCGGGGCGGGGATGGATCCCAGGTCGCGCATCAGTTGGGCTACGAGTTTCGTGGTATAGCCCATCTTACCGAAGGCCTTCACGTAGGTCAGTCCGTGATATGACTCATCGGGTGTACAGAGGCCAGGGAATTTCTCGGCGTGTGCAAGCCAGTCGAAGTTGCCGCTGTCAACCACGGCACCACCCACCTGAGTGGCGAAGCCGTCCATGTACTTAGTGGTAGAGTGGGTGACAATGTCGGCACCCCATTCGAACGGACGGCAGTTTACAGGGGTGGCGAAGGTGTTGTCCACAATCAGGGGTACGCCATTCTTGTGGGCGATGCGGGCGAACTTCTCGATGTCGAGCACGGCACATCCGGGGTTCGAGATGGTCTCACCGAACAGGGCCTTCGTATTCGGACGGAAAGCCTTCTGGATTTCCTCTTCGCTGGCATCGGGTGATACGAACGTACATTCGATGCCCAGTTTCTTTAAGGTCACGCCAAAGAGGTTGAATGTGCCGCCGTAGATCTCGTTGGAGGTCACGATATGATCGCCTGCCTCACAGATGTTGAACACAGCGTAGAAGTTGGCCGCCTGTCCGGAGGAGGTCAGCACACAGCCCACACCACCTTCGAGTGCTGCGATCTTGGCGGCTACAGCGTCGTTCGTGGGGTTCTGCAGACGGGTGTAGAAATAGCCCTCCTTCTTTAGGTCAAACAACTGTGCCATCTCGTCGGAGTCATCGTACTTGAACGTCGTACTCTGGATGATTGGCAACTCAATGGGTTCACCGTTTTTCGGCTTATACCCTGCCTGTACGCAGAGCGAAGCCATTCTTAATTTCTTCTCCATTCTCATTTGTCGGTTATATGTCCTGCAAAGTTACGACAAATTCTTCAAATAACAAAGAAGTTGGCAATTATTTTGCCAACTTCTCTGCTTGTATCTCGGGTGACTATGCTGTCAGGTCTTCGATTTGCTGCAGATGATCATCGTTATGGCGAAGTACTGGTGATTTGCCCATTAGACGCAGCAAAGTTACGAAAAACTACACGGAAAACAAAATTTTTTTGTACCTTTGCCGCAATTATGGAACAAACTAACCCTTACATCAAGCAGTTCCCCGAACTATTCAAGGGGAAGAAGATACTCTATGTCCACGGCTTCGCGTCGAGTGGACAGTCAGGAACCGTCAGCCGCATCCGCACCGTGCTGCCCAATGCCGAGGTTATCGCACCCGACCTGCCCGTTCATCCCCAAGAAGCCCTCGACTTATTAAATAAGGTATGCGCGCAGGAACAGCCCGACCTCATCATCGGCACCTCGATGGGCGGCATGTATGCCGAGCAGTTGCGCGGCTACGACCGTATTCTGGTGAATCCCGCCCTGCAGATGGCCGAGTCGATGAAGGAGCACAACATGATGGGTACCCAGCACTTCCAGAATCCCCGTCAGGACGGCGTACAGGATTTCTTCGTCGACAAAGCCCTCGTCAAGGAATACAAAGAGATAACAGAGCGCTGCTTCGAAGGCATCACCGACGAAGAACGGCAACACGTCTGGGGACTCTTCGGCGATGAGGACACCACAGTCCACACCCTCGACATCTTCCGCGAGCACTATTGTACAGCCATCCGCTTCCACGGTGAGCATCGCATGAACGATCAGAGTTTCATGCATGCCGTGATGCCTGTTGTCCGTTGGATCGACGACCGTCAGGAGGGCCGTGAACGCCCCATCATCTACATCGACGTCGCCACGCTCAGGGATCAGTATGCCAAGCCCGTGAGTTCCTGCCAGAAGACCATCCGCACGCTGCTGGAGAACTACCAACTCTATTTCGTCGCCCCCTCTGAGAACGTTTCTTACGACGAGGTCACCGTCTGGCTATACGACTACATCAATGTGCCTGCCTATGCTCACACGGTATTCACTCAGCGCAAAGATTTGCTCTACGGCGACTATCTCATCGACACGCAGAAGACGGAAGGCATGGCCACTCTCATACAGTTTGGCACTGACACCTTCAAGACTTGGGACGACATCGCCGAATATTTCTCCCGCCTCGGTGGTCAATAAGTTCCAATATGTTTTACTCCGGCAGAAGGACGACGCCCTGCTGCTTTTTGCCGTCCATCATAATCTTTAGTGGACGCTCAAAGCGGACGTGACGCACGTACTCTGTCTCTTCGACAGCAGGCATCTGGTCGAGCAGATCCTTCTGGAAGATGCCATCACCCGTGTAGGTGTTGATGGTGAAGTAGCCGACACCGAACGAGGTGAGGTTTTGGAAGAAGTGGGTGCCCTGCGAGGGATCCACATGATAGTTCTTCAGACCTGTCTCCACGATGACGCGTGCAGCCGAAATATGTGGCCACTTCACAGGGATGCCGAGCCAATAGTCGCTGGAACCCCAGCGGCCCGGGCCGATGAGCACATAGTTCTTGTCGGCATCGAGGAAACGGCGATTGATCTCCTGAATCTGGTCGGCTATCATGGGATTGTTCACAGCGGTGAAGTCATCCCCAGCCTTCACATAGACTACATCGACCACGTCCTCCGAGATACCGTGTCCGAGGGAGTTGGCCGAGCGTAGCAGACACTTTTCGTCGGGTATCTGCTGTAAGTCCTCGTCAAGCATTTGCTTGCTGTCCACGATGGGCCGGATCTGCAGAAGATAGAACTCGCCTGTCTTGTCGTTGTTCAGGTTGCAGGCAAACTCTATCTCCACAGGACGCTTCATCTCATCGGCACCCAGTTTCTGCACCATCTGGAGAATCTCGGGCAGAGGGAACACACCATGCTGGAGCACGCCCGTGAAGGAGATGACCTTTCGCCCGCCTTCGTAGATGCCGTCGCGGATAATCTGGTCCGTAGGGTCATAGGTGGAGGCGATGAAGGTGAGTGAGCCGTCTTTGTCGGCCTGTTTTACGCGGAGATTCTTGATGTTGAAGCCGTCATCTACCTTGAAGTCGTCGCCCACATGGGTCATATCAAGGGCGTAGAAACGTGTCTGTGTCTGACTAAGGGCGGTCTCCATCTCACTCATCTGTAGCACTTGCGTGGGGTGATAGGGTGACACGCGCAGCGTCTGGCCACCGTCAACGATATATTTGCCAAGTCCGAGGGCGAGGCTGACGATGCCTTCCTCCGCCGTCTCTTCGCCGATGGGGTAGTAGTTCAGCGAACGGAGCACGCCTGAGAAGTTAGGATAATAAAGATCACCGTACTGCTTGCCCACCACTTCCTGCAAGATGACAGCCATCTTCTCTTGATCGATGACGTTCTGCGTGGCGAGCATGTAGGCCTTCGAATCCTTGTAGTAGACGGAGGCATAGACGCCCTTGATGGCACAGGCCAGCATCCGTAGCATCTCGTACTTGTCGCTAAGGTAGGGAATCATATAGGTGGAATAGATGCCGGCGAACGGCTGATAGTGGGCATCTTCGAGCAGCGAACTGGAGCGTACGGCAATCGGACTCTTCACGGCATCGAAGAAAGTGAAGAAGTCGGCAATCAGCGAGTCGGGCAGTTGGGCTCGCATGAAGTGCTGCAGGATCTCCTCGTCACTGGCATCGCTAAGGGCGATGGGGTAGAGGTTGTTCTTCTCCATGAACTCATCAAAGAAGTCGGTACAGAGTACGACGGTCTTGGGAATCGTCACTTGTGCCCCCTCGTACTGGTTGAGTTCCGGGTGACGCTTGATGATGTTGTCGAGGAAGGCCAGACCGCGCCCCTTGCCGCCCAGCGATCCCTCACCGATACGGGCAAAGTGGCTGTAGGCGTCGAACTTCATGCGGTCGAAGACGGCCACCACACCGATATTCTTCATGCGACGATACTGCACGATGGCATCAAAGATAATCTGGCGGTGGGCATCCACATCCTGCAACTTGTGCCAGGTGACGTGTTTCAAGAACTGCGATACGGGGAAGATGGCGCGGGCACAGAGCCAGCGGCTCATGTGGTTGCGCGAGACGTGATAGAGCATCGAGTCGTAGGGAATCTTAAAGATGTTGTCCTGCAACTCCTTCAATGACGACACGCGGAAGATTTCCTCCTTGGTCTTGGGATCGCGGAAGATGAAGTCGCCGAAGCCCATGTGCTCCTCCATCAGGTGGTGTAGGTCGACATTCATCTTCGTGGAGTTCTTGTCGATGAAGTGGAAGCCTTCCGCACGGGCCTTCTCGGCATTCACCGTCTCCTTCGAGTCGAGGATCAGCGGCACGTACTCGTCGCGCCGACGGATCTCGCGGAGCAGTTTCAGACCGGCCTCAGGGTCGCCTTCCTCCACATGGCTGAGTCGTCCGGGTACAATCTTCATCGGGAAGCGGGTATCGGAGATCACACCCAGCGTATTCTCGTGATATTTCTCGTAGATCTCCATCGCCTCCTCATAATTTGTGGCGAGTACCACCTTTGGTCTGCCGCGCTTGCGCTGGGCGGCAGAGTGGGGGTTCAGTGCCTCTGTTGAGAAGCGCTTCGACTGGGCAAGGATATACTCATAGAGGTTGGGCAGTACAGAAGAGTAAAAGCGGATATTATCTTCCACGAGCAGGATCATCTGTACGCCTGCTTCGCGGATATCGTGCTCGATGTTCATCTTGTCCTCGAGCAGTTTGATGATGGAGAGGATGAGGTTGGTGTTGCCGAGCCAGCAGAACACGTAGTCGAAGACCGACATGTCCTCGTCCTGAATGCGTTTGGTGATACCATGGGAGAACGGAGTCAGTACCACACAGGGGATATCGGGATGGGCGGCTTTCACCTCGCGGGCCACGGTAAAGGCGTCGTTGTCGGCATTACCCGGCATACAGATCACGAGGTCGATGTCCGTTGTCTGGAGTACCTCGTTAGCCTCCTGTGTCGTAGACACCTGTGTGAAGGTGGGCGGATAGCGCAGACCCAGTTCCATATATTCGTCGAAAATCTTCTCATCCACACGCCCGTCGTCCTCAAGCATGAAGGCGTCGTAGGGATTGGCGACGATGAGCACGTTGAAGATGCGGCGCGTCATGAGGTTGACGAACGACACATCCTTCAGGTAAAACTTATTCCACTCCTGTGGTATCTTGCTGACTTCTTCCATATCAGGTGCAAAATTACAAAAAAATCCCCGAAAGCGCATCGAGTTTCAGATATTTTTCATATCTTTGCAGTCAAATAACTGAAATTATGAGGAAGATTCTTGCCATTGCCTGTCTGACCTTGCTCTCGCTGACCGCGTCGGCACAGTATCATAATCCCATCATTCCGGGCTATCATCCTGACCCCAGTATCTGCAGAGTGGGCGATGACTTCTACCTGGTGAATTCTTCGTTCCAGTACTTCCCAGGGGTGCCCATCTATCACTCAAAGGACCTCGTGAACTGGGAACTGATTGGGAATGTGCTCGACCGTGAGTCGCAACTTCCTCTGAAGGGTGCCTCTTCGTGGCTTGGTATCTATGCCCCCACCATTCGTTACCATGATGGTGTGTATTACATGATTACCACGAACGTAGGCAACGGTGGCAACTTCATGGTGACGGCCACAGACCCGCGAGGCCCTTGGAGCGAGCCCCTCTGGCTGGAGCAGCAGGGTATCGACCCCTCACTATGGTTTGAAAATGGGAAGTGCTATATGGTGAGCAACCCCGACAATACGATCACACTCTGTGAGATAGATCCCAAGACGGGCAAGCAACTGACACCCAGCAAGGCATTGTGGCAAGGTACGGGCGGACGCTATCCCGAGGGTCCACATATTTATAAAAAGGATGGCTGGTACTACCTGCTGATCTCGGAGGGTGGTACGGAGATTGCCCATCGCCTCACCATTGCCCGCAGCCGGAACATTTATGGCCCCTATGTAGGAGCACCAAACAATCCAATCCTGACGCATTGTAACATCAAAGGCCAGTCGAGCCAAATTCAGGCCACAGGTCATGGTGACTTCGTACAAGCCCCCGACGGTTCCTGGTGGATTGTGTTCCTGGCCTACCGAAACTTTGGTGGCAACTACCATCATCTGGGTCGCGAGACCTATCTGGCCCCCGTCGAGTGGAAGGCTGGGCAGTGGCCTGTCATCAATGGCGGGGAACCTGTTGACACGCTGATGAACCTGAAACCGCTCGGCGTGGCCCAGCAGTCGCAGAAGCGACACATCCGTACGGAGTTTGACCAGCCGTTGGGGCCGGAATGGGTGTATATCCAGAACCCCGACTCTTCGAAATACATCCATCACGACAACTGGCTGCAGATGATTTGCTCGCGCGGGTCGCTGACAAAGAATGACCGTCCTACATTCCTGGGACGTCGTCAGGAGAGTCCGGGCATGACGGCAACGACCTTTGTGGACTTTGTGGAGGGACTGCCCAATGATGAGGCAGGACTGGCTGTTTATCAGATACACGACGGCTATGCCTCCATTTGCCTGTTGCCATCGACAGGAAAGACAAAAGTGGCGGTGAAGTGCCGCATGAAGAGTGTTGAGAGTGTGATGGCAACGGCAGAAATTGACGGATTTGCCGCTCATCTGCGCATCAGAAGCAACGGTGATTTCTACATGTTTGAGTATTCGGAGGACGGCAAGACTTTTAAGACGCTGGCCACACTTGATAGTCCTCTGTTGAGTACAGAGGTGGTAGGTGGCTTCACAGGTGCCGTTATCGGACTCTATGCTGTAGAAAATAACTTCTCGGAGGCCTACGGACGCTCATTTGCGCTGTTCGACTACTTCGACTATCAAGAATATTAGAATTAATCATTAAATATTAAACATTAACATTTAAAACTAAAGAGATTATGAAAAAGTATTTAGCAGAAATGGTGGGCACGATGGTGCTCGTATTGATGGGCTGCGGCGTAGCCGTGAGTCTGGGTTGTGACCCCGTAAATAATATTCCCGCTGTGGTGGGTACGGCGTTGGCCTTTGGTCTGGCTGTAGTCGCTATGGCCTATACGATTGGTGGTATCAGCGGTTGCCATATCAACCCCGCCATCACCCTCGGTTGTTTCCTCAGCGGCCGTATGAATGCCAAGGATTGTGGTATGTATATGCTGTTCCAGGTGATTGGTGCCTTTATCGGTAGTCTTCTGCTTTACATCCTGACGGAAAATGTGCCTGGTCTTGAGGGAACAGGTGCCAACGACCTGCAGGCTAATGTCTCCATGCTGGGTGGATTGCTGGCTGAGATTATCTTCACCTGCGTGTTCGTACTCGTTGTGCTGGGTGCTACGGCTAAGACCAACGGTGCCACCAACAATTTCGCTGGTCTGGCTATCGGTCTGTCACTGGTACTTGTTCATCTGGTGTGCATTCGCTACACAGGAACCAGTGTGAATCCAGCCCGTTCTATTGCTCCCGCTATCTTCCAGGGTGGTACGGCACTGGCTAACCTCTGGATCTTCATCGTGGGTCCTTTCGTAGGAGGCGCTTGTGCTGCAGGTATCTGGAAACTGATCGAGCCAGAGGAGAAATAATTGCTGTAAAACGGCCTTTTGTGTCGATTTTACACCTCTATACATCGTCCACATTCAACCATGTGGGCGATTTTTGTAACTGCTTGGTTTTGAAATGTTTGTATTTTTTTAATCTCCATATTTTTCCACATAAGTATAAATATAGGCTTGTTTTGAGCGAAAAACTGTCGTACCTTTGCACCGTCGAAAGACAAAAACGTGATTAGGTAAAAATTACATTATTCATTAACTCAAAACAATATTAAAAATGAAAACGAACGCAAGAAATCTGATGATGGTCATCGCAGCAGTCGCCATGACGGCCTGCACAAGTAACACGGACCTGTATGACGCCGGTGCTATTAATGAACAGAAGCAACTGAACGCCAAGGAATCCTATGTGGCTAACTTCGCGAAGAAGTATCCTAATGTAGATATGAACCAGAACTGGGATTTCAGCAGCAAGACTCCCTATCTGACCTTTGGCAACACCGATAATAGAAGTAACGCACGTACACGTGCCGGTGAAGATAATGTATCTACAGGCGACTGGTATTATGTAGATAACGAGACTCTCGACTGGATGCATGATCGTTTGACGGAAGGTGAAGATCACCGCGATCTGGGTAACCCGTTCTATATGTCTGTACCAGGCAACGATTTCACCATTGTTCCCATTTATCAGGGACAGGCAGGAGCCATGTGGAATCTCCACGTTGTGGTTGATGGTGTGGACTATACGATTTTCGAGAAGATAAATTTCGAAAGTCTGGGTGGTACGGAGCCTGCCGAGGGTGAGCGTGCCGAACAGAACGAGACCAAGACGGGATCGATTCAGATTCAGGATGCTGACAGCGATGAGTGGCACAACCTGCACGGTCAGTGGTTTGACTGGGGCTATGGTCACTGGAACAGTTTGTACAACACAGACGGCAGTGATCGTTGGACACCCGACTGGTCTGGCAGAAATAAGGTTACCGCTGTCCGTTCTACCCCCATTACTTTCCATAATTTCCGCGTAGGTGCCGATATGTACTTCTATCTGGAGATTACTGCCGACGGTAACGACCGTAATGGTGACGTCATTACTAATCACCGCAATAACACTGGCGACAAACTGTCATCCGTCCAGGGTCAGATGCTTGCTTTGAATGGCTGCCCCGTCCCTGTCAATCTCGCTGGCAATGAGGTTATGATTATCGGTTGTGAGGATGCGAATGTCGAGAAATATGATATCGGTTACGAGAAAGACGATGAGGGTAAGGATAAATTCCGCGGTTCCGACTGGGATATGAACGACCTGGTGATCCTTGTCTATGGTAAGGAAGTTCCCAAGCCCGTTGAGATTAAAGAGGGTGACACTTATGAGAAGCGTACAACGGTCCGCTATATGGTTGAAGACCTTGGTTCTACTGACGACTTCGACTTCAACGACATCGTGATCGACGTGGCCGACATTGATATCATCACTCCGACTTATACGAATAAGGTGCTGACTTCTGAGACCGTAACTGGTCACCGTCAGGAGGCTGTCATCCGTCACCTTGGTGGTACGCTGCCCTTCACGCTGACGATTGGTGAGACAGAGTTGCCGGAAATGGGTGGACAGAGCACCTTCCAGAGTGATCCGAACTCAAAGTTTGATGTAACGGGCTGGAATATGAATACGCACAACGTGTTCGTGAATGTTCAGCAGAAAGATAATGAGGGTGTGTGGACTGTGAAGTTCCCGAAGGCAGGTGAGGCTCCAATGATCATCGCCGTCGATCCCTTCCAGGTTTGGATGCCCGAGCGCCAGAGCGTGCCAGAGTCATGGTTTACCAAGTAAAGTAGAATTTGGTTTTAGTTAGTTATATTAGTTAGTTTAATTGTTAGATTCATACAAGAGGAGGACTCTAAGGTTTAGTCATCAAATACATTTCTAAGATAGTAATTAGAGTTCGTTTTTAGGTTAATAGTTAGTAGTAGGGGAGGGCGTCTGCGTGAGCAGGCGCCCTTTTCTGTGGCTATATTTTTTCAATACCGATCTCCTTGACACGGCGCTCGAAGTCCTCGCGGTCGCCGATGGCCTTATTCTTGATGCGGGCACGGTAGTTGTAGATGGAGTTGGGCGAGTAGCGTAGGAAGTCGGCTATGCGAGAACTCTCATCAATGCCCAGGCGGATAAGGGCGAAGATGCGGAGGTCGGTAGTCAGATGATCTCCTTCGAGTGGCGCGATTTGTTCCTCAGGCTTCAGCAAGGCATTGAACTCGCTGACGAAGTTGGGGAACAGGTGAAGGAACACGGCATCGAAATTGTCAAAGAGTTCCTTTACCTCATCTTCTTTCATCTGCTGCGAACTGGTCATTTTCCGAATGTCATCAAACTGGTTGGCCTTGACTTTACGGTTAATCTTGATGCGGTAGTTGTCGAGTTTGTCGATATACTCCGAGCAGACCTGCAGGAACTTGGTGATATATTCGTCCTTCACACGATTGGAGTCATGGAGTTGCAAATTCGACATGGCCAGTTCGTCGTTGGTATTTTTCAACTGGGCATTCAGTTGCGACAACTGCTGGTTCGACTGGGCCAGTTCGTCGCGGGCGATAGCCAACTGCTTGCGCTTCTTGGAGACGTAGGCCAGCAGGCCGACCAGAAGGAGCGTTAGCAGACTGATAATGCCAACAGTCCATTGCAGGCGGGTGTTCATGCTTTCCAGTCTGCCTTTATACTCGTCGTTGATGTTGGTCAGAATGGGGGATATCTGCCAGGAGCGCATGTGGGGGCTGAATCGTGAAATGCATCTCCATGAGAAGTCGATGTACTTGTGAGCACGGTCAAGATCACCTTCGTTGCGCATCAGCGAGTTGGCGAGGCTCCAGAGTGCTCCCTGATCCATGATGGCATTACGCACATCGATGATGGCGGCCTGCATGAGCCAGTAACGCTGCATGTCGACATTGCCGTAGCCCTTGAATATCTCTGAACGGAAGAAGGCCATCGTAGCGTAGTCGCGGCTGCCAGACTTGCACACCTGCATCCACTTGTCGCTGTAGCGCAGGGCTTCGTCCAGTTTTTTGGTATAGTTCAGGACGATAGTTTTTTGGAAGAGCCAGTTGAGGGAAGTGGAGTCCATGATGGCCAGCATGGAGTCCCGGATGGCATCCTGCCGGGCGTAGAACTCGGCCTTCAGTTTCGGATCATGCGTATAAAAGGCCATCTCACCGTAGAGATTGTTTTCCCCAATGAGGTATTGTTCGCGCATCGCACCTTCCAGGCTGCTGGGCTTGACCTTGCTATAATGGATGCGGGCCTCATTGTAGAAGCCGGAGTTGCCCAACTGGTAAGCCAGACTGATACCTGCCTTATGCTTCAGATCCTCACGTCCCATGCGCTCTGCCAAATCCATGCACTGGTACTGGTAGGCAAAGGCGGAGTCGTTATCGAAGGGAATGTATTCCAAATAGATCCGCTCGGCATAGTCGTATCTGTCAAGATCTGTACGGCTGCGGCGCAGATCGTCTTTCAGTGAGGCGATGCGGTCTTCCTTCTGCTTGACATAGATGTCAGAGGAGTCGATAGCGGCATCCAGCACCTTGTAAAGTGAGTCGAGATTCACCTGGTTGGCAGCAGTGCTACAGAGGGTGAAGACGATGGTAATAGTGGTTAGTATGAGTTTTCTCATCGTTTATTGGTTTGTTATTGTCTGCAAAAGTACACAAAATGTTTAAAACAACCAAATTTAGTGTCGTTTTTTGTCCCAGTCATTTACGATTGCAGAGGACTATGTGGAACCCGCTCCTGAGCATACTTGGGTTGCTGTTGATTCAGAGGATAACCTTGGAAAGGGTTTCAATTCTAAGGGTGAGATGAATTTCTGGTGGGCTGACGGCAGTTGGAGCCAGACTGCTGATCCATGTTTCTCTTATGCCGACGGAGTCTATACCATTACAACTGTAGAAAATGGTGGTTCTGAGTGGATGGCACAGAGTTCAATTCATGCTCCCCTTGACATTCAGGAGGGTGAGACCTACGATATCAGTTTTAAGATAGTTGCCAGCAAGGCTCTGAGCCGTTACACATTCAAACTCTGCGAGGAGACCGATGATGACAATACGCTGCTGTATATTAATAATCTTGAACTGGAAGCCGGAGAGAATATCGTTCAACTCCCCAACAAGAAAAAGACCAATGGCTCATTCTCTGAAGCCAAAATGTTCTTTGAGGTAGGAGGTGCACCTGCAGGTATTGATCTCCAGATTAGTGATATTGTTGTGCAGAAGCATAAACTGAAGTAACCTTCAAATAAATGTAAAGGTATAGCAAATACCAGCTGTGAGGCTGCTTTTTTTTATACTTTGTGTGTCCCGCTCGGCTAATGTCCGGGCGGGATTTTTTTGCGTCAGCGTCGTATGATCTTGCGACCGTTCTGGATATAGATGCCCTTCTCCGTCGGCTGCTGAATGCGTCGGCCGCTCAGGTCGATGTCCCAGAGCGGACCGAAGTGCATCTTGTCGCTCTCGCCGTCTATATAGACAGTCGGCACGTCCGTCAGTTGCTTGTATTGCTGCGCTCTCAAGGGCGAGGGCGCAGCAATCAATAGGAGTGAGGCCAGCAATAGGCGGTCTTTCTTTGTCATTTCACTCTATTGCCAAGATATTTGCGAAATCGTCAATGATAAAGTCGGCTCCAGCCTCCTGGAGTTCCTCGCGAGAGGCATTGCCGTAAGTGACGCCGCAGGTTTTGCAGCCCGCTCTGGCCCCCATCAGGATATCAACGGGCATATCGCCGACAACGAGGGTTTGCGAGGCATCGGCGTTCAAATCCCTGAGTGTCTGCAGCACGGGCTCTGGGTCAGGCTTGTGCTTGGTCACGCTGTCGGCTCCCAAGAGGTAGTCGAAGTATTGGATGAGCCCCATCCCCGTCAGCAGGTCTTTTACGGATTCCAGGCCGCGCGAGGTGGCGACAGTCATTTGGATGCCCTGCTCATGCAGCGTTTTCAGCGTCTCTGCCACATGGGGAAAAGGCTGGGGCCGCATCCTCTCCTTGTTAATCTCAAAGATGCGCCTATAGGTGGCGGCGCATTCCAGGATGACATCCTCAGTGGCATCCGGCAGGAGTTCGCGGAAGCAGTCTTCCAAGGGAATTCCTATCGTGGCGGCACAAGCCTCCTCGCTGCGCTCAGGCAGATGCAATTCCTCCAAGGTCTGCTGCATCGTTACCACCACATTCCGGCGGGTATCTCCTATCGTCCCGTCGAAGTCGAAAATTATCAGTCTGATATCCATCGTTCGTAAGTTTTGTGCAAAGATACGATTATTTTTTCACATCACCAAAAAGTAAGCCATTTATTCCCAAGGTGGGCGATATTGTTTAGTTAAACATAAACTTTT
>JAFUAK010000152.1 GCA_017460765.1 Prevotella sp. | reverse complement strand
CACCATCCCCGTCTTTGAGGAGGTGATGCCCTACCTGCCTCAGGACTGCATCATCAGCGACATCGCTTCCGTGAAGACCGACCTCAGGGAGTTCTACGAGCAGTCGGGCCGCCGCTACGTGTCCACTCACCCCATGTTCGGCCCCACGTTTGCCAACCTGCAGCAACTCTCCGAGGAGAACGCCATCATCATCAGTGAGGGCGACTACATGGGCCGCATCTTCTTCAAGGACCTCTACCAGAAACTGGGGCTGAACATCTACGAGTACACCTTCGAGGAGCACGACAAGACGGTGGCCTACTCGCTGTCGATACCCTTCGTGTCGACCTTCGTCTTCGCCGCCGTGATGAAGCACCAGGACGCGCCGGGCACCACCTTCAAGCGCCACATGCGCATCGCCAAGGGCGTGCTCAACGAGGACGACTACCTGCTGCAGGAAATCCTCTTCAACCCCTATACCCACGATCAGGTCTCGCAGATCCGCACGGAACTGAAGGAACTGCTGGAGATCATCGACCGGAAGGATGCCGACGGCATGAAGGGCTATCTCACGAAGATACGCAACAACGTGAAGCGCGACATCGAAATCAAGAAATAGAGAAGCGGAAGGCGACGCGTGCGGCTCAGACCTTGTATCTCCCCACGTCGCCTTCCTTCCTCAGACGCTGGCGCCGGTACCCCGGAGCCAGGTTGAACTCCCGCTTATAAGTCAGATACAGATTGTTCGCCGAGCCGATCCCCGAGCGTCGGGCCACCTCGGCGACGGTCATCTCCGTGTAGCGCAGCAGTTCGTCGGCGATCCTCACCTGATAGGCCTGCCGGAAGTCCACGCCGCGCATGCCGGTGAGGATGAACACGAGCGAGTCGATGTCCTCGCGCTTCAGCCCGTGCTGGCGGGCGAAGGCCTCCATGTCCGAGTTGCCCGCGGCCAGGTACTGCAGGTAGGCGTCGAACATGCGGATGCCCGTCGGCGCCGTCCGCCGCTCGATCGGCTCATAACTCACGCGGCCCTCCTCCGAGTAGCGGCGCCGCAGCCTGAGCGGCGAGATATAGAGGTCGTCTAACTTGAACTGCGGCTCGTCCTTCAGTTTCCGCTCCTTCAGGTCCCTGGGGATGCCATACAGCCCGTGAGGCCTCCACTGCCTGTGCTTCCAGGCGTTTCCATTACCGTCTCTTCCCATAACTCCGTGCTTTTTTGCCGCAAAGATACGACATTATTCTCACTCCTGCAAGGATTTCGGCGGAAATCTTGCAGGAAGATATAATCTAATTCGCGTATTAGATTATATCCCCATCATGGGGTAATAATCCCTCTCGCGTATTAGATTATATCCCCATCATGAGGAATAATCTCTTTCCTGTATTAGATTATATCCCCTCCAGTAGGAATAATCTAATACGCGAATCAGATTATATCCCACTCGTGGGGAAGGCTCCGCCGCGCCCGCAGCGGCTCCCAAGGGTACTGACATAAATAAAGAAGGCTCGTCATCCCGACGAGCCTTCTTCTAAAACATAAACAATCTATCAGCTTTTTGACATAGAAAAAAATTTCGATTTCGCGGAAGGTGAGGTTCCCACCCTCTATTTCAAGTAATCGCGTTGGAAACCAACACCTTACGTTATTTCAATAATTCAGAGTAATATGTACTCTCTAATACATATATAATACACTGCCCGAACTATCGGCTATTTCCCGAATAGTTCGTGGTGGGTGCCGAGACGAACCAGTTTGATGATATCTGAAGTCTCGTCAATCCAGATCAGCAGAAAGTTGTCTTCAACATGACACTCCATAAAGCCCTTATAGTTCCCCGACAGCATGTGAGGCTGGTATTCTTGCGGCACATGACCTGTCTCTTCAAGAGCAAGGGTAACAGTCTTCAGTGCTAACAGCTTGGATGGCTGATGGAGGTATCGTTTCAAGTCCTTCTTAAACTGAGTGGACTTCTTCAGCCGTTTCCGCATAGATGTACTTATCCAGTTCGTTCGGATCAAAGTCTTCCAGTTCTACACCAGACTGACATTCTTTCATTGCAGCCAGCGTTTCTGTATTGGGCTCATTATACAGCGACTTCAACAGAACAACTTCTACGAGGTTGTTCACACTGCGATGCTGCCTCCTGGCCTCAGTCTTCAGTCCTTCAAGCAGATAACTTGGAAGACGGAAAGATGCTGCTTTGCGTTTAATTGTTGTTGCCATATCTCAATTGTATTGTATCTTTAATGCACTTGTATTGCACTTTGCGGTGCAAAGATAAGGAAAGTTTGGCATATCAGCAAGTTTTTCAGCAATTATTTTGCATCTCTGTGAAAAATTCATCTATTTGATGGTAAAGAAGAATGCCCCTTCCGTCAAGACTGAAATGTCGAAGTCATAGAACCCGTTATCCTTTGAAGCATCTAACTCTTTGATATATTGTTCCACCTCTGGATTTCGGATAACGAATGCATATTCTCCTGGCTCTGCTTCTATGTAAACATCAAGAGCCGTTACATGACCGATTTTGCGCGTGT
>JAFUAK010000151.1 GCA_017460765.1 Prevotella sp. | reverse complement strand
TAGTGATAGCACGCTCTAATAATACAGCAACGGATATAAAATGTTACCAGACAATGACTTTCATGTCAATGGCTCTATTGTTTTCTCTCCCATCATGTAGTAGGTGCAGATTTGGTAGCCTGCGTAGCCATACATGTGGTCTAGCCCAGAATAGGTGTAGTTCAGGCAGGCCTCGGAGAGTCCGATATACTTCAGGTATCTGGTCCCGATCTTCACCATATTCACACCAATGTGACGACCCCTGTCATCATGCCTAACCGTTGTACAGCCCACGCTGCCCAGGTCTTTTCCTTCCGTCTCTGCACTGACGATCAGCGTACCTGCGACCTTCTCTCCATTGACGGCAACCAGCACCCGCTGGGAACTCGTTCCATTGTAGAGGTCTGCATTCCGATAGTAGTCCGTGAAACCCTTCTCTGCATCTTCCACGCAAGCGATGATACCGCCCAGGTCACGCTCGTCGGCCCATCTGTAGCAGATTCCGTCTATCTCATCACCTACCCTGCAACTGACATCATTGAAGTCTGACAACGACATCCGCATATCGAAGCAGTTTGCGTCTTGCCAAGCATGGACATAGCCCCGTCGTTCAAAGAAGTCGCTGGCCTCCGTGTTCAGGAAGGGGTAGAGGCATTCGTGCTCGGCCTCGAAATAGCGTCGGCTTGTAGGCACTCCCGGCATCAGATAGTCGTCACCCACGCCCAGCACCACCTTTTCAAATCCCTGCCGCCTGATGACATCCTCGGACTCGCGCAATAGCGAGTCGCCTATGCCGTGCTTCCTATAGTCCTCCAAGACCACCAGCAAGAGGATGGTATTCCGACTGATCAGACTGACGGCAATCAGTTCCCCACCGGCATTCCGTTTCTCAATCCTAACGTGACTTTTGTCGCCGATGATGTTACTCAGCGTCTCTTCCTCTCTGCGGATATAGGGAAAGACCCGTCTGAACAGCCTGTAGGTTTCTTCCATGATGCTTCTGTTTTTCCTGCAAAAATACGAATAATCTGATACGGGAACAAATAAATTAATGATTTTTATAGATGGGAAAGTATTCCGTCTGTCGGTTTTTGACTATCTTTGCAAACGATTTGTCATGAAGACGAGAGAACTATAAACAAAAATACTAACATGATTCATTACATTAAGAAAGGTATGAGAAATCTGAGCGGACTGGCACTGATGGGCCTGGCAGCGACAGGATGTAACGTTGCTCCAGACATTGAGCAGCAGGTGGACGAACTCTATGGCAAGATGTCACAGAAAGAGCGTATCGCCCAGTTGAAGAGCATGTATATGGACGACCTCTTCAACGAACAGGGAGAGTTGGACACGGCGAAATGTCGCGAACTGATTCCCTACGGCATCGGCCACTTCTCACAGTTTGCCATGCAACAGCCCCGTGACCCCAATGTGTTGCGCGATCGTGCTACCGCCATCCAGGACTGGCTCATCAACCATACACCCAACGGCATCCCTGCCCTGCTCCACGAAGAAGTGCTATCGGGCGTGAACACCCTGGGTGCCACCATCTATCCCCAGCAGATCGGACAGGCAGGATCGTTCAATCCAGGACTGGCAGAACTGAAGACCCTCCAGACGAGTACGCTGATGAGGAAGATGGGCGGTGTGCTGGCTCTCTCGCCTATGGTGGATGTGTGCCGCACGCCATCGTTCAATCGCCTGGAAGAGTCGTATGGTGAAGATGGCTATCTGTCGGCAGTGATGGGCACGGCCTTTGTAAGCGGTCTCCAGCAGGGCGACCTGAAGAGAGGCGTGGGGGCCTGTTCGAAGCATTACCTCGGCTACGGTGGCGGAGGCGATGCTGACGAGAAGGAACTGATGGAGGAGATTCTGCTGCCCCACGAGGCGATGATCCGTCTGACAGGCAGCAAGGCCGTGATGCCCGGCTATCATGCCGTGCATGGCACGAAGTGCGTGGCCAACAGCGAAATCCTGAAGGACATCCTGCGAGGCTATCTGGGATTCGACGGCATGGTGGTGAGCGACTATACGGCCATCGACCAGTTGCCCGACCTGGAGACACCCGTAGAGAAGGCTGCAGCAGCCATCAATGGCGGCAATGACGTGGACTTCCCCTTCGGTGCCAACTACCAGTATCTGCAGGAGGCCATCGACAAGGGGCTGGTGAAGCCTGAGACGCTGGAGCGGGCCGTGAAAAACGTGCTGCGCTTCAAGTTCCGCGCAGGCCTGTTCGACAAGGACGGCTATCTCTACACAACGGAGATGATCACCCTTGACACACCCGAAGAGCGCCAGACCGCCTACGACATCGCTACCCAGTCTGTGGTACTGCTCGAGAACAATGGCGTGCTGCCATTGAAGGAGGCCAAGAATATCCTGCTCACCGGTCCCAACGCTAACAGCATCTGGGCCATGTGCGGCGACTACACCTACCCCGCCATGTCGTACTTCTGGAAGCGTGTGGAGGATGTGGCTGACCATGACCAGCCCCACATCGTGAAGTTGCTGGAAGGTATGAATGCCGGGAAGCCAGAAGGCGTGAACCTGATGTACACCCGTGGCTGCGACTGGACGGAAGACATTGAGACGCTCTATGGCGAAGGCGGCGACGAACGGGCCTGGGAGTATGCACTCCTGCACCGCAAGGTGGACGCCGGCGAGAAGGCCGACCTCAAGGAGGCACTCACGATGGCCAGTCAGGCCGACGTCATCGTGGCTGCCATGGGTGAGAACGTGATGCTCTGTGGCGAGAACCGTGATCGCAAGGGACTGCGGCTGCCCGGCAAACAGGAGCAGTTCGTTGAGGAACTCATCAAGACAGGCAAACCCGTGGTACTGGTGATGTTCGGAGGACGTGCACAGGTTGTTGCCGGATTAGCCGAGCGCTGTGCTGCCGTCATTCAGGCCTGGTATCCTGGTGAGGAAGGCGGACGTGCTGTCGCTGATATCCTCTATGGCAAAGTGTCGCCTTCTGCCAAACTCTCCGTCAGTTATCCCAATACGGAGATCAACGAGCCCATCTGCTATAATTATGCGGCTGAGCAGGATCCGCGTATCCAGTGGCCATTTGGCTACGGTCTGTCGTATACCACCTTCGAGTACGCTAATCTGAAGATCGACAAGGAAGCAGCCACGAATGCAGAGGCAGTGAACCTCTCTTTCGAGATCAGGAATACAGGTAAGGTGGCTGCCGACGAAGTGGCTCAGATCTATCTTTCTCCCACTTCTGCCAATCAGAACATCCGTCCCATCCAGTTGCAGGGATTTGCACGTGTCTCATTACAGCCTGGCGAGAGCAAGACCGTGAACATGGTACTGTATACAGACCAGTTCGGCTATTATACCAACAACGGTCAGCGCCAGTGGAACATCGCGCCTGGCGACTACATCGTAAAAGTAGGCGCCTCCTCTGCAGATATCAGACTGCAGGGAGGCGTCACCTTGACTGGTGAACCTGTCACCAAGTCGCTAAGAAACCACTATTTCTCCGAATAACGGACGACTTTATACCTGGTCGAAGGCCTGAGACAGATCCTCGATGATGTCATCGATATGCTCCGTTCCGATGGAGAGTCGGATGGTGGCAGGCGTGATGTGCTGCTCAGCCAGTTCCTCAGGAGAAAGTTGTGAGTGGGTCGTGGTGTAAGGATGGATCACCAGACTCTTCACGTCGGCCACGTTGGCCAGCAGTGAGAAGATCTTCAGGGCGTCGATGAACTTCCAGGCCTCTTCCTGTCCACCCTTGATCTCGAAGGTGAAGATTGAGCCGCCACCATTGGGGAAGTACTTCTGGTAGAGGGCGTGGTCGGGATGACTCTCGAGGGCCGGATGATGCACGGCTGCCACCTTCGGATGCTTGGCGAGGAAGTCGACCACCTTCAGGGCATTCTCAACATGACGCTCCACACGCAGGCTCAGTGTCTCGACACCCTGCAGCAGGATGAAGGCATTGAACGGAGAGATGGCTGCACCGGTATCACGTAGGATGACGGCACGGATACGTGTGACGTATGCGGCTGCACCAACGGCATCGGCAAACACGATGCCATGATACGAGGGATCGGGCTTGGCCAGCGTGGGGAACTTATCGGGATCCTTCTTCCAGTCGAACTTGCCGCCATCGACGATGACACCACCCAGACTGCTGCCATGACCACCCAGGAACTTAGTGGCTGAGTGTACCACGATGTCTGCTCCATGCTCCAGCGGACGGATAAGGTATGGTGTACCAAACGTATTGTCGACAATCAGCGGGATGTTATGCTTATGAGCCACCTCTGCCACGCCGTCGATATTCAGCACATCGGAGTTGGGATTGCCGAAGGTCTCTGCGATAATGGCCTTCGTATTGGGCTTGATGGCTGCCTCAAGGGCTGCCAGGTCATTCACGTTGACGATGGTGTTGCTGATGCCCTGGGTAGCCAGCGTATGGGTAATCAGGTTGTAGGTACCACCATAGAGGTTATCGGCTCCTACGATATGGTCACCGGCCTGCACGATGTTCTGCAGGGCATAGGTGATGGCTGCAGCACCAGAGGCAACGGCGAGACCTGCCACACCACCCTCGAGGGCAGCGACGCGATCCTCGAACACACCCTGTGTGGAGTTGGTCAGACGACCATAGATATTACCTGCATCGCGAAGACCGAAACGATCAGCAGCATGCTGGGAGTTGTGGAACACGTAGGAAGTGGTCTGATAGATGGGGACTGCACGTGCATCGGTTGCGGGGTCGGCCTGTTCCTGGCCTACATGAAGTTGCAGAGTCTCAAAACGATAATTCTTCTGTGCCATAATCTTTTTCCTTTCTTAAATTTTTTGTCGGTTTATTATTTAATGTTTAATCTTTAATGTTTTATGTCTTTCGACGGTGCAAAGGTACGAACTTTAGAAATAATATCCAAATTTCTTGCGTATTTCGGAAAATATACCTAATTTTGCAGCGCACGACAAAACTTTATTCTTTTTGAGCCGTTTTAAAAACGGTTTGGCAGAAAATTATTCCAAAATATGGCAGAAACACTCGACGAAACCGACCTGCAGATACTCAGAACGCTGCAAAAAAACGCGAAATTGACCACAAAAGAACTGGCCGATGCCGTACATCTGACCCCTACTCCCGTGTTTGAGCGTCAAAAAAGGCTCGAGCGCATGGGTTATATTAAGAAATATGTGGCTGTGCTCGACCCAGAGAAACTGAACCAGAGCCTGCTCGTGTTCTGCAAGGTGAAACTGAAGCAGATCAACCACGAGATTGCCGACAGTTTCGCCCGCAGGATCATGAGGATTCCCGAAGTGACGGAGTGCTACAACACCTCGGGCGACTACGACTACCTGCTGAAGGTCAGGGCCTCCGACATGAAGCAATATCAGGAGTTCGTGCTCAACAAACTGGGTGAAATCGAGAGCCTTGCTTCACTCGAAAGTACCTTCGTTATGAGCGAAATAAAGCAGGACTTTGGGCTCAGTATTTAGGAAAAAATGCTTTTTTTTCAAAAAAAGTGCGATAAAATTTTTGTATCTCACTGAAAAACAGTATCTTTGCAGTCCGAAATCGGGTATATCCCAATTTTCACATTATTAATAATAAAGAAAAAGCAAAGAAAATAAGACATGACAAAGGCAGAAATCATCAACAAAATTGCTGAGGAGACTGGCGTTGCCAAGAAGGATGTAGCCACCACGGTGGAGGCCTTCATGGAGGAGATTCGTGAGAGTCTCGCTGAGAACAAAGAGAACGTGTATCTGCGCGGCTTCGGTACGTTCATCGTGAAGCGCCGTGCCCAGAAGACCGCCCGTAATATCTCCAAGAACACGACAATCATTATCGACGCTCACGATTTCCCGGCTTTCAAGCCCTCGAAGAGTTTCATTGAGAAGATGAAGTAATTAACACATTTAATAAATATCAGATTATGCCAAACGGAAAGAAAAAGAAGGGCCACAAGATGGCTACCCACAAGCGTAAGAAGAGACTGCGCAAGAATCGTCACAAGAGCAAGTAAGCACTTGCTGTGACAAGACAAGAGAAATGAAAGGAGTGTGCCGGACTATTCATCATGAGTAGCGGCACACCCTTTCGAGTTTTAACGACAATCCCCAAAACTAAAAAATGACAAGTGAAGTAATCATTGATGTTCAGCCGAAAGACATCTCGATAGCCCTGCTCGAAGACAAACAACTGGTAGAATACCAGCAAGAGCAGCGCACCGTGTCGTTCTCGGTGGGCAACATCTACGTGGCAAAGGTGAAAAAACTGATGCCCGGACTGAACGCATGCTTCGTCGATGTCGGCGCAGAGCGTGTGGCCTTCCTGCATTATCTTGACCTGGGGAGTCAATTCTACTCTTATGAGAAATACCTGAAACAGGTAGCCAGCGACCGCAAGAAACTCTACCCCATTCAGAAAGCGTCGATACAGCCCGCACTGAAGAAGGACGGCAGCATCGCCAACACACTGAAGGTAGGTCAGGAGTTGCTCGTACAGATCGTAAAGGAACCCATCAACACGAAGGGACCACGTCTGACGTGTGAACTCAGTTTTGCAGGCCGCTACCTGGTACTCATTCCCTTCGACGACAGCGTATCCGTATCCACGAAGATCAAGCGTGGCGAAGAGCGAAGCCGCCTGAAACAACTCATCCAGAGTATCAAGCCGAAGAACTTCGGTGTCATCGTCCGCACGGTAGCAGAAGGAAAGCGTGCAGCCGAACTCGATGCCGAACTGAAGATCCTGCTGAAACGCTGGGAAGACACCATCACGAAGGTACAGAAGACAACAGCGCGCCCACAACTGTGTTTTGAGGAGGAAACCAGGGCGGTGGCACTGCTCCGTGATCTGTTCAACCCCACGTACGACGGCATTCACGTCAACGACAGCAGCATCTTCGATGAAATCAAGAACTACCTGGGACTTATTGCCCCAGAGAAGAAAGAGATCGTGAAACTGTACAGTGGCAACGTCCCTATCTTCGACAATTTCGGCGTTACCAAGCAGTTGAAGTCAGGCTTCGGCAGAACCGTCAACTACAAGCACGGCGCCTACCTCATCATCGAACAGACAGAGGCGATGCATGTGGTCGACGTGAACAGCGGCACACGACTGAAGAAGGAAAACGGACAGGAAGCCAATGCCCTGGAGACCAACCTGGGGGCTGCCGACGAACTGGCCCGACAGTTGAGACTGCGTGATATGGGCGGCATCATCGTCGTCGACTTTGTCGACATGAAGTTGCCCGAGGACCGTCAGATGCTCTACGAGCGCATGTGCAAGAACATGCAGAAGGACCGTGCCAAGCACAACATCCTGCCGCTGTCGAAGTTCGGACTCATGCAGATCACCCGCCAGCGCGTGCGACCTGCCATGACCGTCGATGTCGAGGAGGTATGTCCCACCTGTTTCGGAAAGGGTACCATCAAGTCGAGTATCCTGTTTACAGACACACTGGAGAGCAAGATTGACACACTGGTCAACAAGATTGGAATCCACAAGTTCTACCTCCACGTACATCCCTACGTGGCAGCCTACATCAACAAGGGCATCTTCAGTCTCAAGCGCCAATGGCAGATGAAATACGGACTCGGCGTCCGTGTGATCCCCTCACAGAAACTGGCCTTCCTGCAATACGAGTTCTACGATGACGACAGACAGTTCATCGACATGAAGGAAGAGACAGATTCCCAGAACTAAACGAAAGAAGCCTATGTTGATACTGAAGATCCTGTTCTGGGCATGTTTGCTCATCGTATTCTACACCTACCTTGGGTATGGAATAGTACTATACATCATCATCCGGCTCAAGCGGCTCTTCGCGGGGAAACCCCGTGGAGCCGCCATGCCTAGTGACGACGAATTGCCCACCATGACGCTGATGATCTGTGCCTATAACGAGGAAGACGTAGTGGCAGAAAAGATGCAGAACACGCTGGGGCTCAACTATCCCAAGGACAAACTGCGCATCATGTGGGTCACCGACGGGAGCAACGACCGCACTAACGAACTGCTGGCCGCCTGGCCCGAGGTAGACGTCGTGTTCTCACCAGAGCGCAGGGGCAAGACCGCTGCCCTGAAGCACGGCCTTCGTGAACTCAAAACACGCTACGTGGCCTTTACCGATGCCAACACCATGATCAATGCGGGAGCCCTCAAGGAGATTGCCCGGCTGTTCATGGATCCCACGGTGGGCTGCATATCAGGTGAGAAGCGCGTCGCTGCCAGGAAGGAAGGTGAGATGGCAGCCGAGGGTGAAGGTCTCTACTGGAAATATGAGAGCACACTAAAGAAATGGGATAGTGAACTCTACTCTGCCATGGGTGCCGCGGGAGAACTCTATGCCATTGATCCCACTCTGGTCAGGGAAGTGCCCGACGAGGCTTTGCTCGACGACTTCATGATGTCGATGTATATCGTCGAAGCAGGCCGTCGCATCGCCTATACCCCCGATGCCTACGCCCAGGAATACGGCTCAGCCAATATCCATGAGGAGTCGAAGCGCAAGCGTCGCATTGCCGCCGGAGGCCTGCAGAGCATCTGGTGGCTCCGGAGCATGCTCAATCCCTTCCGACAGCCGCTGGTAACCTTCCAGTACATCAGCCACCGCGTGCTGCGCTGGAGTGTCACACCCGTCGCAATGGTTCTGCTGCTGCTCGTCAACATCCTGATGGTGGCGTTGGGGGCAGGTCTGTTCTACACCGTAGTGCTCGTCCTGCAACTGCTCTTCTATCTGATGGCTTTCGCAGGCTGGCTCCAGACTCGCTACGGGCATAAGAACAAGTTACTCTACACTGCCTATTATTTCGTGTTTATGAACCTCAACGTGTTCCGAGGAATGGCCTATTTGAAGAGTCACGGAAAGAGCGGCGCATGGGAAAAAGCGAAAAGAAGTTGAAAAATTTTGCAAAAATCGCTTGTTATTCAAAAAAAATGTCTATCTTTGCACCATTGTAGTAATTTGTAAACTGAAATGGAAAGAGACGAGAAAGAGATTCTATTACAGAAGTTTGCAGATGCAAATCGTAAACTGCTCCTTGTCAGCGAGCAGTTGGCGATAGCGAACAAGAAATTGAAGGAATACGAAGAAAAGGCTCAGAAGGCTGAGAATGCCAGCAAGATGAAGTCACTTTTCCTCGCCAATATGAGCCATGAGATACGCACCCCGCTGAACGCCATTGAAGGATTCTCCCGTGTGATTGTGGAGACCGACTCACCCGAAGACCGCATGAAGTTCTTCGAGATCATCGAGAGCAACAACAATCGCCTCCAGAGCCTGGTCAACGAGATCCTCGACCTGTCGCGTGTTGAATCCGGCGAAATCGTGATGAAGAAGGCCAACACCGACCTTAATGAACTCTGCACAGGCATCAAGAACCTGTTCAAGTTCCGCTGCCCGGATACCGTGAAACTTGAGTGGCACAAGCCCCTCATGGCCGTCACGCTCAATACTGATGCCAACCGCCTCACCCAGGTGTTCTCCAATCTCATCAGCAACGCCCTGAAGCACACCACTTCGGGCAGTATCAGTTATGGCTATAAAGTGATCGACGAAGGTCAGGACATCGAGTTCTATGTCAAGGATACGGGTTCAGGTATCGCCAAGGAAGATCTTAGCCACATCTTTGAGACCTACGTCTCCCGCGATGCAGAGACCACTAAGAATGGCTACGGTCTTGGTCTGCCCCTGTGTAAGATTATCGTTGAGAAACTCGGCGGCACCATCTCCGTAGAGTCCGAAGTCGGCAAGGGATCCACCTTCACGTTCAAGATGCCTTTCGAAGGTACCATCGGCGGTGTCGACCAGAACAAGACAACTACTACGACCAACGTACGTACCATCCGTATCAGTGGCCGTCCAGACGACCAGAATATGAAGACCATCCTGGTCGCCGAAGACGAGGACAGCAACTATGAACTGGTGAAAATCGTGCTCCAGAAACGCTATAAGTTGCTGCGTGCACACAATGGTATTGAGGCAGTTACGATCAATGAGGACGAGAAGCCAGATCTGATTCTGATGGATATCCGCATGCCTGAGATGAACGGTCTGGATGCGACCCGTATCATCAAGGAAGTATCCACCAACACCCCCGTTATCGCCCTCAGTGCCTATGCCTTCGAGGAGAACATCCGCGAAGCCCGGAATGCCGGATGCGACGACTTCATGGCCAAGCCCTTCAAGGTAGAGAACCTGATTGAGATCGTCAAGAAGTATCTCGATAAATAATAAGTATATGGGTAAACTTGCAGTACAGAAATATTTCTCATTCATGATGCTGATCATCACCTTCCTGCTGATGATCTTTACGTTTGTAGGCCTTTTCGGAGGCGACGTTCCCCCTGCAGGCAACACGGCGCGCGCCATGCTCGTCTACGCCCTGCCCCTGCTCATCATTGCCAACGTCGTATTCCTGTTCTACTGGCTGGTGCTCCGCCGGTTCCACTGGGCCTGCATGCCCCTCATCACCATCCTCTGCTGCATACCCTATATGGGCACCCTCTATCAGTTCGGTTCCCCCGACGAGAAGGCCGATGCCAAGACGGGGCTCAAGATAGCCACCTACAACGTCTGTTCCTTCGGCCGTGAGACCTCGGGCTTCATGGCACAGGACATCCTCTCTGAGATGAAAAAGCAGAAGGTCGACATTGTCTGCTTCCAGGAGTACAGTGACTATGCGGGCGACAAGAAGAACTCCGACTCCTACAAGGAATACTTCCCCCACATGGCCGTGGGACAGGGCGACATGGTCATCTACAGCCGCTATCCCATCGTGAAGACGAAGAACATGAAATTCGAGATGACGAACAATAGCGCCATGTGGGCTGAGATCAACGTCAACGACAATATCTACCGCGTCTATAACGCCCATCTGGAGACCACCGGTATCAACGGCACGCTCCACCGTGCTGCCAAGCAGCAGATCAACGGTGTCGAGGTACAGAGCAACGCCCTTATCAACGCCCTCTACGGCAACTACACTGTGGGCATGATAGCCCGTTCAGGCCAGGCCAACCAGGTGGCGATGGACATGCGTGAATCCGAAGTGCCCATCATCGTCTGCGGCGACTTCAACGACGTCCCCTACTCCTATGTCTACAACACGATGCTGGGCGACAAGATCGACGGTTTCAAGGAGTGCGGCAGCGGCGGATTCATGAACACCTTCCGTGGCGGTAAGAAGCAGGTTCGCATCGACTATATTTTCCACGACGAAGCCCTGGAGGGAGTCTCCTACTACAAAAAGGAACTCAGTTACTCCGACCACTACCCCGTTTTTATGCGCTTAGCCATCAAATAACAAAATCCCGCTCGAAATGAGCGGGATTCTTGTTATATGGGGCGGGTCAGACAATCTTGAAGCGTACGCGGAAGGAGCGTTCGTGCTCGTCCCAGTTCGTGCCAAGCATTTCGAAACGGCCTATCTGGGAGGTGGAGCGCACATGCTTGCCAATGCAGGGACAGACGTCGTAGTCGCCGATGCGCACCAGGCGGATCGTGTCGGAGACATCATCGGGCAGACGGGCGGCATCTACCTCTTCGGGCAGTTCATCGCGCGTGACGAATTCGAAGGTGACGGACAGGTCTTCCTCAATAAGTTCATTCATCCTGCGCTCTATCTCCTTCTCCTCCTGACGGCTGGGCTTGTGGTCAAGATGGAAACTCATCTTGCTCTTCTTACGCTCGATGTGGGCGTTGAAGGAGCGTTCGCAGCCGAAGAGACGGATCATCGTCTGGTTAAGCAAGTGCTCCGCCGTATGTGCCGGCGGGAACTCTTCCTTGTTGTGGTCGTTCAATATGTAGTCTGCCATGGTGTCTATGCTTTGAATTTCAGGATAACGGCTCCGAGGGGCTCCAGGTCGATGGAGACGTAGCAGTCGCGCGTCAGCGTGCGCTTCATCTCCCTGCCGCTGAGCAGGTCGACGGCGGTGACGCTCTTGCGCTCCTTAAGTCTGAGGTAGTCGAAGGCGTGGGCGGGGATGGTGACATCCATCGTGGCAGGCAGTTCGTCGAAATTGACGACGACGAGCAATACCTCTGAGCCAGCCTTACGCAGGAAGGCGTACTGACGGTGGTAGTCCTGGTTGACGTACATGAGGTCGAAGGAGATGCCTTCGCAGACGGCCTTCTCCTCGCGGGCGATGTTCACCACCTTATTATATATATCCTTCAGGGCCTTCTCGTCCTTCGTGAGTTTGCGCGTGGCGGCCCGCACGAGGGTGGAGACGCTCCAGTAGTCGAAGATGGTGGTACGACCGTCGTGACCGCTGAAGCCTTCCTTGTCCATACCGCGCTCGCCGTACTCCTGCCCGGCATAGATCATCAGCGGATTCTGCTGGAGCAGGGCTGACACGACGAGACCGGGCACACCCTTACGGGCGCTGCCTGCGAAGAAATCGCTGGCAATGCGCTGCTCGTCATGGTTCTCGAGGAAGTAGAGCATGTGGTCGCGGATATCGTCGGTCTGCTGCCAGGCTGCGGTGATGGCATGCGTGGACTGGTTGCCACGGATGACCTCGCACAGGGTGTCGTACATGCCTACCTTGTCGTAGAGGTAGTCGAAGCCTGCACCCAGGTAGCGGCGGTATTCAGCTGGGTTATAGACCTCACCGATGAAGATCTTCTCGGGATAGCGGAACTTCACCTTGTCGGTGGCCCATTGCCAGAACTCGGCAGGCACCATCTCAGCCATGTCGCAGCGGAAGCCGTCGACACCCTTCTGGGCCCAGAAGAGCAGGATGTCTGTCATCTTGTCCCAGGTATTAGGGATGGGATTGAAGTGCCCTACCCTGCCAGCATAGTAGTCAAGACCGTAGTTCAGTTTGACGGTCTCGTACCAGTCGTTCATGCCAGGCGCGTTGTGGAAGCAGTCGTTACCCGTAGCCTTGGCCGGTTCCTCGATATAGGGTTCCGTCTCACCGTGATAGAGATCGAAGTAAGGCGTGAAACGCTGTCCGGGACAGTAGTAGAAGTTGTTCTGCGGGTCGAAGCCGAGTTGGGGATTGTCCTCCTCACCGAGATCCCTGACACCCTCGGGCTTGCAGATGGAGTGATACTGGCGGGCCACGTGGTTGGGCACGAAGTCGATGATGACTTTCAGGCCAGCCTTATGGGTGCGCTCCACAAGGGCCTCGAACTCCTGCATACGCTTATCGACATCGACGGCCAGGTCGGGATCGACGTCATAGTAGTCGGTGACGGCGTAAGGCGAGCCTGCCTTACCCTTCACCACGGCAGGATGATTCTTGGGAATGCCGTAACTGGAATAATCAGTCTGCGTGGCATGGCGGATGATGCCCGTGTACCAGATATGGCTCACGCCCATCTCCCTGATTTTCTTCAGGGCGCTGGGCGTGAAGTCGTTCATCTTTCCACATCCGTTCTCCTCTATGGAACCGTTCTCCTTACGAGTGGTGTTCTTATTGCCATAGAGCCGGGTGAAAATCTGATAAAGAACTATTTTCTCTTTCATTCTGTAGCGATGCCGTGAGCGGATACTTCCTTATTAATCTTAGCAATCATACCCTGAAGGGCCTTGCCAGGACCGCACTCCGTGAAGTCGTCGGCACCGTCGGCAATCATGTTCTGCACGCTCTGCGTCCAGCGTACGCTGCTCGTCAACTGGGCGATCAGGTTGGCCTTGATCTCTGCAGGATCAGTGTGGGGCTTGGCATCGACGTTCTGATAAACGGGACACTTAGGAGCCTTGATTTCCGTAGCCTCGATGGCAGCCTGAAGTTCATCCTTGGCGGGCTGCATCAGCGGAGAGTGGAAGGCACCGCCGACCTTCAGCGGCAGGGCGCGCTTGGCTCCGGCAGCCTTCAACTGCTCGCAGGCTTCATTGATGGCATCAACATTACCGGAGATTACGAGTTGACCAGGGCAGTTGTAGTTGGCGGGAACGACGACTCCCTTGCCCATCTTGCTGACCTCAGCGCAGATCTCCTCGATCTTCTCATCGGGAAGGGCGATGATGGCAGCCATCGTGGAGGGCTGGGCCTCGCAGGCCTTCTGCATGGCCATCGCACGGGCATAGACCAATTTCAAGCCGTCCTCGAAACTCAGGGCACCTGCTGCCGTCAGGGCAGAGAACTCTCCCAGAGAGTGGCCGGCCGTCATCTTAGGATCGAAGGCATCGCCCATGCAGAGGGCGGAAATCACGCTGTGGAGGAAGACGGCAGGCTGGGTCACCTTCGTCTGCTTCAGATCCTCATCCGTACCTTCGAACATAATGTCGGTGATACGATATCCAAGAATGTCGTTGGCTTTCTCAAATAGTTCCTTTGCCAGCGGGTTGCTGTCATAGAGATCCTTACCCATACCGACAAACTGTGCTCCCTGTCCGGGAAAAACAAATGCTTTCATCTTCTTTACTTTTTATTGAATACTATTTTTACCTTTTTACCTATTCCCTTCCTTTCGGGGTGCAAAATTACGACATTTTTCTGAAAAAAGCACCTATATTGCCATTTTTTTAGAGAAAGTGTGTGCGAATCTCAAAAAAAATGTGTAAGTTTGCATCCTGTTATGAAACTTGTAGTAATGACCAAACCCACCTTCTTCGTTGAAGAAGACAAGATACTGGCCAACCTTTTTGAGGAAGGTCTGGAGAATCTTCATCTCTATAAGCCAGGAGCGTCGCCGATGTATTCAGAGCGCCTGCTGACCCTGCTGGACAACGGCTTTCACAGCAAGATTACGGTGCACGGGCACTTCTATCTGAAGGAGGAATACCACCTAAGGGGTATCCACATCGACGATGCCCATACGGAGCCACCAGTAGGCTACAAGGGTAATATCAGCCGCACCTGTCACAGCATCGGGGAACTGAAGGATGCCAAAAAGAACTCGAACTACCTGTTCCTGCACTCCATCTTCGACAGCCAGACGAACGTAGACGAGAAGTCCTCGTTCACCCTCGACGAACTGAAGGAAGCCTCGCGACAGGGACTCATCGACAGGAAGGTGTACGCCCTGGGCGGCATGAACCTCGACACCATCAAAATCATCAAGGACCTGGGCTTCGGCGGCGTGGTCATCTGCGGCGACCTGTGGAACCGGTTCAACATCCACCATGAGATCGACTACAAGGAACTGCTGAACCACTTCGAGAAACTACGTAAGACGATTGATTAATAGAACTAAGATAATAATATATCAGAAAACATGAGTGAGAAAAACTCCTACATGGTATTTTCGGGAACAGCCACGAAATACCTGGCAGAGAAAATCTGCCAAAGTCTGGGCTGCCCGTTAGGACAGTTACAATTCACCAGATTCTCCGACGGGGAATTTGCCGTTTCATATGAGGAAAGCATCCGCGGGCGCGACATCTTCCTCGTACAGAGCACCTTTCCCAACTCGGACAACCTGATGGAACTGCTGCTGATGATCGATGCAGCCAAACGTGCCTCGGCACGTACCATCAATGCCGTGATACCCTACTTCGGCTGGGCCCGTCAGGATCGCAAGGACAAGCCTCGCGTGAGCATAGGTGCTAAACTCGTAGCAGACCTGTTGAGCGTGGCTGGCGTGAACCGCGTGATCACGATGGATCTGCACGCAGACCAGATACAGGGATTCTTCGACGTGCCCGTAGACCATCTCTATGCCTCGGGTGTGATCATGCCCTATCTGCAGAGCCTGCATCTGGAAGATCTGGTGATTGCCTCGCCCGACGTTGGCGGCTCAAAGCGTGCCAACACCTACGCTAAGTACCTGAATTGTCCGCTCGTGCTCTGCAACAAGACGAGAGCCCGTGCCAACGTGGTGGCATCGATGCAGATTATCGGTGACGTGGAAGGCAAGAACGTGGTGATCGTTGACGATATGGTAGACACGGCAGGTACCATCACCAAGGCTGCCGACCTGATGAAGGAGAGCGGAGCCAAGACAGTGAGAGCCTGTGCCAGCCACTGCGTGATGAGCGGTCCCGCCAGCGATCGTGTGCAGGAGTCGGCACTGGAGGAGATTATCTTCACGGACTCTATCCCCTACACCCAGAGATGCGCCAAGGTGAAGCAACTGTCGGTAGCCGACATGTTCGCAGAGGCCATCCGTCGCGTGATCGACAACCAGAGCATCAGCGACCTCTACATTATTTAGGAGTGAAAAGTGAAGAGTGTTGTATGGGAAGGGTGCGTTTCACTGATCTTCCTTCTTTTCTCCTGCCAGCCTGATGCCTATCAGATCAACGGTTTTGCGCGATCTTTCCAGGAAGGCGACACTATCTGCCTGGCCCTGGAAGACGGCAAAGGACTGCTCTCACAGACCATCGTGGACAACGGCAGATTCCTGTTCGAGGGTAAGACGGATGGCATCTCACTCTGTCGCGCCTACGTGAAAAGAGAGCCAGACTGCGGTGTGACGTTCTTCCTAGAACCAGAGGTACTGACCGTTGAGATCAATCCCGAAACAGAGCGTTCGCGCGTATCGGGCTCCAGGATCAATAACGAATGGCAAATGCTCTCGGACTCCATCAACCTGCTGGCGAAGGATATCGTCAAGAAGGATGCAAAGGAGATCGACAGCCTGCACCGAAGAATGAGTGACTGCATCCAGAACGCGGCAAGGCGCAACAAGGATAACTACTTAGGAAAATATATTGAGGAAAACTACAAAAAGCCCGAGTTCAAATGAACCCGGGCTTTTTATAGATCGCTTTTTATTGATCAGTTGTTGTAAGCAGGCAACTCCAGCCACTTCACATAGCAGAAGTCCTGACGGTGAGGCAGGTTCTTGTTCTTCGGATACATACGAACAGCACTCTTGTACTGACCGAACTGTGTCGGAGAGAGCGAAGCCTCGAAAGTGTAATTGTTACCGTCGTGACTCGTCATCTTCAGCGGTTCCACAGAGAAGACGCGCTCCTCGCCGTCCTTGTTGACGAAGATGTTCACCTTCTCCAGTGCGACGGCATCGTCGAGACCCTGCTCGTTGATGACGTACTTCAGGATGTACTTCTGACCAGCCTCGCCACCGGTTGCAGGGAAATCCCACTCGGCAGAAACCACATTGATGGCATCCCAACGCTCAGCAACGGCTTCCTTCCACTGGGCAATGTCCTTAGCCAGACGATAGTTGTCCTTGGCAATCTCCTTGAAGCGCTTGGCCTCCTTGTTGTAGAACTTCTCGTAGTAGTCGTCGAGTTGACGCTTCATGGTGTAGTGAGGAGCAATCTGGGCAATCGAGTTCTTGATGACCTTGATCCAACCCTTCGAGATGCCCTTCTTGTCCTTATTGTAATAAAGCGGAATAATCTCGTTCTCCAGCAGGCCATAGATGGTGGCTGCGTCGAGTTGATCCTGATAGCCCTGATTCTGATAGGTACGCTTCTCGGTGAGCGCCCATCCGGCACCCTCGCGATAGCCCTCGAGCCACCAGCCGTCCTTCACACTGAGGTTGACGACACCGTTCATCTCGGCCTTCTCACCAGAGGTACCAGAGGCCTCGAGCGGACGTGTCGGTGTGTTCATCCAGATATCAACACCAGATACCAGACGACGGGCCAGCAGGAAGTCGTAGTCCTCGAGGAAGATAATCTTACCCAGGAACTCAGGACGCTGCGAAATCTCGTAGATCTTCTTGATGAGACCCTGACCTGCACCATCGGCGGGGTGAGCCTTACCAGCGAAGAGGAACATTACGGGATGCTCAGGATCGTTGACAATCTTAGACAGACGAGCCTCGTCGGTGAACAGCAGGTGGGCGCGCTTGTAGGTAGCGAAACGACGGCAGAAGCCGATCACCAGAGCGTTGGGGTTCATGCTCTCAAGCAGAGAAACCACGCGTGAGGGATCACCCTGGTTCTTCAGCCACGTCTCACGGAACTGCTCCTTGATATAGTCGAAGAGTTTCTTCTTCAGTGCCATACGGGTCTCCCAGATTTCCTCATCGGGACAGTTGTAGATGCCGTGCCAGATTTCTTCGTTGGACTGGTCGCCCATGAACTTCTCGTCGAAGTACTTGGAATAGACCTTGCGCCACTCTGTAGCAGCCCATGTGGGGAAGTGAACACCGTTGGTGACGTAGCCAACATGGTTCTCCTCAGGGAAGTAGCCGTTCCAGATCGGAGCGAACATCTTCTGGCTGACCCAGCCGTGAAGCATAGACACACCGTTGACCTCCTGGCAGGTGTTGCAGGCGAAAGTAGACATACAGAACTTCTCACCCTTGTCATCGGGGTTCGTACGGCCCATGCCGATGAACTCATCCCAACTGATGCCCAACTTCTGGGGATAGCCGCCCATGTACTTGCCGAAGAGGCCTTCCTCGAAGTAGTCGTGACCTGCGGGCACTGGCGTATGGACAGTATAGAGACCGCTGGCACGTACCAGTTCCAGGGCCTGATTGAACGTCAGACCGTCTTCCTCGATATAGTCAACCAGACGCTGCAGGTTGCAGAGGGCAGCGTGGCCTTCGTTACAGTGATAGACATCCTTCTTGATGCCGAGTTTCTTCAGCAGCAGCATACCACCGATACCAAGCAGGATCTCCTGCTTCAGACGGTTCTCCCAGTCACCGCCGTAAAGAGCGTGGGTGATAGGCTTATCGAACTCAGAGTTCATCTCGTTGTCTGTATCCAGCAGATAGAGTTTCACACGACCGACATTCACACGCCATACATAAGCATGTACCTGATAGTTCGTATAAGGCACATCGATCACCAGGGGATTACCGTCCTTGTCGAGTTCGCGCTCGATAGGCAGGCTACCGAAGTTCTGGCTCTCGTAGTTGGCAATCTGCTGTCCGTCCATTGACAGGCTCTGTGTGAAATAACCGAAACGATAGAGGAAACCTACGGCGCACATGTCGACGTTGGAGTCGGAAGCCTCCTTCACGTAGTCACCAGCCAGCATACCCAGACCACCGGAATAGATCTTCAGGGCAGAATGGATACCATATTCCATACAGAAATAAGCCACAGACGGGCGCTTAGAGTCGGGCTTCACGTCCATATACTTACGGAACAAGTCATAGACGTTCTTGATGCGCTTCATCAGCGCCTTATCCTTCACAATCTCTTCCTTGCGGGCGAAACTCAATCGCTCCAGCAACATCACCGGGTTGTGCTTCACCTCGTGATAGAGTTCCGGATCGAGATCACGGAACAGGTCACGGGCCTCATAGTTCCACACCCACCACATGTTATGGGCAATCTCGTCCAAACACTTCAACTGCTCAGGGAGGGTCGACTTCACGGTCAGTTCCTTCCACTGTGGTGCATTTGCATAATCTGCTTTAATTTTCATATTCTCTCAAATTTTGTATTTGATATTCTATATTCGTTTATATTAATAGTCTTACATCAGGGACTTCTTCCGCTCCTCTGCTTTACGGAGGGCTATGTCGTAAGCCTCGTAATAGTAGGTGATGAACTCACTCCAGAGGGCTTTCCTAGAAAGAGCGTCAGCATTCTTGCGAGCCGTGTCTACCTGCTTCTTCGTCATATTCGAGTAAGTAGCCACCGTATCCTTGATGATATCAGCCACCTCGGAGTAGTTATAATCGGTGCGATGGATGACCTTTACGCCGTCCTCAATCTCACCCGGCTTGCCGAAGACGGTATTAGCCCAAAGACCGAAGCCAGCGAGGTCGGTCGTGATACAGGGCACCTTGAAGGCGACGGCCTCAAGCGGGGTATAGCCCCAAGGTTCGTAATAGGAGGGATAGATGCAGAGGTCATTACCCAGTACGACATCGTAATACGTCAGGTTCACGATACCATCTTTGCCGTCAAGATAACATGGCAGGAAGATCACCTTGACCTTATCCTCCTTCCGATTGTGCATATCATAGTATTTCATCATGCCGAGCACATTGTCGTGACTCATGTTGTGGAGCCAGTGGGTGATCTGGGGCACATCCAGCGGCGTATCATATTTCTTGCCGCTCTTCAGGCGCTCTATGAGATCCTTACGAGGCTCCCCTACCCAACCAGGAACCTCAATAAAGGCTACAACCTTTTTCTTCAGGTCGCGATCGCGCAGCAGACGGTTCATTGCTTCCACAAATACGTCGATTCCCTTGTTGCGGAACTCATAGCGGCCGGAAGTTGATACCAGCAATGTGTCATCATCAAGATCCTCCCCCAACAGGGCGTTGGCAATTTCGAGCATCTTTCTGCGGGCTGCATTGCGCTTGCGGGTGAACTTGGCAGCGCTGGGTACGAAACTATTGTCGAAGCCATTCGGCAGCACCACGTCTACAGGTTTGTCAAGCAGTTCGACACATTCTTTGGCTGTGATATCGCTCACTGTCGTAAAACAGTCCACATAATGGGCCGTCTGTTTTTCGATGGAATGCTTCGACTCCATATTCAGTTCGCCAGCCATCTGATCGCCGTTATAGGCAAAAAGATAATCATAAAGGGGTTTCATGTTGCCGGCAATCGAGCGCCCGATACTGGTGGCATGCGTCGTGAAAACTGTACCAATCTGAGGCAACTTGTTGTTGATATACAACGCTCCGAGACCACACATCCACTCGTTGGCATGATAGACGACTTTCATCGAACTGTCCAGATAATGGTTGTAATAACTCTCTACCACCAGGGCAGCGGCATAGGAGAACATCGAAGCCTCGTCATAGTCACCATAGGCATGCAGAGAGTCAACGCCGTAGTTCTCCCACAGCCAGCCGTATATCTCATTCTTCTTTTCGAAGAACGGATTGAAATCAACCAAAATCGCGATTGGCTCGCCAGGAACGGTCCAACGGCCCACCCTTACTTTGAGCCCTTGTTCACTGGCCTCCCATTGCCAATCGGCAAAGAGAGACTTGTCCTCCTTGAAATAAGGACTTTCCTTTTCTTTCCAAAAATCAGGACCGATGAAAACAATCTTATCCTGAAGTGCCTCCTGTAGGGTCTTGGCACGTGTCGAAAGGACTGTATAGATTCCCCCTACTTTGTTGCAGACTTCCCAACTTGACTCGAAGATGTAGTCTGGCATTAAACGCTGTTTTGACATCATTTTACCTATAATTGGGCGCAAAGTTACTTAAATTTTTCTAAAATCTTCAAAGTTTTCCCTAATATTTTTAGGAAATTACACTAAATAATGATTTAGATTAGTAACTTTGTCAGCAAAAAAGAAATTGCATGAGTATGAAGAAGTTATTCACCGTGTTTCTGCTGGGTGCTGTCACACTTGTCGGGTATGCCCAGAAAGATCCGGAACCTTTTCGCGCGTACATATATAATAATGAATATGATGTCTATCTCCGCATCGACTTCTACGATGAATCCATCACGATTCCAGGACAAGACCTCTACGGAAAGTTGCCGGGCTTTCTCGGCAAGAAGAACAACACGTTCTGCTGGGTGATTACTGCCGCAGAGGTCAAGGGGCATACGGCTCATCTCAATATGATCAATGATTTCGGCAGCGAGGATCTCTCAGCGACACTGACAGTGAAAAACGACTCCCTCTACATGCTTAAACAGGTGGAAGGCAGTACACTGAAAGTCCCCAAGAACGGGAAATGGCAGAAATTGCCGAAGACACTTGAATTTAAACGTCGCTAGTATTACGGTATGAAGAAAGAAGAAAGATATGAACGGATTCTGGCCCATTTCCGTGAGCAGATGCCAAATGTGAATACCGAACTGGAGTTCGGCAGTGTGTTCCAACTGTTGGTAGCAGTCATTCTCAGTGCACAATGTACCGACAAGCGCATCAACCAGGTGACACCAGAACTGTTCCTTCACTATCCCGATGCCAAGTCGATGGCTAAAGCAGAGGTCGAGGACGTGTTGGTGTATATCCGCAGTGTGTCGTATCCCAACAGTAAGGCTACCCATCTCGTGGAGATGGCCCGTGCTCTGGTGGAAAGACACGACGGTAGGGTTCCTTCAGACATGAATGCACTTTTGGATCTGCCTGGTGTGGGCAGGAAGACAGCCAACGTGATTCAGAGCGTAGCCTTTGGAAAGTCGACGCTGGCAGTCGACACACATGTCTATCGCGTGGCTCATCGCTTAGGATTGGTCAGTAAACGTGACAATACCCCCTATAAGGTAGAACAGGCTTTGGTCAGAAACATTCCTGCCGACGACATTCCCAATGCCCATCACTGGCTGCTGTTACATGGGCGCTACGTATGTACATCAAGAAAGCCGCACTGTGAACGGTGCGACTTGTCTGGTATATGTCCAAAACTGATAGAGGGCTCTAAACTGGAATAGGAAAACTATTTCCGTTTCATGGGGTGTGTACCTCCCTTACCTCCTTTGCTCCAGTTCTTGAATGCGCGACGATGGAACTTACTCTCTGCCATAATCACATCGTAGACCTTTGAAGCAGGTATGACACTGAAGAATTTATTGTGGTATTGCTGCTGAATCTTCTTCTGCTCAATTTCATATTCATCGCGTTTCATCACTACTTTCTTACAACTGGGCTCGTCGGTAGGTTTCACGCTGCACTCATTCTTCATCTTCTCAAATACTGCCCGCTGCTTCTGCTGCATCTCACGAAAGAGAGGAAAGAACTTTGCGGCTTCGGCTTCTGTCAAATGAGCCTCCTTAGTCATAAAAGCCTCCATATCGGCCTGGAACTTCTCCGGGGAGAATTTCTGTGGCTCGTCTGCAAGCATACCGACCGTCTGCAGAAACAGCAATGCAACACTTAGTATAATCCTGTTCATTATAATCATCGTTAATAGTCAGCCATATACGCATAGATATCATGGTTGTCGAGCATCATGTAGTCTGCTGCTTCGTCGAAAGAATCATCAGCCTGCTCCTGCACCAAGACCTGGGCCTGTACAGGCACAGTCTGATCTGATATCGGTGTGAATTTCAATGCAGCAACAAGCCCGAACAAGGCACAGATCCCGGCAGCCACATAGATAGCAGGACGCAGCCATATTGACTTCGCCCGAGGCTTGCGTTCAGGCAATGAGGCCATCATCTGATCAGCAAACTGGTCGAAATAGCCATCAGGCACTAGAAAAGGATTCCGTTTCCCTATTCGTTCTTCTATGTACTTTTCTTCTTCCATCGCATATATGACGTATCAATATTCAAAAGGTTTAATCACGTGCCTTAAAAAATTCCGATATTTTTCTGACTGCAATATGATATGAGGCCTTCAAAGCGCCTTCAGAGGTATGGAGCAATTCACTTATCTCACTGTATTTCTTCTCATCGAAGTAGCGTAATGTAAAAACAGTACGCTGTACATCGGGCAAGGTGGCTATTGCTTCCTGCAACAAAGCCTCGGCCTCGGAACCATCGAAAAAATCATCTGCCATCAGACTATTTGTAACAGAGACATCCTCCATGCTGACAGACTGGTGCTTATTGCGGCGCAGGAAGTCCAGACTCTCATTGATGGCGATACGCGAAAGCCATGTGCCGATCTTGGATTCACCATGGAAACCTTCAAGACCGTTCCAGGCTTTCAGGAAAGTATTCTGGAGCACATCATTAGCATCATCATGTGTCAACACCATACGACGGATCATCCAGTACAATTGTTCAGAATACTGACGCACAAGTCTCTCGAAGCCATCGCGTTGCGTGGCTGGGTCAGATAATAACCGAATGATTTGTCTTTCCTCAAGTTCTTCCATCGTTTTGACACAATTATTAGAATTCGTTATAGCAGAAAAGACTTTGCAGCACGACTAATAGCCTTGTCGTAGCCATATAGATCAGGCCATGTCTCAATCAGACCCGTCGAAGGATTGGGATAGACGGTATAATACATAATGTACACGGGCACGTTGGGCGAGATATGCTGGGTAGTGACAAGACGGAAAGGACGCGGATCTTCAGCATGTTCTCTCAAATATTCACGTCCACGTGTAGTCTCGGGAGGAATATCCATCGAAATGCGCAGACGATCCAGGAACCATTCATCGGATTCAGGCAGCAGATAACAGGCAAGGTCGAAAGGCTTCTGCACGCGAACACAGCCATGAGAAAGCGTACGGCGATCCCTATTGAAGGCACCACGATTGCTCGTGTCGTGCAGATAAACGTCGAAACGATTCGGGAAACGGAAAACGATTCGACCCAAGGAGTTTCCTACTCCGCCCTTCTGACCTACACGCAGACGCCCAGACCTAAGTTGTTCTGCCGAGACTTTGCCTGGATTCAGTGTATCACCACTGCTGCGGTCTACAATAAAATAGCGGTTACGGGCAAAATAGGCAGAATCACCGCCACGATGAGCCACCTCATTGTCGATGATGTTCTTTGGGATGAGCCATTCAGGATTTACCTGCATATAGCGAATCTCACTATGTAACAAGGGGGTCTTTGTCGTGGTGGCACCACAGACAATTTTCATATTCAGAACGGAGTCACCACCCACAGCCCAAAGTTGCAGGGCAGGAATATTCACCAGTACCTTGCGGCCGTTTTCATCAGGTTGCTTCGTTTGCCACCGACAGCGTTCCATATTTACCGCCAAGGTGTGACGTGCCTCTTTGTCGGAAGTCTTCTCCAACTGTTCCTGAAGGACACGATACAGACGGCCCGAAGGCTGGGAGGCTTCAAGATAGTTTATCCTGTCATCAGAGAATAGTTTCTGCAGAGCCTCCTGATATTCAGGGGCCTTTACCTCGTAGTCGAACAGACGGACATACTCATTACGATTCATCATGAAGTCCATCCTATTGAACATTCTGTCAGGACGAACATATCCATAGCGCTGACCGATGGTATAACGCACATAAGCCATCGTCAGGTGATAGTCAAGACGAGGCAACACCTCATTGATACTGATACCCAGAGAATCAAAGGAAAGATGATGGACGATGGACAGATCTTCAACAATCTGTGGGATGAAGAAAGCGGTAGAGTCAAGTCCCTGACGCGGCAATTCTCGACGCAAAAAATTCAAAAGTGTATCTGCATCAGGTTGAACACCCATCCTTGAGAACCACAAAGGCTTATCTGAGAAGTCTCCTTCAGCATAATGCTCCCTGACCACCTTATCTCCCTCCCAGGCAAGCGTGTCAGTCTTCAATATACTGTCCAGACAATGCTCCAACCAGATTGTGTCGATGGAATTGACATAAACTCCAAAAGCGGAAAGTTCAGCCTCTGATGGCTCGTGGTTTCCATTAACACAGGAACCCAAGAGCAGACAGGCACCAGATAGTACAACTACTAATGAATGGAAACCTTTCTGACGACCTTGCCAACCTTGACGATATAGCAACCTTTTGGAATGTTCAGTTCAAACTTTTGAGCAGGACTATCGACTTGCTGCTCAAATACTTTCTTTCCTGTCAGCGAAATCACCTCAAGCATCAGTCCTTCACCGCCCTTCACACAAAGGCTACCCTGCGCATAAGATATGGTAATTTCCATATCCTGATACTCCATTACCCCCGCTGCATAATTCCAAATCGCGCTTGCATTAGCCGATGCGGGAAACAGCATGACTGAAGTCAGAGTGATTGACAAAACGAGTAAAAATCTCTTCATACGCATGATATTCTTCGGCAAAAGTAAGAAAAACATCTGAATCTACCAAACTTTTATGCAGAAAATGTGCACTTTAAGGCAATTATATTTCAAAAATGTCCATTTCGTTGGTCAAAAATGAGTTTTCAAACACTTCTTTGGCTTCATTCAGTAATACCTGCTCATCTTCGTAGCGGGAACTGTAATGACCCAACAACAGGCGCCCCACTCCAGCATCGAGTGCTACCTTGGCAGCCTGATGTGCCGTCGAATGGTAATACTTCTCCGACTGTGGCAGATGATCGTCGGCATAAGTACTCTCATGGTACAAGACGTCTACATCTTTGAGTTCTTTATGCAGATACGGCATATAACGGGTGTCGCTGATGTAGGCATAACTGCGAGGTTTGTCTGCAGGTATCACCAGTCGGCTGTTAGGAATTAACTCTCCGTCTGCCGTGTTCCAGTCTGCACCATTCTTGATGTTTCCCACCTGACTATTGGGGATTCCGTAACACTCCATCATCTCCCTACGGATATGCGGCAATGTGGGTTTCTCCTTGATCAGATAACCACAACAAGGTACGCGATGTTCAAGTGGAATGCTCTCAACCATAATACTTCTGTCTTCATAGACCACCTGTCTCCGTGTGGTGTCTATAGGATAGAAGACCACCTCGAAACCAAGGTCGTGGGTAAAAAACTTGATCTGCCTGTCCAGTTCTGGTCCTAATGCTTCTGGTGCATGAATATGCAGACGGGCTGTTCGTCCCAGCAGTCCGAAGGTTGAGATCATGCCGATAAGTCCGAAACAATGGTCACCGTGAAGATGAGTGATAAACACATGACTCAATTTAGTAAAGCGCACGCGACTCTTGCGTAACTGCATCTGAGTACCCTCAGCACAATCGAGCATCAGCACTTTGTCCCGCACCTCCACGACTTGCGAGGAAGCGTAATGACGAAGGGTGGGAAGAGCACTTCCACACCCCAGAATATGTACCTTGAATGGTTCCACTAACGTTTAAATCTTGTTGAATTCGTCGTTGGTATCTTCTAGTTCCAGTCCGTGGAGGTCTACTTTAGGTTTTTCCTTCCAGCGGCTGTATTCGAAAGTCTCAGTCTCATCCTTGGGCTTGCCGATGGTACGGTATGCCAACGTATCAGGACCAAGGGTCAGAATCTCATAGCGGTTCTCTTCTTCCTCGTCACCGCCACCTTCACGTACCAACAGGATTTCGAGGTCGCCATTGAAGATTTTCCATGTACGATAGATAATAGTGCTCTGATCAATACTCTCAGCGACGCCACCTTCCTTGATGCGAATGCCGATCTCGTCACTGCCATCCAACGGATCAGGCATCACCCAGTCACCCATCAGTGTATTCAGGTTGATAACAACCTGTGCCTCTTTACTTTCCTTATCAGTTACAACAGCCACACGATCCGAGACCTGCAAGCCACCAAATACCTTACCATTTTCCTGAGCATTCTCCAGACTCAGTCTCAAGGTATCGCCACTATCAGTGATCATTTCCAGCGTGTTCATCGCTGTTCCTTCCGTACAGATGCCATAAATAGTCTTGTCTCTAGGCACCAAATCCTCTACAGAAGTGGAATCATCATCTGTCGCAGCCTGCTGCTGTTGCTTACTACCACAACTGCCGAATGCTATCAATCCAGCAATTGTCAATACCAATACAGATACTTTCTTCATATCTTTACCTTATTATTATATTTATTAATTATTACTTCTTCAGTTTCTCCTTGGCCTCATTCCACAAAGCATCCATCTCTTCAAGCGTCATGTAATTAAGAGATTTTCCAACCTTAATGCTGTGATCCTCAATATAATTGAAACGCTCGATAAACTTTCGGTTCGTTCTCTCCAGAGCATTATCAGGATTCAATTTGTAGAGCCGTGCAGCATTAATTACGGCGAACAGGAAGTCGCCCAGTTCATCTGTTGAGTGCTCCTTGTCGTCCTTGTTTAATTCTGCCTCCAATTCGTCAATTTCCTCGCGTACCTTCTTCCATACATCCTGACGATCCTCCCAGTCGAACCCCACGTTACGAGCCTTATCCTGGATACGATAGGCCTTGATCAGACTTGGTAGTGCCTCAGGCACGCCGGAGAGCACGCGCTTGTTGCCGTCCTTTTCCTTCAGTTTGATTTGTTCCCAATTCTCCAGCACCTGCGTTACCGTCGTCACTTTGGTATCACCAGTGACTTCAGCGTCACTAGGTACGTAAGGCAGCGGTTTGGGATTCTCGGCATCAATCTGCGAGGGATGATACACATGTGGATGACGCGTAATCATCTTCCTTGTCAAGGCATTACAGACATCAGCCATATCAAACTGCTCGTTTTCCTCTGCAATCTTCGCATAGAAGCAGATATGCAACAGCACATCACCCAGTTCCTTGCAGATATCAGGCACATCATTCTTAATCAAAGCATCGCAGAGTTCGTAAGTCTCCTCAATCGTATTGGGCCGCAGGCTCTCGTTGGTCTGTTTTTTGTCCCACGGACAATTGGCCCGAAGTGCGTCCAGCACATCCAGAAATCGCCCGAAAGCCCGCATTTTTTCTTCTTTAGTATGCATAAAATATTAAATAATGTGGCAAAGATACGACTTTTCGCTGGATTTTTACTAATTTTGCAGCGATTTTTGAAAATAATTAAACATAAATATGGAACTTGCAAGTAAATATGACCCAAAAGAGGTCGAATCTAAATGGTATCAGTACTGGTTGGACAACAAACTTTTCAGTAGTAAACCCGACGGTCGTCAGCCCTACACAATCGTGATTCCACCGCCCAATGTGACGGGCGTACTCCACATGGGACACATGCTGAACAACACGATTCAGGATATCCTTGTGCGTCGAGCCCGTATGGAGGGCAAGAACGCCTGTTGGGTACCCGGTACCGACCACGCCTCTATCGCCACAGAAGCCAAAGTGGTGAAGAAACTGGCCGAGCAGGGCATCAAGAAGCATGACCTCACCCGTGAGCAGTTCCTTGAGCACGCCTGGGACTGGACTCATGAGCACGGCGGCATCATCCTGAAACAACTCCGTCGTCTGGGTGCCAGTTGTGACTGGGACCGTACTGCCTTTACGATGGACGAGACACGTTCGAAGAGTGTCATCAGGGTGTTCGTTGACCTTTATAACAAAGGACTTATCTATCGCGGTCTGCGCATGGTGAACTGGGATCCGAAGGCACTCACCGCCCTCTCTACAGAAGAAGTGGTCTATAAGGAGGAGCAGAGCCACCTGTTCCATCTGAAATATTACGTGGATGGTCTGACTCAACTCGACAACGAGGAGAATCTGAAGGCCGATGGCAATATCATCCATAAAGATGCCAAGGGTTACTATGCTGTCGTGGCTACCACCCGTCCTGAAACCATCATGGGTGATACGGCCATGTGTATTAACCCCAAGGACCCAAAGAACCAGTGGCTGAAGGGCCGCAAGGTCATCGTACCGCTGGTCGGTCGCGTGATTCCCGTCATCGAGGACCGCTACGTGGATATCGAGTTCGGTACAGGCTGTCTGAAAGTGACGCCTGCCCACGACACCAACGACTACATGCTGGGCAAGACTCACAATCTGGAGACCATCGATATCTTCAATCCCGACGGAACTATCTCGGAGCAGTCTCCTGTCTATGTCGGCATGGACCGTATGGACTGCCGCAAGCAGATTGCCAAGGACCTGCAGGCTGCCGGACTGATGGAGAAGATAGAGGATTATACTAATAAGGTGGGCTACTCGGAGCGCAATCCCGATACAGCCATAGAGCCGCGCCTCTCCATGCAGTGGTTCCTCTCCATGCAGCACTTCGCAGACATCGCCCTGCCTCCCGTGCTCAACGGTGAGATGAAGTTCTACCCGCAGAAGTACGTCAACACCTATAAGAACTGGCTGGAGAACATCCAAGACTGGTGTATCTCTCGTCAACTCTGGTGGGGTCACCGCATCCCTGCCTACTACTATGGCGAGGGCGAGAACGACTTCGTGGTTGCCGAGACGCGCGATGAGGCCCTGAAACTGGCCCAGCAGAAGAATCCTGCCATCACCGATGCCGACCTGCGTCAGGACGAGGATGCCCTTGACACTTGGTTCTCTTCATGGCTCTGGCCCATTTCCCTCTTCGACGGCATTAACAACCCCGGCAACGAGGAAATCAATTACTACTACCCCACCAGCGACCTCGTGACGGCGCCCGATATCATCTTCTTCTGGGTGGCCCGCATGATTATGGCCGGCGAGGAGTACATGGGCAAGTTCCCCTTCAAGAATGTCTACTTTACGGGTATCGTCCGCGACAAACTCGGCCGCAAGATGTCGAAGTCTCTCGGCAACTCGCCCGACCCCATCGAACTCATCGAGAAATTCGGTGCCGACGGCGTGCGCATGGGCATGATGCTCTCCGCCCCTGCCGGTAACGACATCCTCTTCGACGAGGCTCTCTGCGAGCAGGGTCGTAACTTTAACAATAAGATCTGGAATGCCTTCCGCCTCGTGAAGGGATGGAAGGTGGCAGACATCGAACAGTCAGAGGCGGGCAAGATTGCCGTTGAATGGTTCGAGGCCAAACTGCGCCAGACGAATGCCGAGGTCGACGACCTCTTCAAGAAATATCGTATCTCCGAGGCTCTGATGGCCGTCTACAAACTGTTCTGGGACGAGTTCTCCAGTTGGTATCTCGAGATGGTGAAGCCCGCCTACATCAATGGCGAGGCTCAGCCCATCGACCGCGTAACTTTCGACAAGACGCTCTCGTTCTTCGAGACTCTGTTGAAGATGTTACATCCCTTCATGCCGTTCATCACCGAGGAACTCTGGCAGCACATCTACGACCGTCAGGAAGGCGAGTCGATCATGCGCGACAAACTGGAACTCCCCGCCCCCACCGAGGCCGATGCCCAACTCACTGCCCAGATCGAGAGCGTGAAGCAAATCGTCTCCGGCGTCCGCATGGTGCGCTCTTCGAAGAACATTGCCCCGAAGGAACAACTCGAATTGCAGATCGTCAACCAGAACGACTTTGAGGATTTCTATGGCATCATCATCAAGATGGCCAACCTGAGCACCATCAATATCGTCGTAGAGAAAGATCCTACCGCCTCTGCCTTCATGGTCGGCACGCAGGAGTACGCCGTACCTCTGGGGAACATGATCGACGTGGAGGCCGAGATCCAGAAGATGGAGGCTCAACTCCAGCACCTGGAAGGCTTCCTCGCAGGCGTGAAGAAGAAACTCTCGAACGAGCGCTTCGTGCAGAATGCCCCTGAGGCCGTCGTGGCCCTGGAGCGCAAGAAGCAGAGCGACTCCGAGGAGAAGATTGCCTCGCTGAAGGAATCCATTGCAGCATTAAGGAACAAATAAAAAACCAATACGAATTATGAAGAAAGAACTGAAGAAGGTGCTGGTACTCGGATCGGGCGCCTTGAAAATCGGACAGGCAGGCGAGTTCGACTATTCCGGCTCGCAGGCACTGAAGGCACTCCGCGAAGAGGGCATCAAGAGCGTGCTCGTCAACCCAAACATCGCCACCATCCAGACGTCGGACGGTATCGCCGACAAGGTGTATTTCCAGCCGGTGAACACCCACTTTGTGACGGAAATCATCAAGAAGGAGCGCCCCGACGGCATCCTGCTGGCTTTCGGCGGACAGACGGCCCTGAACTGCGGTACGGAACTCTACCTGAACGGTACGCTGAAGGAGTACGGCGTGGAAGTATTAGGTACGAGCGTCGAGGCCATCATGAACACGGAGGACCGCGACCTCTTCGTGAAGAAACTCGGTGAGGTCGACCTGAAAGTGCCCGTCAGTCACGCCGTGGAGTCGATGGAGGATGCCCTGAAGGCAGCCCACGAGATCGGCTTCCCCATCATGATCCGTAGTGCCTACGCCCTCGGCGGCCTGGGCTCCGGCATCTGTCCCGACGAGAAGACCTTCGTCGAACTGGCTGAATCGGCCTTCACCTTCGCCCCGCAGATCCTCGTCGAGGAGTCGCTGAAGGGCTGGAAGGAGATTGAGTTCGAGTGCATCCGCGATGCCAACGACCGCTGCTTCACCGTGGCCTCGATGGAGAACTTCGACCCCCTCGGCATCCATACTGGTGAGTCGATCGTGGTGGCTCCGACCTGCTCGCTGAAGGAGGAGCAGGTGAAGATGCTGCAGGAGATCACGATCCGCTGCGTGAAGCACCTCGGCATCGTCGGTGAGTGCAATATCCAGTTCGCTTTCAACGCTGAGACCAACGACTACCGCATCATCGAGATCAACGCCCGCCTGAGCCGCTCCTCGGCCCTCGCCTCGAAGGCCACCGGCTATCCCCTCGCCTTCGTCGCCGCCAAGATCGCCCTCGGCTACACGCTCGACCAGATCGGCGAGATGGGCACGACATCCAGCGCCTACGTCGCTCCGCAACTCGACTATATGATCTGCAAGATTCCCCGCTGGGACCTGACGAAGTTCGCCGGCGTCAGCCGTCTGATCGGCTCGTCGATGAAGTCCGTGGGCGAGATCATGAGCATCGGCCGCTCGTTCGAGGAGATGATCCAGAAGGGCCTGCGCATGATCGGTCAGGGCATGCACGGCTTCGTGGGCAACGACCACACGAAGTTCGACAACCTCGACTACGAACTGGCCAACCCGACCGACCTGCGCATCTTCGCCATCGCCCAGGCCCTGGAGGAAGGCTACACCGTGGAGCGCATCGAGGAACTGACGAAGATCGACGTCTGGTTCCTGGAGCGCCTGAAGCACATCGTTGACCTGAAGCACGAACTGCAGAAGTATAACACGCTCGAGGAACTGCCCGACGAACTGCTGCTGGAGGTGAAGCGCTGCGGATTCTCTGACTTCCAGATTGCCCGCTTCGTGCTGAAGTCGCAGTCGACGAACATGGAGAAGGAGAACCTCGAGGTGCGCAAGTATCGCAAGCAGAAGGGCATCGTCCCCAGCGTGAAGCGCATCCCCACTGTGGCCTCCGAGCATCCCGAACTGACCAACTACCTCTACTTCACCTACACCCACGTGCCCGCCTTCGGAGACCCCAAGGGCGAGAAGTATCAGGCCGCACACGACATTAATTATTATAATAATGAGAAGTCGGTCGTGGTGCTCGGCTCCGGTGCCTACCGCATCGGCTCCAGCGTGGAGTTCGACTGGTGCTCGGTGAACGCCATCAACACGGCCCGCAAACTGGGCTACAAGTCGATCATGATCAACTACAACCCTGAGACCGTGTCGACCGACTACGACATGTGCGACCGCCTCTACTTCGACGAACTGTCGCTGGAGCGCGTGCTCGACGTGATCGACCTGGAGCAGCCCCGAGGCGTGATCGTCTCCGTGGGCGGACAGATCCCGAACAACCTCGCCATGAAACTGCATCGCCAGGGCGTGCCCGTGCTCGGCACGTCGCCCGTGGATATCGACCGCGCCGAGAACCGTGACAAGTTCTCCGCCATGCTCGACAAACTCGGCATCGACCAGCCGGCATGGAGGGCGCTGACGAGTTTCGAGGACGTGAAGGAGTTCGTCGAGAAGGTCGGCTACCCCGTGCTCGTACGCCCGTCGTACGTGCTCAGCGGCGCCGCCATGAACGTGTGCTACGACGATGAGGAACTGCACCGCTTCCTGAACATGGCCACCGAGGTGTCGAAGGAATTCCCCGTGGTGATCTCGAAGTTCATGACCGAGACCAAGGAGATCGAGTTCGACGCCGTGGCCGACAAGGGCGAGGTCATCGAGTACGCCATCTCCGAGCACGTCGAGTATGCCGGTGTGCACTCCGGCGACGCCACGATGGTGTTCCCCGCACAGCACATCTACTTCTCCACCATCCGCCAGATTAAGAAGATCGCCCACAAGATAGCCGCCGAACTCAACATCTCGGGTCCGTTCAACATCCAGTTCCTGGCCAAGAACCGCGAGGTGAAGGTCATCGAGTGCAACCTCCGCGCCTCGCGCTCCTTCCCCTTCGTGTCGAAGATCCTGAAGCGCAACTTCATCGAGACGGCCACGAAGATCATGCTCGACGCGCCCTACCAGAAGCCCGAGAAGAGCGAGTTCGACATCGACCGCATCGGCGTGAAGGCCTCGCAGTTCTCGTTCGCCCGCCTGCAGAACGCCGACCCCGTGCTGGGCGTCGACATGTCGTCGACCGGCGAAGTGGGATGCCTGGGCGACGACCTGAACGAGGCGCTGCTCAACTCGCTGATCGCCACGGGCTACTCGATTCCGAAGGACGCCGTGCTCATCTCCTCGGGCGGAGCCAAGGGCAAGGTGTCGCTGCTCGAGCCCGCACAGCAACTGGCAAGGAAGGGCTACACGATCTACGCCACCGCCGGAACGGCCAAGTTCTTCAACGACAACGGCGTGAAGGCCGTCGCCGTGGCATGGCCCGACGAGGAGGGCGAGAACAACGTGATGGACCTCATCTCGCAGCACAAGGTCGGACTGGTGATCAACGTGCCGAAGAACCATACCTCGCGCGAACTGACCAACGGCTACCGCATCCGCCGCGGGGCCATCGACCACAATATCCCGCTGATGACGAACGTCAGGCTGGCCAAGGCCTTCATCGAGGCCTTCACCGCCATCGGCCTCGACGACGTGAAGATCAAGTCCTGGCAGGAGTACAATGCTTAACGACGAATACCGCACCATCAAGACCGGAGGCGAGGGCTACTACACCGAGAAGCGTAGCAAGTTCCTCGCCTTCGCTCATCATGTGGAATCTGCCGGGGAGATCAAGGACCTGCTGGCCCAGTACCGCAAGAAGTACTACGACGCCCGCCACGTCTGCTACGCCTACATGCTCGGCCCCGCGAGGCAGGAGTTCCGTGCCAACGACGACGGCGAGCCCTCATCGACCGCCGGCAAGCCCATCCTCGGGCAGATCAACTCGCAGGAACTCACCGACGTGCTCATCGTCGTCGTCCGCTACTACGGCGGCGTGAACCTCGGCACCAGCGGGCTCATCGTGGCCTACCGCGAGGCCGCTGCCGACGCCATCGCCCACTCGGAGGTGGAGACGCGACAGGTGGAGGAGCAGGTCACCTACTCGTTCGCCTACCCGCTGATGAACGACGTGATGCGCATCGTCAAGGAGATGCAGCCGCGCATCGTCAGCCAGGCCTACGACACGACCTGCGAGATACGGCTCGCCATCCGCAGGAGCCAGGCCCAGGAACTGCGCAGCCGCCTGGAAAAACTTTCTTTCGGATAAAACGGAAGTTTCCTGGCAATTCTTTTGGTGGTTTCAAAAATTTGCACTACCTTTGCACGCGGATTAAGGGAAGGTTGGCAGAGTGATCGATCGCGCTGGACTCGAAATCCGGTATACCCCTTTCGGGTATCGGGGGTTTGAATCCCTCACCTTCCGCGAAAGGAGCCTCACTCTCCGCAAGTATCGTAAAAGGGAACCCAATCGGTTCCCTTTTTTAGTGTCTGATTGTCAGCACCTTACAATTGTAAGTGTTTGAGAATGACCCTAATAGAGGGATGGACACCTCAAAAATGCAATGCCGCATTATGAAGCATCACGCAACATCATGACCAGCAAATGTATTAGAGCGTGTATTATAGCCCTCCGTAACAAAGGTCTAACTATAATACATTTTAGGGCTCAGTCCGAAAAGCCGGTTGAAAACATTCTTTATTTTGCAAAGGAATGTGTACCTTTGCACCCATGAGACGTAAATTGAAGAGTTGGGAGGTCATGCGTGTCATCTTTCCAGATGTGCTAGCAGACTATTTTGAG
>JAFUAK010000150.1 GCA_017460765.1 Prevotella sp. | reverse complement strand
TTGATACCCCACCAACACATCTGGAGCAGTACGAAAGAGATAAGCAATACCCACAGGGCCAGTCTCGGATTGTGCTTCGGAATCTGGCGGTAGTGGATATACACCAGATAGGAGAGCCACGTGATGGCGGCCCAGGTCTCCTTGGGATCCCACGACCAGTAGTGGCCCCAGGCCTCCTTCGCCCAAAGGGCTCCGAAGAGCATGCCGAAGGTCATGAAGGCGAAGCCGATATAGACGAGGTTGTCCGTGATGGCATATTCCTCCCTGGTGACGGCGGTTTTCTTGAAAAACAGCAGATAGAGCGCCATCACCGCTGCGGCACCCAAAAGGGCGTAGGCGAACATATAGACGATCACATGCGGCGCGAACCACGGGCTCTGCAGGGCTGGCATCAGCGTCTTGGAATGGATCTCGGGCTTGAAGAGATTCACCATGATAAATATCAGCGACATCAGCGTCGAGAACGTCAGGATCCACTTGTACTTCCAGCGGCTGTAGACCATCAGGCCCGCCAGCGGCAGGAAAAACGAGTACCAGAGACGCGTCTCGCCCATCGTGCGGAGGGGAGGCCGCTCGAGCGATATCCACATCGAGAGGATGAACGAGAAGAACACCAGCAGTCCCACGCCTGTCGCTGCATAGGCCAAGGCCGTCTTGTTACGCCAAGCAGCGTAGGCACCAAAGGCCCACAGCAGCAGCGATACGATGGCGAAATATACGAATTGCTCCCAAGTCATACCTTTTCCTCCTTTCTTCTAACACCAGAAATGAACATCATCACACCGCCTGCCAGCATCATATAGATGCCCGTATAGACGTAGGGCAACCAGGGGTCGCTCACCAGTTCGAGGATCGACGTGTTGCTCCGAGCGCCCATCGACGTGTCGTAGCCATACTGATAGATCTTCCAGCCATCCACCTCCACGGGCTTGTTCACATCGACCGTCGCCTCGATGTTCTTGCCCGTCTTCGTGAGGATCTGAATCTCCGAGGCGAAGCGCTTGGGCGAGCCGTCGTCGTAGGTCTCCATGATAAACTTCTTCAGTTCGATGGCCAGCGGCATCTCCTTCACCCTACTCTGCTGGTCGAGGGCCCGCCATTCAGGCTCGCCGATGGCGGTGATCATCTTCATGCGCTGCATATCGGCATTGCCCAGGGTGGCCGTAGTCATGGTGATAAACAGGCCGAGATGGAACAGACCTGCCACAATCCTGCTGGGCGAATTAATGCGGAGCGACGTCTTCAATACCACTAGGCCGACGATCATGGCCATATATACATAGGTCAGAACGAAGGGCCAGAACGTCAGCATGTTGTTGATACCTTGGCCATTCACCGTCTGACGGGTGAGGCCCATGACGATCGTGAGCGCTACGGCATAACACATCACGGGGATGGCTGCCTGGTAAGTCGACAGGAAACGGAAGGCATACACCTTCTTCCGCAACAGGTGCAAGGTAATGATTATCAGCACAAAGCCTGCCAGAACAATACCGTTGGCAGGCCAGGCGAAGGCATCCCACACGACGGGGCCGACACTCAGTTCCAGCATCAGCCCTGCCACGATCAGACCTCCTCCGATGAGGAAGCCCTCCTTCAGGGTCCAGGGTTTATTCCACATAATAAGAAACAATTAAGGACGCAAAGATACACATTTTATTCCATAAATCCTAAAATAATATGATTTTTCCATATTTTTAGATATTAAAGTCAATGAAAATGCTTACCTTTGCACCCCGATATGCTATTCAACTCTATTGAATTCCTGATATTCCTACCAATAGTATTCATACTCTATTGGTTCGTTTTTCGTCCACGACGATGGCAAAATCTGCTTATCGTCGTTGCCAGTTATGTGTTCTATGGCTGGTGGGACTGGCGCTTCCTGCTATTGATAACACTGACAGCAGCCTGCAGTTTCGGAAGCGGACTGCTCATTGAGCATTATCATGACAGTCGGAAACTACAGCGTATCATCAGCGCAGCAAACATCATGCTTAATCTTGGTATTCTTGGCGTGTTCAAATACTACAATTTCTTTGTAGAGAACCTGAATGCCCTACTTGGTACTTTCGGCTACCAGTTGGACTGGGCAACCATGCACATCATTCTCCCCGTCGGCATCAGTTTCTACACCTTCCAGGCATTGAGTTACACCATTGATGCCTATCGCGGTAGCGTCAGAGCCACCCATGACCCTATAGAATTCTTTGCCTATATCAGTTTTTTCCCCCAACTGGTGGCTGGTCCCATTGAACGAGCGACCAATCTGCTGCCACAATTCCAGAGCAACCGACAGTTTGACTATGCCAAGGCCGTGGATGGCTGCCGACAGATACTATGGGGTTTCTTGAAGAAACTGGTGATTGCCGATAACTGTGCTACCGCCGTAAACATCTACTGGGATAACTATTCTGAACTTAATGGCATTTCCCTATTCCTATTAGGCGTAATCTTCACATTCCAGATATACTGCGACTTTTCAGGCTATTCCGACATTGCCATCGGATGTGCCAAGTTGTTTGGAATCAACTTGATGCGGAACTTCAACTTTCCTTATTTCTCTCGTAGTATCCCAGAGTTTTGGCGTCGCTGGCATATCTCACTGATGACATGGTTCCGCGACTACGTCTATTTTCCACTTGGAGGCAGTCGCTGTTCGAAATGGAAAGTCATACGTAACGTGTTTATCGTTTGGGGCATCAGCGGCTTATGGCACGGTGCAGAATGGACGTTTGTCTGTTGGGGACTCTTCCATGCCTTGTTATTAGCCGTCTACAACATTCTTGGCATCAACACCAAATATGAGCATGTCATCGCATACGGCAGGTACCTTCCCAACATCAAGGAACTATTCCAGATGGTTCTTACATTCTTCTTTGCCGTCATCGGCTGGATTATCTTCCGTGCTGAAAACATGTCACAAGCGTATGACTATCTGACAAGAATGTTCTTCTCGATTTCTGAAGGCGACAGTATCAACGTAAGGACTGCTCTCTTTTATGGGCTGATTCTATTGGCTGTAGAATGGCTGCAGAGAGACAAGCAGCACGCCCTACAGTTTTCTGATACTGCACCCTTCAACCTCAGATGGGTGAGATGGACGATTTATGTCGTCATCACAATCATTACCCTATGCTTCACGGGCTACAGCCAGACGTTTATCTATTTTCAATTTTGATGCAAGATGAAAAGATTCATACGTAATACATGCCTCATTTCCCTGATTATTCTGGCCGTTATCATCATCATAGAGTTCGCCCTCTTTCTAAGGCCTAACACCTATTCCTATAAGAGTGAATATGTCAACAACCATATTGATGACCTTCACACACTACTTTTCGGCAACTCGCACATAGAAAGGGCTCTCATTCCAGACTCGATGGACAAAGGCACCTTTAATCTCGCCATCTCTGGAAGACCGCTCATCTACGACATCGAACTAGCCAAGATGTTTATACCAAAAATGAAGTCACTGGATAATGTCGTCATGCCACTGGACTATTCGCTCTTCTATTTCGACCGTATACCATTTATCCCAGAGACAGAGCAGAAAGGCGTTGGATTACTGGATGACACTTACAAGTGCATGTACTACAAATACATGGGTATCAGGGTAGACAGATTCTGGTACTGGTCTGAAGTGCTCAACTCCAAACTCAACTATTTCACCCGTTTTTTCATAAGCGATGAAGAAGCCCGGGAATGTGACTCGTTAGGATACATCCAAAACGAACTTAAGACGCGTGACCACGCATGGCAATATCACCAGACGCCTCTGAAAGTAGATCTGTCGAAACCTAAGAACAAAGACACCTATAATATGGTGTATAACTACTACACCACCTTATCAGACCTGACATATCGCCAGCATACGAGACTGATTCTTATCAGTACGCCTATGTTTAAGGCCAGTCAAGTTGAAATGATACCAGAATTGCGCGACGAAATGCGTGCTTTCGTTGCCCAACTACGGCTGAAGAATCCCAATGTCTACTATCTGGACTATACAGACGACCCACGCTTTGAGGACCACGATTTCTTCGACTCCAGTCACATGTCAGAATATGGAGCCGCAAAACTATCCAAAATCCTAAATAGAGACATTAAAGAACTGCCAGCCTTCCAATAAGGAAAACTGGCAGTTCTTACCATATATTTTTCTAAATCTCTATGAGTTTGCCGTTCTTCTTAGCCTCATCGATCCACTTCGGAACGATCTCGTCGAGGAACCTGGCCTTCTTCCCATTCAACTTCTGCATGTCGAGACCAATGGCAGCCTGCGCCTTGGCCTTGGTGGAATAATCGGGCACGGGGATATCACCCAGATGTCCGTGCTTGGCAGCCACCTTCGAGATGAGCAGACGGGCCTGCTGGGCATAGTCGACAGAGTGAGACAACAAGCGAGTCACCTCCTGAGGCGCATGGAAGGTAGCACCATGGGAAGCGATGGCATAGTCCCAGCGCCACTGGCTCTTGCGGAGCAGATCCTGGATGGGCTTCATCTCAGCCTCCGTAGCACCATTATCGATGATGAACTTGGCCTCGAAGTGGGCCTTGGCCAACTCCTGCTCAGCACGGTCGCGCACCTCGTTACACTTGGCCTGACGCTCATAGACATTCTGACGAAGCACCTCGGCATCCTGACGGTGACAGGTCTGACAGGTACGATCAATATGGGCCAGGGGCGACATGATGTGGTGATCAGTGAACTTTACGCCGCCATCCTGCTTATAAGGCATGTGACAGTCGGCACACGAGACACCACGCTGACCGTGGATACCCTGCAGGGCAATCTCGTAGCCTGGGTGCTGGGCCTTCAGGATGGGAGTCTTCGACAGCGGATGGATATAGTCGTAGAAGCCGATGCTGTCGAAATGGGCCTCAGCAGCCTCACAAGTCATACCCTTGTCCTGTGGGAACATCAGATAGTTGGCCTTGCCAGGATTCTTGGGATCATCGGGCTTGATGAAGTAATACTCCGTATGGCACTGGGCACAGACCAGCGAGCGCATCTCCTGGTGCGAGGCCTTGCGCACATCCTTACCCACACGAGCCCATGCCTCATAGAGGGCAGGACGGGCAGGACGCAGGTCCATCGTACGGGCATCGTGACAGTCTGAGCAACCCACGGTGTTCATGATCTCACCTCCAAGGTCACTCCACTTGCCGGCATAGTAGTTGGCAGGATCGAAGACGGATTTCGAGGCGCTTAACTCACGCATCATCCGAGGCACATCAGGTCCCTTACAGGTCCAGCAGGTGGCAGGCTGCATATCGCCGTCGCCATCAATGCCGGGATTACCCGTGCGCAGGATCTTGCGCAAATCCTCCAGACAGTGCTTGTGGCCTCGCGGCGTGTTGTAATGACGGGAGAAAGCATAGCCTGCCCACAGCACCACCATCTCAGGACGGGCGGCCAGCACGTCAACCTCCTGTGAACTGTTGTACTTCGACACGAATGAGGTATCCTCCGTCTGAGCCCATGTCTCGTACTCACGGGGATAGTCGGCCTTGAACTTCTCGTTCTGGGCCACGATGGAGTCCGTAAACTCCGTCCGCTTGTTGTTGAATACGCTTGCCACCTCAGCCCTGCGCTCCAACATGGAGGAGACGAGCAGTCCGAGGATGAACACAACAACCATTGAGCCGCCGAAAAGCAGCCAACCTTGCCATTTCTTTAATTGCTTTGCCATATTTGTCTATTTTTTAATTCTTCAATCCTTTAACTTTAAAGTCTTCTGCAGCCACTCAGGCACAGGACTTGGCGGCAGCGGTGTGACAAACTCCGCATTCGGTGTCGACGTAAGGGAATTCATGCCCCCATGAGGCACGTTACGATGGCAATCCCAACAGGCTTTGCCCTCGCCTCGCTTGGCCATCATGAAGTCAATGCGTCCCGTCTTCACGAACTCCTGATTCAACTGGGTGTGACAACGGATGCAGTTGTCCATGATCACCTCTGCGCTCATGTCCTCAGCCATGATAGCCTGACGCTCGGAATGGGCCACAAAGTACATCGTATGCTTCAGACCGTCCATCGCCTTGAAGCCATACTTCATGGCGATGTTCTGGTGAGGCACATGACAGTCGTTGCACGTAGCGTCACGTCCGTGGGATGAGTGGCTCCACGTGGCATAATAAGGTGTCATGATGTGGCAGTTGACACAAGCGGCTGGGTCATCACCTATAAAATAGGTATGGGCGCGAAGCAGATACATGAACAATCCGCCCAGGCCGACAAGCACACCGCTAATGACAAGAAGTCCTATCTTCTGTCTGTACGAAAACAGGTCTTTGAATGTCAATAGATCTTTCAGTTTCATGTAATATTACCGTATTTGGCTGCAAATATACTTACTAATAGGGATAAGACGCGGTAACATTTGTTTCCAACTATTGATAACGCCTGTTAAAATTACGATTAATTAACGCTTTACCGAAATCTTTTGCTAACTTTGTCCACGATATGGAGATTAACATTTTACACGGACTGATGAAGTGTCCGCTATTCAGCGGCCTCAAAGAGAATGAGATCATAGAACTGATGCACGCTGTCCGCTATCGGGTGGTGCGCTTTCACAAGGGGGATATCTTTACGCTGGCAGGTGCACCCTGTCTGCATGCAGACATCGTCATTGACGGAGAGATGACGGCCAGCCTCATCGGCCCTTCAGGCCGTGCCGTCCGAATGACGATGCACCACTCCGGCAATATGCTGGCTCCTGCCTTTCTCTTTGCCAAAGACAACCTGTACCCCGTCACGGTGGAGGCGACGACAGACACACAGGTGTTCCGTCTG
>JAFUAK010000149.1 GCA_017460765.1 Prevotella sp. | reverse complement strand
TGGCTATTCTGACAGGCTCCGCACCCTAACGAAGGTTAAATACGTTAAATTACAGCCTCTCAGACCTCACCAATGAATGTCAAAAGCACTTTTCTACCGTTTTAAATGCAAGTTGTTGATTATCAACATTTAAAATATTCTGGCTTGTATTTATCTTCACCTTCCAAATGGAAATAGTCATTCAATAAATGTGAGGCACGATTTAACTCAGCCTCAACAGCTTCTATATTTCCCATGTCATAGAAGTTATTTCTTATCAATCCTTCAACACAAAAACTCATATCCTTTCTACAAATAATTATACATCATAGGACAAAACTTGCATACGTTTCAAGACAGTGAGGAACCAATCTCTGTCTTTTTCAGTAGCATGCCCCCAAGCCCAATGATTAAAATAACGCCATTGAGAGAAAAGACCTGAGCCCAATATTTTAAGATCGTTGATTTTGTCAATCACCTGCAGAAGCCCTTCATTATTTCGCCAAGCTTCTTCGCCACATGTTTCAATGAAACTCTGGCCACAATCCATTTCAAACTTCAATTTCCGATGCTGTAGTGCCACGAATATTGCAAGTGCAGTCGTTTGGGCACCTTTAACTCCTTCTGGGTGGTTGTGGGTGCACATAGCAGTCATTTTTGCACATGCGAGCATTTGCTCACGACTTTTGCAAAACCATGCCACAGGACTTACCCTCATGGCGGACCCATTGCCAAATGAGTTATAGGGCTGAGGACAATCGCTACGTACCCATTGGCCAAAACGTTCGCCGTAGCTGCCTTTAGGATGGGGGTATAGGCGACACCACTCATGGAGGCTTACCCCAAAGTCTTTGCCTTTTAACAGTGCATCTGCTATAGCGAAAGTGCAAATGGTGTCATCAGTGAAGCCACAATCATCTGTAAACAACTCAAAGTTGTAGTCATTCGTTGGATTGAATTCGAACCTACTGCCAACAATATCTCCAATTATCGCTCCTAACATAACCTTATAGCATTTTAATTATCGCTCTGCAAAAATATACAAACTTTTTTTGAGATAAACAAATTCTTGATGTCTCTTTATTTGAATAATTCTCCTTCCACCATCTTATCTTCGTTCGAGAATCTGATAGTGGGAACTGTTGGTTGTGATTGGGCGGCAGCAGGCTCGCCCTTTTCGAGCGAGCACCTGCTGCACATATACTCTGCTAACTGGAAGAGTTTTGTCATTCCTAGGTCTATCACCTTATCCATAATTCAGCCAAAAAACTGTGCCGACTGTGCCGCCAGTGTGCCGCCTATGCAGACTTGCGGAGGCGGAGGTAGTAGCCACGGTCGTTCCTTCGCTTGCAGCGCTTCCAACGGAGTTTCTTGATGGCGATTCCGAGATTGGTGAGGTTCGGTATGTCGCTGGCCCTCAGGTGCTTCTTCAGTTCCTCCTGGATGGCGGTGGCGGTCCAGAAGTGATCCTTCGTATGCTTCTGTACCGGCTCGAAAATCTGCGAGAGCACCAACTCTGGTGCCGACTCCTGCTGGAACTGCTGGTTGTGACGCTGAATCTCACGCTCATCGTCGCTCGTAAACCAGTAGATGCAGTCGGGGGTGTACAACTCAGCGACGGCCTGGGCATACATTTGCTTGTAGGGTATCTGGCCGCTCATGTCGACCTTTGCCGTCACCTCCACGCAGAGGTAGCGGCGGGTGCCGTCGCCAGAGGGTAGGGGAGTCTGGTCGTTGGTGGTGGCGATGAACGAGCAGAGGCGCGGCGTCAGCGTGTATTGGTCCGAGCGCATCTTTCGCGTCTGCACCTCCTTCTCCGTCAGCAGTCGTTTGATCTTCGCCTGTTCGCGCTGCGTCTTCGAGTCGTACTCGTCGATGTTGACGAGCCACATACGGCCCAGCACCCTCTCCACCTGCTCGGCATTGTCCATCTTGATGTCCTTCATATAATACTCGCGCATCGGCTCGGGCAGGATGTGGTTGCAGAACTGTGTCTTCAGGAATCCCTGCTCGCCGATGAGCATCGGCACCATCGAGTTGCCGTAGTCCTTGTTGAGGTTGAGGACCTGTGCCACCATCGCCAGGAACCAGCGGTGGAAATACTTGGGCCACAGTTCGTAGTTGGTGGGCAGGCGGCGGGCGAAGTCCTCGATGTAGTCGTGCTTGCGGTCCCAGTCTCCGCAGCCCGCCAGGAACTCGTGGATGGGGTTGTAGTCCTGGATGTGTGCCGACTCGATGTAGATACGGATGTCGTTCATCCAACTCTCGCCGCCCTCCTTCATCTCTTCCACGACGAGACTTTTCAACTCCCTGTCAGTCAACGGTTTCCACTGCTTGAAGCGCAGGTCGTTGGGGCGGAACTCGGTGACGCCCTTCACCACGTTGTAGCGCAGTTCGTAGCGTCGCGAGATGAAATCCTCGATGCTTCGCATGATGCGCTCCTTCTCGTTCATCTGGGATATGGGCTTGCCGTTGTAAGGTTTTTTATATGCATTCCGGAATTTCTTGCGTATCAGGTCGATGCCGAGGGGCTTGAAGCGGGCGTTCCATGAGGCGCGCACCACGCAGCCTTCCTCCGCGAGACAGGCCTTGGCGCAGTAGTCTGCCAGTGCCTGCAGTGTCTGCTCTGCCTCATCGCCGCCATCGTCGATAGCCTTGGAGAGACATACCTCGTACTCCAGTTCGATGCGCTCGCGCTCTTCGAAGTCAGGATACCAGACCACCTGTCCTTGATCGTTGGCCCTGGTGCCTTCATACCGTTCGAGCGGATTATCAGCCTCACGCACCACGGGCACCACCAGCGCCTCCTCGTTGTAGTAGAGTTGCGCGTCATAACTCATGCGACAGCCTCGGTACAGATATTCATCGCTGACGTAGAAGTTGCATTTCGCCAGCGCCCCATAGAGGCGTGCGGCACTCTCGTGGGCATCCTTCAGGAAGGCGGCGTAGTCGTCCGTGTCAAGCGGGCCCTTTTGCTTGTACTCACAGCGCACAACGACCTTCAGCGTCACGCCGCTCACGCCGGCAAAGGCCAGCATCGTATAGGGGATCTGACTGACCCGACGGCGCATCTCGTTCACCTGACGGATGCCTTCAGGACAGGGGATGTTCAGCATGACGAGTCCCGTGAAGGCGATGGGCTTCTGCAGGTTGCCGCGCCCGAAGGTGGCCGAGAAGATGAGGTATGGCAGCAAGTCGGTCTCTTTCAAATGGTAATAAGGCATGCCCTGCTGCATCATCAGGCGCGACTTGAGGGCGACGGCGGCGATGCGGTCTGCCGCTTCCTTGGTCTTGGCAGCGCGCATACGCTCCACAATCGGGCTGAGTTCGGTAGAGACGGGGGCACCGAATTCCCCTATTTTCGTATTGATCTTCGTTATTCTCATATCCTATTGGCTTTTGTTTCTAAAGATGTTGCAAAGGTACGAAAAAAGCCTGAATAGTGCAAGAAATAGTGTGAATAATATTCCTTCTTAGGGTAAGGATAGGCCTAAGTGGGGCTAAGTGCCGTTTGGACAGGGAGTTAGGTTGTCCTTTTCTCATGTTCGCGTAGGCGCAAACGTATGTTTGCGTTAGCCCAAACGTATGTTCGCGTAGGCGCAAATTAAAAGAATAAATATTTGAGGGGCGGCATAGATGCGGCACGGTAGCGGCATAGTTTTTAGGAAACATAGCCACCTCTACGTTGTTGATTATCAGTTTGTTAACGCTAAAGGCGGCGCGGGCGGCTATGTTTTTTATGCTAAATCTCTGTATAGATGTCAGTGCGCCCCATTTTCGACTTCATCAGTTTCGGGTTGTCACCTTCAGTCCAGGCGTTCAACTGCTTGCGGGCCGAGAATTTGGTCAGGCCGGAGTAATAGGCGAAACTGCTGACGGTGGTGTAGCCTCTGCGGAGGCTCTTCTGCAGGGCTTGCTCCAATTGCGCCTTGTCAGCCAGTACCTCGTGGACATTGGGATTGTCGATGCGGAGGAATCCGTCGAAGAGCCATTTCTCGATGGCCTTGTTCCAGGTCTTGCCCGGGTTGTAGTCCACCCCGTCGAGCATCACGTCGCTGTTCCTAACCTTACTGGGGTCGGTAATCTCGCGCTTCAGTGCCAGTTTCGGCACAAACGAGCCGATGGGCGTGTCGATCCGATAGCCCTTTGCCATCAGTTCGGCAGCCCCCTTGAGGAATGTCTTGAAGGCCCACTCTATCTCGCCGTTGCGACTCTGATAGTGCTTGGCGCAGTATTCGTCAACACCCTCGATACTGAACTTCAGGCCTTTGGCAGGACGGGCATAGACAATGTTCCCACCGTCCTTGCCCTTGGCTGGTGTTGGATAAACTTCGTATGGAAATCCACTCTTCTTCTTTGGCATATCGCGAACCTTAGTTTTAATAGATGATGCAAAGGTACACATTTCTTCTGCCAATTCCAAGTTTTCAAGGAAAATTTTGGAGGATTCAGGATTAATTGCTAACTTTGCCGTCGAAAACGGCGAAGATGCTCATGCTCGGCCAATTAAACAAGTTTATTGGCACTCGCTTAATCGCATCTTTGCACCCTCATAAAGGATAATAGGAATGACAAGAGAAGAAGATATACGACAGGCTGTAGACGTGATGCGACGGGGTGGGGTGATACTCTATCCGACGGATACCGTCTGGGGCATCGGCTGTGACGCAACGAATGCGGAGGCCGTAAAACGGGTGTATGCCATCAAGCAGCGCGACGACTCGAAGGCGCTTATCTGTCTGGTGGACTCGGATGCGCGCATGCAGCGCTATTTCCGGAATGTGCCCGACGTGGCGTGGCAACTGGTCGACAGTCTGAAGGAGGGTGAAGGGAAACCGACGACCTTGATCCTGGATGGTGCTGTCAACCTGGCGGAAAACCTGATTGCCGAGGACGGAAGCGTGGGTATGCGTATTACCAACGAACCTTTCTCGAAGGAACTCTGCTACCGTTTCCAGAAGGCCATCGTATCGACCTCGGCGAACATCAGCGGGGAACCTGCTGCGCAGAACTACGGCGACATCGACCCGAGGATCATCGAGGCCGTGGACTATGTCTGCTGGAGCCGTCGGCAGGAGCACAAGCCACATACACCGTCGGCCATCATCAAACTGAAGGAGAACGGCGAAGTAACTATCATAAGGAAGTAGTGGAAGCAGCAGTACAGAGACCAACATGGGTTCAGCGCCTGCATGAGTGGCGGGTTGAGCACGTGAGCGACAAGATGTTCCTGCTCATCCTGGCGTTCATCGTGGGACAGTTGGCTGCCGTCGCCGCCTTCATCCTGCACTGGATCATCAACCAGATCGTGCTTCTGCTCACCAGTCAGTTCGACCGCACTGGTGCCAACTGGCTCTATCTGGTCTATCCCGTGGTAGGCATCTACCTGACGTCGCTCTTCGTGCGCTATATCGTCAAGGACAATATCTCCCACGGTATCACGCGTATCCTCTATGCCATCTCTTCGAACAAGTCGCGGCTGAAGTCGCACAACTGCTGGTCGAGCGTCATCGCCTCTGCCATCACCATCGGCTTTGGCGGATCGGTGGGAGCCGAGGCACCTATCGTGCTGACGGGCTCGGCCATCGGCTCGAACCTCGGGCAACTGTTCCACCTCGACCGCAGGATGCTGATGACGCTCGTGGGCTGTGGTGCAGCCGGAGCCATCGCGGGCATCTTCAAGGCCCCGATTGCGGGACTGGTGTTTACGCTGGAGGTACTGATGATCGATATGACGATGACGGCATTGCTGCCGATCCTCGTATCGTGTGTGACGGCTACCTGCTTCACCTATCTCTTCAGGGGTGATGCGGCCCTGTTCACCTTCACCCTCGACAGTGAGTGGACCATTCAGCGCATCCCTGCCTGTGTGCTGCTGGGTGTCGCCTGTGGTCTCGTCTCGCTCTATTTCATCCGTATGATGAGTTTCAGCGAGGGCATCTTCGACCGTTTCAAGGATCATCCCCATATCAAACTGGCCATCGGCGGAACGGTGCTGAGCCTTCTTATCTTCATCTTCCCCGCCCTCTATGGTGAGGGCTACAGCAGCATTAACCTGTTGTTGAACGGGCGGACGGAGACCGACTGGAACCATATCCTTGACAACTCGCTCTTTGCAGGGGAGGGGACGATGCTGATACCCTTTATCGCCCTGGTGGTGCTGACGAAGGTTTTCGCCACGTCGGCCACGAACGGTGGCGGCGGCTGCGGTGGTACGTTTGCCCCCTCGCTGTTCATCGGCTGTTTTACAGGATTCCTCTTCTCGCGCTTGTGGAACATTCACCAGATTGGTGTGTATATCCCTGAGAAGAATTACGCCCTGCTGGGTATGGCGGGCGTGATGTCGGCTGTGATGCATGCCCCGCTGACAGGTATCTTCCTGATCGCTGAACTCACGGGCGGCTACTCAATGTTCATGCCGCTGATGATCGTCAGTGTGTGTGCCTATCTCACGATTATCATCTTCGAGCCGCACAGTATCTACGGCTCGCGTCTGGCCAGGCAGGGTAAGTTGCTGACGCACCATACCGACCACGCCGTGCTGACGCTGATGAACCTTGACAGTGCCATTGAACGTGACTATATATCCGTAACGCCTGACATGGAACTGGGCCAGATCGTGCATAAAATCAGCCGCAGCCATACCTCCGTGCTGCCTGTGCTCGATGCTGCAGGAATGCTGTTGGGCGAGATCGACATAGCCGAGATCCGCAACGTGCTGTTCCGGATTGAACTATACCATCATTTCACGGCATCGCAACTGATGGTGGAGCCGAAGGCCATGCTGAGCGATGCCACGCCGATGGCAGACGTGATGCGGACATTCGACCGCACGGGTGCCAACTGGTTGCCTGTGTTCGACGTGGAGAATCATCTGAAGGGCTACATCTCTCGCCAGCGCATCTACACGATGTATCGCAAGATGGTGGCGGATATGAGTGAAGAGTGAAAAGTGAAGAATCATGAGGAAGGAAGATTTACGTATTGTGTTTATGGGTACGCCGGAGTTTGCGGTGGAGACGCTGAAGGCGTTGGTGGAAAACGAGTATCAGGTGGTGGCGGTGGTGACACAGCCGGACCGACCGGTGGGCAGGCATCAGGACACGCTGCAGCCTTCCGAGGTGAAGAGGTTTGCCCTTGAAAACAACCTGCCTGTGCTCCAGCCAGAGAAAATGAAGGATCCTGCCTTCGTGGAGGAACTGAGGTCGTATAAGGCTAACCTCCAGGTGGTGGTGGCTTTCCGCATGCTGCCCGAGGTGGTGTGGGACATGCCGCAGTACGGCACGTTCAATGTCCATGCGGCCCTGCTGCCTCAGTATCGTGGAGCGGCTCCTATTAACTGGGCCGTCATCAACGGCGAGACGCAGACGGGCGTCACGACCTTCTTCCTCGACAAGGATATCGACACGGGCCGCATCATCATGCAGAAACCCTTTGATATCCCTGATACGGCCAACGTGGAGTATGTCTATGACGGTCTGATGAACCTCGGTGCCGAGATATGTCTGGAGACGTTGGACAAGATCATCGCTACTGACGGCCACCCGGAAAGCATCCCGCAGGAACAACTGGAGGGCAAGTTCAGACAACTCTATGGGGCTCCGAAACTCAACAAGACGGTGTGCGAGATCGACTGGAACCGTCCATGTAAGCGTGTCTATGACTTCATCCGTGGCCTGAGTCCCTATCCTGGTGCGTGGACATCCCTGATCGGTCCTAACGGAAAGACGGTCGACCTGAAGATATTCAAGACCACGAAGACGGAGAAGAACATCGGCATGAGGCCTGGCACCATCGTCGTCTATAAGGGCGTGCTCTATATCACCACTGCCGACTGCCTGCTCCAGATCGACGAACTCCAGATGGCAGGCAAGAACCGTATGAACGCCCGCGATTTCCTGAACGGAAATAAAAATATTGAGAATTATATAATAAAATAGGTGTCGTGTGCGTTTCTAAGGTATAAACGATTTTTAAATTGTGATTGCCTATGAAGCATTTTACTCCCGAAGAATTAAAGCCCCGCGCACTGACGCTCGACATCATCCGGCAGGTAGCATACACCTACAGACCAAATACTAAAGAGGCATATAGCCTGAATTGAGAAATGGCATTAGTATCACCTTCACTGCTCGCCGCCGATTTCCTCCATCTCGACCGCGACATCGACATGATCAACAGAAGTGAGGCCGACTGGCTCCACCTTGACGTGATGGACGGCTCGTTCGTCCCCAACATTTCATTCGGCTTCCCCGTGCTTGAGGCTGTGGCGAAAGTCTGTAAAAAACCGCTCGACGTGCACTACATGATCGAGAAACCGGAGCGCTACATCAAACAGACGGCCAAGTTGGGTGCCATGATGATGAATGTGCACTACGAGGCCTGTGTCCATCTGCATCGTACGGTTCAGGAGATCCACGATGCCGGCATGAAGGCCGGTGTTACGCTGAACCCATCGACGCCCGTGTCCATGCTCGAGGATATCCTCGGTGATGTAGATATGGTGCTGCTGATGAGTGTCAACCCTGGTTTCGGCGGACAGAAGTTCATCGAAAACACTATCGACAAGGTGAAGCGCCTTCGCAGGATGATTGCTGAGAAGGGTTTGCAGACTCTGATCGAGGTGGATGGTGGCGTACAGGGCGAGACGGCGCCTAGGCTGGTGGCAGCGGGTGTCGATGTGCTCGTTAGCGGCAGTTATGTCTTTGGTGCCCCTGATCCCTGTCAGGTCATTCGCGATCTCAGGACTCTATAGCCAGGCTTACACCGTATTCCCTCGTCAGTTTACGAAGGTTCATCAGGGCGTAGCGCATACGTCCCAGTGAGGTGTTGATGCTGACGTTCGTCTTCTCGGCAATCTCCTTAAATGACAATTCCTGAAAGAAACGCATGAAGACTACCTCGCGCTGCGTTTCGGGCAGGGCTTCCATCAGGCGCTTCACGTCGTGGAGAACCTGCTCGTTGGACAGTTCGCTCTCGCGGCTGCTGTCCAGCACGGAGGCACTGTCCAGGTTCGACAGGTCGTTGTCCTTGCCCTGCTCTATAATCTTGCTGCTCTTCTGAGCCCTGTAATAGTCGATGATGACATTATGAGCGACACGTGTCACCCACCAGATAAACTTGCCCGAGTCGGTGTACTTGCCGTTCTGCATCTTCGTAATCACCTTCAGGTAGGTCTCCTGAAAGAGGTCATTGGCCAAATCCTCATCTTTCACCACATACATAATATAGGTGAAGATTTTGTCCTGACTCCGTGAAAGTAACTCGTCGAATGCTCTGTTATTACCATCGATGTAAGCCAACGCCAATTGTTCGTCGGTCATACTTTCCAACGTGTTCATACTTTTATCTCATTTAATACTGAGTAAAGTTTGTTTCGATAGGCAATAAACGGTTTTAATTGTTAATACTGGCGGCAAAAGTAACTATTTTTGTTGAATCTGCCAAAAAAAATGAAAGAAAAATGAGAAAAACCCTATTTTTTGTATTCCTCGGCACGTCGGAGCAGGTACTGACCGTAGTCGTTCTTGGCCATGGGCTCAGCCAGTTTCTTGAGTTGCTCCTTGTCAATCCAGCCGCGCTTGTAGGCGATTTCCTCCAGACAGGCCACCTTCAGGCCCTGACGCTTCTCAATCACCTCAATGAAGGTCGATGCCTCTGAGAGTGAGTCGTGGGTGCCCGTGTCGAGCCAGGCAAAGCCGCGCTGCAGGGTCTGCACCAACAGGTTCTTCTGCTGCAGATAGACCTGGTTCACCGTCGTGATCTCCAGTTCGCCGCGGGCACTGGGCTTGATGTTCTTCGCAATCTCCACCACGCTGTTGGGGTAGAAATAGAGTCCCACCACGGCGTAGTTTGACTTGGGCTTGGCGGGTTTCTCCTCGATGCTCAGACAGTTGCCGTCCTCGTCGAACTCTGCCACGCCATAGCGCTCGGGATCGTTCACGTAGTAGCCGAAGACGGTAGCGTGATTATTCTGCTCGGCATTGATCACGGCCTGCTTCAGCATGCCCGTGAAGCCGCTGCCGTAGAAAATGTTGTCGCCCAGCACGAGGCAGGCACAGTCGTCGCCAATGAACTTCTCACCGATGATGAAGGCCTGGGCCAGACCGTCGGGAGAGGGCTGCTCCGCATATTCGAAGCGCACGCCCAGGTCGCTGCCGTCGCCCAGCAGACGCTTGAAGCCTGGCAGGTCGTAAGGCGTGGAAATGATCAGGATCTCACGGATGCCAGCCAGCATCAGCGTGGAGATGGGGTAGTAGATCATCGGCTTGTCGAAGATGGGAATCAACTGTTTCGAAACACCCTTGGTGATGGGGTAGAGGCGCGTGCCAGAACCACCTGCTAATACGATACCTTTCATAAGCAATATTATTTTTTCGGTGCAAAGATACGAATTTTATTTTATTTTTATTACCTTTGCACACGAAATATTAATTTATATTGGAAATTATGGGATTTTGGAATAAAATTTTCGGAAAGAGCGACGGTCAGAAGATCGGTGGCATGGAGGACTTCATGACACTGATACGTGTGTATTTCCAGGCATCGATGGCTGCCGACCTCGGTATCACCAATCTGGCGGCACTGCCCGATCTCCGCGTTTTCAAGACTACGCTGAAGGTGCCCACTGCCAACAATAAGTTGGGTGTAGCCGAGCGTAATCGTTGTAGAAACATGCTGAAGACCATGTATGGCATGGAGGACAGTTTCTTCAAGGAGATTGACCAGAGCCTTCGCAAGCGCTGTAAGAAAATCCAGGACGCACAGACCTATCTGCTGCAGTTCCAGGGCTTCACGCAGGACATCATGATGCTCACTGGCAATCTGATGAAGTTCAAACTCCGTCTGCCGGGCTTCATGAAGAAGGTTCTCTACACGATGACGGAAAAGACAATCAACGACATCTTCAACAAGAATGACTTCAGCGATGCCTCGGTGATGAAGACCGTTGTGTCCGTCCGTGAGTACAACCGCCGTTTGGGCTTCTCCCAGAAGTGGGTCACCGACTTTGTCTATAAAGTCGTGATGCTGGCTAAAAAGGAACCCAAGAGAAGTGAAGAGTGAGAAGTGAAATAGACAGTGAAATGTTAAATAAAAGAAAATAATCCATACTTTTCACATTTCACTTTTCTCTTTTCACTTTTTCTTCATACTTTTGTACCATAATTAATTATGTGATGAATCCAAACGAGAAAGCACTGACGACTTTCGAGACCCGCGTGAGGCAATTGATTCTCCGTTTCCAGGAACTGAAAAAGGAGAACGATGACCTCTATGCGCTCGTTGAGAAGAATGAGCAGGACATCAAGGCCCTGCAGGCGAGGCTGACTCAGGCGGACAACGACTATCAGTCGCTGAAGATGGCTAAGATGATGGAAATTACCGACGGAGACCTGGAGGGTGCCAAGGCGCGTGTAGCCAAGATGATCCGGGAGGTGAACAAGTGCATCGCTATTCTAAGTGACGAACAGTAAATAAATTGCTATCCCAATGGCAGAAGTGAATAACAATGAGAAATTCAATATAAGGCTGCACGTCTATGACGAGGAGATCTCGGTGGCTGTGAAGCGCACCGACGAAGAATTCTATCGTAGGGCAGCCAAGCTCATTACAGACCGTTATAATGCCTATGCGCAGGCTTATAAGGGTAAGAAGGGCGAACATACCATCGCGCTCATGACGCTGATCGATGTTGCCCTGATGTATGAGCGGGAGCGTGGCAAGAACGATACCGCTCCCTATGATGATATTCTTACGAAGTTGACTTCTGAGATTGAGGAAGCCCTGAAGTAAGAATACATTTAACAACATAGATTTTATATGGATTTAATATTTGTACTATTGATTGCTGCCGGAGCCCTCGTATTAGGAGGCGTCGGCGGATACTTGATTTTCCGTTATGTCCTGAAAGGGAAGTATAACGAGATGGTGGATGCTGCCAATAAGGAGGCAGACGTCATCAAGGAGAAGAAACTGCTTGAGGTGAAGGAGAAGTTCCTCAACAAGAAGAGCGAACTGGAGAAGGAAGTGCAGCAGCGCAACCAGCACATTCAGCAGAGTGAGAACAAACTGAAGCAGCGTGAGATCTCGCTGAACCAGCGTCAGGAGGAACTCGGACGCCGTAAGAACGAACTCGACAACCAGCAGCAGCGCATCGACAACGAGAAGAAACTGCTGGCCGTGAAGGCTGACGAACTCGAGAAGATGCAACTCAAGGAGCGTGAGATGCTTGAGGAGGTGTCAGGTCTCAGTGCCGAGGAGGCCAAGACACGTCTCGTAGAGTCGATGAAGGATGAGGCCAAGACCGCTGCCGCATCCTACATCAATGAAATTATGGACGAGGCTAAACTCAACGCTGACCAGGAGGCCAAGAAAATCGTTATCAAGACTATTCAGCGCGTGGCCACGGAGACCGCCATTGAGAACTCCGTCAGCGTGTTCCATATCGATAACGACGAGGTGAAGGGCCGCATCATCGGCCGTGAGGGACGTAATATCCGTGCCTTGGAGGCCGCCGCCGGTGTGGAGATTGTCGTCGATGACACTCCTGAGGCCATCGTGATCAGTGGCTTCGATCCCGTACGTCGTGAGGTCTGCCGTCTGGCTCTCCACCAACTCGTCAGCGATGGCCGTATCCACCCCGCACGAATTGAGGAGGTGGTTGCCAAGGTGAAGAAGCAACTCGACAACGAGATCATCGAGACTGGTAAGCGTACCGCCATCGACCTGGGTATCCACGGCCTGCACCCCGAACTTATCCGCATCATCGGTAAGATGAAATACCGTTCCAGTTATGGTCAGAACCTCTTGCAGCATGCCCGTGAGACGGCGAACCTCTGTGCTGTGATGGCTGCCGAACTTGGTCTGAATCCGAAGAAGGCCAAGCGAGCCGGCCTGCTTCACGATATTGGCAAGGTGCCTGACGAGGAGAGCGAGATGCCTCATGCACTCTACGGTGCCAAGATCGCTGAGCAGTTCAAGGAGAAACCCGATATCTGCAATGCCATCGGAGCCCACCATGACGAGATGGAGATGCAGACGCTTTTGGCCCCGATCGTACAGGTGTGCGACGCTATCAGCGGTGCCCGTCCCGGTGCCCGTCGTGAGATTGTCGAGGCCTACATCAAGCGTCTGAACGACCTTGAGGCTATCGCCATGAGTTATCCTGGTGTCACGAAGACCTATGCCATCCAGGCTGGTCGTGAACTCCGTGTCATCGTCGGTGCCGATAAGATGAATGATGCTGAGGCCGAGGCCCTGAGCGGAGATATCGCTACGAAGATTCAGAACGAGATGACCTATCCCGGACAGGTGAAGATCACCGTCATCCGCGAGACCCGTAGCGTTGCCTACGCTAAATAATTCAACTGATTATCATTTCCTGCTGCCGTATCTGGCGCGTAATGAGGCGCATGAGCTTTCTTAGAGGCTGCATGCGCCTCATTGTTGAACGCACTGGCTGCACGTCGTAGAGCAGCATTATCAGCAGCGTGAAAGTGCCGATGAGGCACATCACCCCGAACATCTCCTTGACGGCTACCATCAGCACCTGCGTGTAGTCTGTGTGGATGCCGCGACTCAGTGCATCGGCTATCTGGCGGCGCAAACCGTAACTGTAGAGACCTGAGCACACGCTCTCGCCAACGCCGTTGCGGATGAATCCGCTGACCGTCAGGGCCATGAAGAACGTGGGGAACTCGATGAGGTCCTTCAGGTAGATGGTCATCGTGGCAAAGAAGATGGCATAGCCAAAGGTACGCAGGAACGTAGGCAGCCACAGCCGCTCGACATTCAGGGTGGGTGAGACGTAGAAGTACATCATCACCTGATACATCAACAAGGCGGCAAAGCCCACACTCAACAGGCGAGTGTACTTGAAGCCCATACGCGGCAACCGGCCCCAGTTAGGTGTCTCTCGTCCCCATAGGATGGTGAAGACGCAGCCCGCTGCATAGCCCAGCATTTCGAACAGGTAGAACTGTTGGGTGGTAGTGAATCCCCAGTGGAGCACACCGCCTGTCAAGGTGCCTTGCAGGGCATGGGGCGTGGCGTTCATTACCTCGGCCACGAAGAACATGGCGAGGATGGGAATCAGTCTGGCATGGGGCCACACCTTAGGGTCGATGTAGGGATGGCGGATGTGGCGCATACGGCCGATGGTGACCGCCAGCGTCAGCGGGAAACTGACCAGCACGGTTCGCCAGAGCGGAGAGTCCCACCAATTGTAATACTCGCCATAAGTAAAGAGCCAGATGATCTGCAGCATCAGGGCTGACCACAGGAAGCAGCCCAGCCAGTCGAGCGACACTAAAGGCAACTTGAACGGCATCATGCGCCAGGGCTGGGTACAGATGAAGACCAGCAGGGCTACCGTCAGCATCAGTGCCGTCATCAGCCAGTGGACGGACTGCCACGAATCGGTCAGGATGCAGAGTTGCTGGGCAATCCAGTTGGAGCCGGGCATGGCCGCCAAGATGATAATGTACATCGAGGGCAGGAAGATGCCGAAGTCCTGTTTGGGCGACAGCCACAGGCGGATATTCGAAAAGCACTCAAAGGTGCCGCAGAGTTTGAAGTAACCAGCAATGAAACTGATGGCGCAAAGCGCTGGCAACCACGTCACGTAGAGTGCCAGAATGTTGCAGACCGCTATGACCAGTGCCGCATTGATGAGCAATTGCTGGTTGGTGAACCGCAACTTATAGCGGAACAGAAAAGGGAACGGCATGTTGACTCCCACCACGCCAAACATCGCCACCATTTGGATGTCCTCGCGCATCAGCGACGTGGCCCCCATCATGTGCTGCAGGTTGGCGAAGTAGACACCACTCGAGAGTTGGAACAGGGCTGCAAAGACGATGTACATCCAAGGGCGCATCTTCTCCGGCACCCACGGACGGAACATCGGCATCGTAAATTTCTGATTGGGGTTCCAGGCCATCAGTACATCACCTCCGTTTCTACATTCAGACCAGCCAGAAGTTTGGCGATGGCAGTCGTATCTTCGGTAGTCACCTTGATACGGACGGGCACGCGCTGCTCTACCTTGACGAAGTTGCCGGTGGCATTATCGACGGGAATCTGCGAGAAGGCCGAGCCTGTACCGCCCGCGATGGCCTCGACTTCACCCGTGTATTTCACGCTGGGGATGGCATCAGCCGTAACTTCCACCTTGTTGCCCACGGCAATATGCTCCATCTGCGTCTCGCGGTAGTTGGCCACTACCCACACCTGATTGTCATCGACGATACGTGCCAACTGCTGACCAGGCTGTACCAACTGACCTACATGGATATCCTTGCGGCTCATCACGCCGTCGCAGGTCGCCACGATGACAGTATAGGAGAGGTTCAGGCGGGCCAGATTCACGGCAGCCTCAGCCACGCTGGTGCCGGCATGCGTCTGCGAGAGCCGTTGCTGCTGTTCGCTCACCACGAGTGCCGTCGACTGTCGCTGCTGCGAAGCCTGATCATAACGAGCCTTTGCCGCCTCGTAGCGGGCACGGGCATTGTCGTACTGCTGACGGGTCACGGCATCCTTCTGGAGCAAGGCAGCGAAGCGCTCGTAGTCAGCCTTGGCGTTCTCCATGTTGACACGAGCCTCCTCGATGCCAGCCGCTGCCACACGCACATTGCTGGCCGTGGTGTTCATGCCCGCACTCACCGCAGAGGCGCCAGAGCGCGAACCCTTTAGGTTGGCCTCTGCCTGTGCCAGAGCCAACTGATACTCCGCATCTTCGATGATGACGAGCGTATCGCCCTTACGGACGCGGCTATAGTCCTCGAAGCGGATTTCCTTGATGAATCCGCCCACGCGGGCATTGATGGGGGTGATGTGTCGCCACACCTGTGCATCGTCAGTATATTCCACACGGCCCCAATGGATGAATCGGCTGCACACATAGCCCAGGGCCAACACCATTGCTGCGATAATCACAGCGTTGTATATTCTCTTGATTTGTTTCTTATTCTTCATAATGTTCCACTAATAAATTTCATTTTGTAATAAGCATAGACGATATTGATGCGGGCATCCACCTCTTGCAGTTCTGCGTTCAGACGGATGTTCGAGGCGTCGAGCATATCGGTAATCAGCGCCAGTTGGTTCAGATAGCGCTCGTTGACCACCTGATAGTTCTGGCGCGCCAGTTGCACGCTTTTGCGCTGGGTGTCCAGATCGGCGTAGGTCTGCTGCCAGAGCGTCCATGCCTGCTGCATCTGATTGTCAAGGTTCTCGGCCACCACCTTCTGCTGTTGCTGGCTGCGCTGTATGCCCGTCTCTGCCTGGCGCACCTTCTTGTTCTGCTTGAAGAGCGAACTGAGGTTGTATCTCAGTCCCACGCCCACGTACCAATAATTGATATTCTTGTCGATGGGCGGAATGTCATACGTGAAGGGACCGCTCAGGTTGTCGGCAGCCACCACGGCCAGTTTCGGCAGCATCTCGCTCTTGGCCAGTTTCAGTTGCTGTTCGGCCATCTGCGTGGAGAGTTGCGACTGCTCCATCTGGGGTGACGAAGCCAGGGCCGTCTGCTGCCAGTAGTGCTGATCGTCATCCGAGAAGACCGTGTTGACAATCGTCGTGTCAGGCAGGATGCTGGCATCCTCCAGTCCCAGCGTATTGCAGAGTTGATGGTTCAGGATGGCCTGCTGGTCCTGCAGCCGTCGCAGTCCCAGTCTGAGCGTCTCCATCTGCAGTTCATAGCGCGTCACATCGTTCCGGAGTGCCATGCCCTGCTGCTGCTTGGCCTGGATATCCTCGATGAGCCGATGGGTGAGTGCGATGTTCTGCTCGTAGACCTGCATGCGGTTCTGAATCTTGAACAGATCCAGATACTGCCCCAAGGCCACGAAGCGCTGGGCATTCGAGGCGCTCCGCTGCCCCGTTACCGCCATGTCGCGCTGTAACTCGGCCATGCGGATACCGGCGTCTATCGCACCGCCGGCATACACTACCTGCTGCGCCTCCAGCGCGAAGGAGTTGCCGAAGTGGGGCGACGAGAAGCCCTGGGCATCGGTAAAGTCACGGTCCATCACCACCACGTTGCCGTTATATGAGGCCGACAACGAGGCACTGACATCGGGCAGCCGCTGTGCGCGAGCCGCTTCTATTCCTTTCTGAGCAAATTCTACGCTTATCTTCTGTTCCCGAAGAGTCTTGCTGTTGCTTTCCACCAGTTGAAACAATTCGTCAACTGTCATCCTGCGCTCACTCTGAGCCTTCGCCGCAATCACTGCGGGTACAACCAACATGAGCGCTAAAAATCTCATGTTCATATATATCATTATCTTAAAAAACGGGTGCAAAGTTACGAATTATTTCTATAAGTTGTAACCTATATGCCCCCGCCTTTTAAGAACAATTAACGGACTTGTTGATGGAATTTCGCCTGCAAAGATACAAATTTCCTCATCGGGCATTTGGGGCTAAGCGTTAATTCTTCTTGGCTTTAACATTATTTAGGTGGGCGTAGTCGGGCGCTATCAGATTTATTCGTATATTTGCAACCGTACACAAGAGGGACGGTTCTTTTTGTGTTGGAAGGAGCCTCTCCGCCGCGAGCGGTGCTACTTGGAGGACAGGAAAGGGCCTCTCTGCCGCGAGCGGTGCTACTTGGAGGACAGGAAAGGGCCTCTCTGCCGCGAGCGGTGCTACTTGGAGGACAGGAAAGGGCCTCTCCGCCGCGAGCGGTGCTACTTGGAGGACAGGAAAGGGCCTCTCCGCCGCGAGCGGTGCTACATGGAGACAAGGATTGTGCGGCTCAGCGCGCCGCGGGCTGCACAGGACGGACTGGAAGGGCGGCGCACGGAATTTTCAACTAATATATCAATGACTATGGCACAAAAAACTTTAACGACGAGTTATCTTGCTCAACTTTCGAATGCCAACCACGACGGCGTGTCGCAGCAGATCAGCGACCGCCTGGCCGGTTTCGAGACTGACAACCAGATGTTGCAACAGGCGGTGCAGGCCGTGGGCCAGGCCCGCCAGAGTGAGGACACGGCCTTCAAGCGCTACAGCGGCAAGGACTTCGCAGCGGACGACCTGAAGCGCGAGGACTCGATAGAGGACAACTACATGTCGGCCACGCTGGGCATCCTCAACGGCCTGCTCCACCTGCCCGAATCGGAGCCCATCTACCGCAAGGCGCAACTGGCCCGCCAGGTGTTCAAGGACTTCAACTTCCGCGTGAGCGACGGCTTCGAGGCCGAGGCCCGCAAGGTGATCAACATGTCGCAGCAGTGGCAGGCCGCCACGGAGTACACGCTCGCCGAACTGGGCATCGAGGCCTGGGTGCAGAAGGCCGTGGTGCAGGCCAACAAGGTCTTGCAACTCGTGACGGTGCGCGTGGACAACGAGAGCGCGAAGGTGAAGGGCGAACTGGCCGACGCCCGCAAGTCCACCGACGCCGCCATCCGCAAGGCTTACGACGTGCTCAATGCCCTGGCCGTGCTCTCTCCGTCGGCCTCGCTCTCGGCGCTCATCTCCGTGCTGCTGGGCATTGAGGAGCGCGCGAAACTCTATTATATCAGCAGCGGCAAGGGATCGTCGTCAGGTTCCGGCGGCTCTTCTGACGGAGGCTCTTCTGACGGAGGTTCGTCTGACGGCGGTTCTTCCGATGGCGGTTCTTCCGATGGTGGTTCGGGCGATTCGGGCTCGGGCGACGGCGGAGGCTCGCAGGACGGCGATGGTGGCGGTTCGGGTTCGGGAGATTCCGGCTCCGGCGGCGGAGGCAACGACCCCGTGCCCTCGGGTGACGACACCCCGGGAGCCGACAACACGGGCGACTGAGGACTACACAGAGTGCCTGTCCCCTTGTGTGGTTTTCGGCAAAAAGTGAAAAAATCCCCGAACTTTATGTAACGCAAGTTCGGGAATTTTTGTGTAACTTTGCAGCCAGTAATCAAACAGTATCGAAAATGAGAAAAGTAATAGTATTAGTAATAGCAATCATGACGATGGCAACAGTAAACGGACAGACGCTGACAGAGCGTCAGAAGGGATTGGCAGCATGTGCCTGCCTGATGGCACAGGGAGATTTGGAACGGTTGGAGCCAGCCGTGCGCACGGCACTCGACAACGGAGTGACTATCAATGAACTGAAGGAGGCTTTCTCGCAACTCTATGCCTACACGGGCTTCCCGCGCTCGCTGAATGCGCTGGGAGTGCTCGGTAAGGTCTTAGAAAATAAGCAGGCGAACTGGCAGGAGGGCAAGCCCTGGACGCGCCCTGCCGAGTGGGACGACGCCCGCAAGGCCTATGAACTGGGCGTGAAGAATCAGACGCAGGTGTCGGGCCGCCCGTTCAACTACGACTTCTGCCCGCAGGATGACTACTATCTGAAGTCGCACCTCTTCGGCGATATCTTCGCCGGCGATCAACTCACGGCTTCCGACCGCGAGATCGTGACCGTCGCCGCCCTGAGCGGTCTCGGCAAGGTGACCCCGCAGTTGGCCGCCCACAAGCAGGGCGCCGTGAACATGGGCAACAGCCAGGAAACGGTCGACGAACTCTGTGCGTGGCTCACCCAAGAGGGCTACACCCTGAGCAGCGTCTGGCCCAAAGGCGAACCCAACACTGCCTTCGCGCAGTATTTCATCGGCAACAGTTATCTGGCCGTGCTCGACAAGACGGGCCTCTGCAACGTCACCTTCGAGCCTGGCTGCCGCAACAACTGGCACGTGCATCATGGTGCCGTGCAGGTGCTCATCTGCGTCGCCGGGCGCGGCTGGTATCAGGAGTGGGGCAAGGAGCCCGTGGAACTCAGGCCCGGCGTGACCATTGCCGTGCCCGAGGGCGTGAAGCACTGGCACGGCGCCGCCCGCGACAGTTGGATGCAGCACCTGACCTATCACGCCAATGTGCAGCCCGGCAACAGCAATGAGTGGCTGGAACCCGTGACCGACGAAGTGTATCCCCGATAAACTGAAAGGGGCTTGCCATCACGGCAAGCCCCTTTCTAAAACTAAACAAATAC
>JAFUAK010000019.1 GCA_017460765.1 Prevotella sp. | reverse complement strand
CCGCCGGCGTGCTGACGTACGACATCAGCGGCATCCCCGACGAGAGCGCCGACGAGACGGAGGCCTGCCGACAGGACGTGCTCGCGAAGATGAGCCGCAACGACCTCATACGCTGCATCCTGCTGCAGCCCACGGTGAAACTCAGGCGAACCGACACGAACACGGGCTACGAAGCACAGTACATCCAGAACCCGCTGATGAACCTCTATTTCACCCGCGACCAGAGCATCACCACGCCGCGCGGCCACATCATCTGCCGGATGAACTCCAGCCAGCGCACCCCCGAGACCAACATCATCTCGCTCTGCTACGAGCACCTCGGCCTGAAGCCCATCCTCCGCATCGAGGACGACGGACGGCTGGAGGGCGGCGACTATATTCCGGCGGGCACCGTCTCGCTCATCGGCTGCGGTATGCGCACCAACGACGAGGGCATCCGCCAGTTGATGGAGGCCGACGCCTTCGGTCACGACACCGTCATCGTAGTGCGCGACCACAAACTGTGGCAGATGCAGATGCACCTCGACACCCACTTCAACATCATCGACCGCGACCTCTGCACCATGGTGCGCAGCCGCTACGAGGCGCTGCCCGGACAGCCCGAATACATCACCTGCGACGTCTGGGCCCGCAAGCCCGGCACGCTCGACTATTCCCTCTGGCGGCAGGACGTGCCCTTCGTGGAGTACATCAAGAGCCGCGGCTTCGAGATTATCCCCATCGACTACGATGACGAGATGCACTACGCCAACAACTTCCTGACCATCGCCCCACGCCACATCATGGCCGTCGGCGGTCAGAGCGAGGCCCTGCAGCAGCGCCTCCGCGAGGCCGGTGTCACCGTGGAGTGGATTCCCCTGGAAAGCCTGATTGACGGCTACGGTGCCGCCCACTGCATGACACAGGTCTTGCAGCGCGAGGCCTTCGACCACCAGACGACCGGCCTCGGTGCCGTCCACCGGGAAGCCACAGGACAGTCGTCCATCCGCAGTTACCTACTTGACGGTGCTCCCGCCACTGACGGCACTCGCGGCCTCGTCATCAAGGACGGACGCAAGCGTGTGAGATAACATATAATAATGGAGAATATGAGAAAAGTACAATTATGGATGCTCGCCGCCATCCTCGTAATCAGCGGTGCAAGCGTGTTCACCTCGTGTTCGTCGGACAACGACGACAATTCCGTCAGCCAGCCCCGCGAGCGCGTCATCGCTTTTGAGGGCATCGAGAACGGGCGCGACATGGGCGGTCTCGTCATGCAGGACGGGCGGACGATTCGCTTCGACATGCTCGTGCGCAGCGGCAAACTCTCGACGGCCACAGATGCCGATGTGGCTATACTGACGAGTCGGTATAGGCTTTCCAATGTGTTCGACTTCCGCTTCGATGCTGAAGTCGCCGCTTCCCCCGACCGCGTCATCGACGGCGTGAGTAATACCCAACTCTCCACGATGCCGAGAGTGATTATAGAGGCATACACTTCCGGCAGTTCCAGTTCGGGCCAGACAGACCCCAGCGACCAGGGCGACTTGTTGCTGCAGAGAGCCTTCGATCCCCAGATGCAGGCGATGGCCCGTGGGCTCTATCCCGCCATCGTGGCCGATGCCGATGCGCAGGCGCGCTACGGTGAGTTCCTACGCGGCGTGCTGGCGGCCAAAGGCGGCGTGCTCTGGCATTGCTCGCAGGGCAAGGACCGTGCCGGATGGGGCTCGGCCTTCGTGCTCGCGGCCCTCGGGGCCAGCCGACAGGTCATCGTCGAGGACTTCGACCTCTCCAACCAGAGTTACGCCAACAAGGTAGAGGCACTATCGGCCCAGGTACGTGACAAGGAGGGCGGCGATGAAGCCGTGGCCTTCATCCGTGCCATCATTGGTGTGAGCCGCGAGAACTTCGAGGCCACGCTCGACCTGATAGACCAGCAGTATGGCTCCCTGTCCGCGTACATCGAGAACCAACTCGGCTTCTCCCTCGAGGCGCAGCAACAGTTGAGAGCGAAATACCTTCAATAAGTCAACGTGAAAAGAAATTTAGTGATAAAGATAAAATAATAACAAATATAAATTATGAAAACAAAAGTTTTAGCATTGTTTGCAGTCGCAGCACTCCTGCTGGGAATGACTGGTTGCGGGAAGAGTGACAATCCTATCAGTGACAATCCAACACCCGTCGATGTCAGTGCCCTGGAACAGGAACTGGTCGGCCTGTGGTGGGACGAGTATGAATATGCCGACATGACGGAGGACAGCATTCCCTTCACCCGCGTGCTGCTGGCCGTGGAGGCTAATGCCGACCACACGGGCTGCATCTATTTGGGCGTGTTCGATGACACCAGCGACGAGCCGTTGGTCATCTATGGCGGCCCTGCTGACGCCGGCTTCACATGGAAACTGCTCAGCGACGGTCGCCTGTTGCTCAGCGACCCCGCCAGCGGCGAGAACATCTCCCTGGCCCGCACCCGCGGCGAAGGCGACGGCACTTACGGCAAGGACATGACCAACGTATCGAGCACCAACATATCGCTCGCCGACGGCAGTATGACAGTGACTAACGGCGACTACTCCGGCACCCTCTACAAGGCCGGGGCCGATCAGGTGACCGAAATCCAGGAAGTGCTCACCATCTCCGCCGCATCTGCTGACGGTACTCGCGGCACCTACACCGACAGCAAAGGGCAGAGCCGCGACTGCATCGTAGTGACACTCAAAGGCAAGAAATACGCCATCGCTACCGCCAACGAGAAGGAGAATGCCACGGCTACGGTCAACGATATAGCGTATTACACCTGGGAGGACGCCTGCAAGCACTATGCAGGCGGCAAGACCGACGGCTCCTACGACGCCGCCAACGTCTGGCGAATGGCCACGGAAACAGAGATGACAGCCTTGTCTAAGCTCCGCAGCACGGGGTATGACAAAAAAGATAGAAGTTTTAAGGTAATAGCAAGATATCGAACATGGACTATCGGTTCTGCTTCCCTGACCTTGACTTGCGATGGCGGCTACCACGAGTCGAGAGGCGGTGCCTACAGCGTGAACTATTTCGGCTACTATTGGACTTCGACACCTTCGATAAACAGCCCATTTACCATGTATTTTAGTACTTATAATGATGGGAGTTGGCCCCAAATGAATCACTTCGACAGAGAAGTCGGCTTATCTGTGCGCCTGTTCTGCCTGTTGCCCACGGAATAAAACATTAAAAATATAGTAACATGAGCACGGAAGGGGCAGTTCTTTTTGTGTTCTCATATAAGACTTAAATTTGCAACCGTTATGAAGTATAGTGTAATTTTCAGAAGTCTGCTCGCCGTTGTGCTGCTGGGATTCATGGCTCAGACAAGAGCAGAAGAGAAGAAAATAGTCGTGCTTTCCGACGTTCACGTGATGGCGAAAAGCCTGGAAGGTACGGAGTTTTGGAATACTACCGTTGAACACTCGCGTAAGATTGCCGAGTGCAGTCAGCCGCTTTTCGACCAGCTGGTGGACACGCTGAAACACCAGAAGCCAGACTTGGTGCTTATCACGGGCGACCTGACGGAGGGCGGAAAGTTGGAAAGTCACGAATACGTAAAAGACAAACTTGATGAGTTGCGTGCCGCAGGACTTAAGATATTCGTCATTCCTGGCAACCACGACTTGACGGGTACCGTGAATTTCGCCGAGTTCTATAAGGACTACGGCTATAGTGATGCTACCGCTCAAGAAGAACTGTCGTACGTAGCCGAACCATTTCCGGGACTGACACTCCTCGGCATCAATTCGGGTACTGACGGCAAACTGTCGGAAGAGACACTCAACTTCGCTGTGACCCAAGCAAGGGCTGCCACAGAGAAGGGGAACCAAATCATCTGTATGATGCACCATGCGCTGCTGCCACATATCAGTTATGCAAATGTGTTGATACCGTCATCAAATGTGGCTGACTGGGAGAATGTACGTGAACAACTGGCTTGTGCGGGTATCCGCGTGGTGCTGAGCGGTCACTTCCACGTGTCGGACATCGCGATGGACTTGACAAACGACCTGAGCCGTTCAATCTACGATATCTCTACGGGCTCTATCGTGAGTTATCCAAGCGACTACCGCGTGCTGACCTATTCGGACAATCCCGCTGAGATGAAGGTGGAAACCAGACGCATCATGCAGATGGAGGGTAAAGACAACTTCCCCTCTTGGTCGCGCAAGGAGTTGAAAGACAGGCTGGTAAGGCTGGTGATGAACAATCTACAACTGGATAAGGAGCAAGACTCGTCAGTCTATCAATTGGCTACGGAGGTGCTCGACTCGCTGGCAGGTGTTTTTGCCGTACATGCCGAGGGCAACGAGGTGATGACACAGGAGCGCCAGGATCTGGTGGACCAGCTTAAGAGCATGGCATCACTTGTCCAGAGCGTGATGGTGGGAGCCTATGGTGCCGACTCAGTGAAGGAAGCTGGCATCGACTTGCCTGGCTTTGCCGATGATATGATGACCTCGATACTGACAGACAAGTCACCTTATGGGTATAAAGACCGCGAGAACATAACCAACGACAGGACGCTCGTCATCGAACTTGGAGAACCATCAAGCTCAGTGCCCAGTGCTATCAGACCTTCGGAACTGTCTAAGAGCAAGGAACGGACGGAGAGATGGTTCGACATGCTCGGCAGAGCCATCAACAAAGAAGGGAGAAAGGGTATTTTCATCAACGAGAATGGTGAGAAGATAATTCAATAGAACACACGATTAATCATTTACCGACATGAACAGCGTATCACAATGATGAAAAGAAGATTCTTATTCTTGTCAGTAGCCGCTGCAATGGCAACCCTCAGCACTCAAGCGCAAACGGACATTTCGCTTGACAGCGAGGCGATGTATTTTGAAATTGACGACCTGCCCAATGCCGTCAATTGGCTACCAGCACCGCCCGAACCGAATTCCACACAATTCGCCTACGACCTTACCCAGTATATGTGGGGCAAGGGGGAACGCCTGAACGAGGAGCGTGCCCAGCAGGCCATCGACAACGGCGTGGTGGATATGGAAGACATGACAGTACAGTTTAGCAAGCCTTTTGGCATGGAGATCTCGAAGGAGAAGACACCTTGCATCTTCAATGTACTCAACAGAGGTATGCTGACCGTACGCCTCTGCGCTAGGAAACCCAAGACAGCCATTACACGCCTGCGCCCCTACGTTCGCTACCAAGAGCCCACCCTGATACCTGGCGACGAGGAGACCCTGCGCGAGAACGGATCCTATCCCTCCGGCCATGCCATACGGGGATGGGCGACGGCCCTGTTGCTTTGCGAGATCAATCCTGATGCCCAAGACGAACTTCTGGCGCTCGGTTACCAGTGGGGCCAGAGCCGCGTCATCGCAGGCTACCATTGGCAGAGCGACGTGGATGCAGCACGGCTCCTGGCTTCCGCAGGCTATGCGCGACTTCACACCAATCCAGACTTCCTGGCCGACATGGCCGCCGCTCAAGCCGAATATGCCCAACTGACAGGAAAGTCCTCAAGCGTCGGATCTGCCAAGGCCGCTATGCCCCGTTCTGCCGCCATCTACAATCTGGCCGGTGAGCAACTCAATGAGGAGCCGCATACTGGGGTGTATATCCAGAACGCGAAGAAATTCGTCAAGTGACTATAATTATCCAGAAAGAAGGATTTTTCCTATGATATACAGAGGACATATCGTTGACGTGGTGCGTCGTGAGATATTCGACGGCGAGGTGACGGTGACGGACGGCCGCATCAGCAGTGTCAGGCCATGCAGCCTGCAGGACGACGGCGAAAAGCCATTGCCTTACCTGATGCCGGGGTTCATCGACAGCCACGTGCACATCGAGAGCAGCATGATGATGCCTGTGGAGTTCGCCCGCGTGGCGGCAGAGCACGGCACTATCGGGGTCATTGCCGACCCACACGAGATAGCCAACGTGCTGGGTGTGGAAGGTGTAGATGTGATGATTCACTCGGCCAGTCAGGCGCAGTTCAACTTCCTGTTCGGTGCCCCCAGTTGCGTACCGGCCTTAGGCGGCGATGTGGAGACCAGCGGCACAACCATCGGCAGTCAGGAGATAGCAGCCCTGATGCAGCGCGAGGACATCGGCTTTCTGGGCGAGATGATGAACTTCACGGGTGTGCTGCAGGGCGACGGCGAGGTGATGGCGAAGATTGCCGCTGCCCGTGCGGCAGGCAAGCCCGTGGACGGCCATGCTCCCGGACTTACCCCAGAGGAGCGCCGGTGCTATGCCCAGGCTGGAGTATCTACCGACCATGAATGTACGACGCTCGACGAGGGGCGCGACTGCATCCGTGCCGGCATGAAGGTCATCATTCGTGAGGGCAGTGCCGCCAAAGACTATTCATTCCTGCACCCGCTCATCGACGAATATCCCGACCAGGTGATGCTGTGTACCGATGACTGCCATGCCGACGACCTCGTGCGTGGTCATATCATCTCCATCGTGAAGCGGGCACTTATCGACGGCCACGACTTTTGGAACGTCCTTCAAGCGGCATGCAGCAACCCGCAGCGTCACTACGGTGTGAACTGGGGACTACTGCAAGAGGGCGACCCGGCCACATTTATCATTGTCAATAATACAGGTCCTTTCCTGACGGTGCAGAACACCATCATCCGTGGTGTCGAGGCCTACAGTTATAACCTGTCGTTCGGAAGTATCAGCGTGCGACGGCAGCCGATCGCCGACCTCAGCAGTTATCCCAACCGCTTCTGCGCCACTCCCATCACGGTCGATGACATCAGGCTTGACATCCACCGAGGCGACACCAAGCACATCATCCGTGCCACAGACAGAAGCCTATATACCGGCCACGACGTGGTGGAGGTGACGGGCGATCCCATGAAGGACGCTCACTACCCGTGGCACGAGGTGCAGAAGGTGGTGGTATATAACCGATACACCCCAAAGGCCCGTCCCGTCGTCGGGCTGGTGCGAGGCTTTAACATCCGCCAGGGAGCCATTGCCTCATCCGTGGCACACGACAGTCACAACATCGTGGCCATCGGTTCCTCCGACGAGTTCATTGTCCATGCCGTCAACCGTGTCATAGAGATGCAGGGGGGACAGGTGGTAATAACCGATGAGGAGATCATCGAGATGGCACTGCCCATTGCAGGGCTGATCTCACCGCTCGACGGCCATGAGGTGGCTTACCGCTGCCGTTTGCTCTGCGACATGGCTGCCAAGACAGGCTGCACGATGAAGGCGCCCTTCATCACGATGGCCTTCCTTTGCCTGCCCGTCATCCCCGAACTGAAGATTACCGACCGCTGTCTCTGGGACAGTCGGAACATGGCGGTAGTATATTTTCGTTAAAATTGCGTTTATTTCGCTAAATCCTATTGAGAAATGCGTGCCCTAGCGAAATAAATGCAATTTTATTCAAAATTTAACGGTTTGATGTTTGTTATTACAATTATTATTCTTAACTTTGCCGTCGAAAGTGTGCAACTTAACTTATAGGCTATGTGTACAATTATTGGCAGGAAACAGGAGATAGCAGAGTTGACTCGTCGTTATGAGAGTGGCAGGGCAGAGTTTATTGCTGTCTATGGTCGCCGTCGTGTAGGCAAGACGTTTTTAATAAACGAAGTTCTGGGTGATGGCATGGTATTCCATCACACAGGTCTTTCGCCGTACGACCGCAAGCGCAAGGTCTCGCTCAAATCGCAACTCCAGAACTTCCACTTCTCATTGATACGTCACGGATTGGAGGGTATCACTCAGCCAAAGTCATGGATGGAGGCTTTCTTTCTGTTGGAGCAACTGCTAGAACGTTTGGATAACGGTTCGCGGCAGGTGGTGTTCATCGACGAACTGCCTTGGATGGATACTGCCCGCTCTGGTTTTCTGACGGCTCTCGAAGCGTTCTGGAACGGGTGGGGATGCAGTCGGCATAACCTGTGCTTGGTGGTGTGTGGTTCAGCCACATCATGGATGCTCGATAATATCATCAACAACAAAGGTGGCCTGTATGGACGCTTGACCTGTGAGATGAAACTGTCGCCATTCACGCTGTTGGAGTGTGAGCAGTTTTTTGAGAGCAGGAAGATTGATTTGTCTCGTTACAACATCATACAGGCATATATGATTCTCGGTGGTATTCCTTTCTATCTTGACTGTTTCAATTCATCGCTCAGCCTTGCCCAGAATATCGATGCATTGTTCTTCAATCAGAAAGCAAAACTTGGTGATGAGTTCGAGCGACTGTTTAACTCCGTTTTCGACAATGCTGCGGATTGCATGAAGATCATCCGATACCTGAGCAAGCGTCATGCCGGTTACCGTCGCGACGAGATAGCCCGCAAAACGGGTATCAATCCCAATGGCGATTTCACAAGGATGCTGAAGGCTCTTATCGCCAGCGACTTCGTTACGAAATATATACCTTGGGGGGCAGCAAATAATGAGGAATACTATAAACTGTCTGACTGCTTCTGCTGGTTCTGGCTGCACTTCAAGGAGGAGAAAACCGTAGCCGAACGGGATTACTGGATGCATCACATGCAGGAAAGCGAAATCACATCGTGGAGAGGGATTGCATTTGAGGAGGTCTGTCTGCAGCATATCCAGCAAATCAAGATGGCTTTGCAGATTGCAGGTGTTACTTCACAGGAATCATCGCTTGTTGTCAGTGGTAACGACGATACTGATGGTATGCAGATTGATTTGCTGATAGACCGTGCCGACGATGTTGTCAACGTCTGTGAAATGAAATATTCTAAGTCGGACTATGCCATAACGAAGTCATACGCTGAGAAATTGCAGAAACGCATAGACACACTGGAACGGAGTCGACCAGATAAAAGGTTCCACCTCACCTTTGTGACTGTCAATCCAGTAGAACGGAACAATCATTCTGATATTGTCAAGTCAGTAGTCACGGCAGAAGAACTGTTCAAATAGAGTCGAAAGGCATCACTCAAAGAATTGTTTAATTTTGCAAGTATTTTAAAACAAATTACGATTTATGGAAGAAGATTCAGGGAAAGTACCACAATCACCCGAGCAGATAGCCGACCATCTGCGCGTGACTTATGTCCCCACCTACCTGCTGGCTACGGCTGCGGCGTTGCTGCTGGCGGCATTCATCGTATGGGGGGTGCTGGGCAGCGTGAGCGACAAAGCCTACTACTCAGGTGTTGTATTTCCCGTGCAGGGAACTACTGACATCACACTGCCCAACAAGGGCATCGTCCGCAATATGCTTGTGCACAATGGTGACCATGTCAGGCAAGGACAGACGATAGCGATGGTGACTATCGGCAACAGCCATAGTTTCCTGACAAGCACAGTCAGCGGCCTCGTGATCAGCACGAAGTCGTACAACGAGCCGTTCGAGGCCTTCGACCCTATCGTAAGTGTGGTGGACGGCCAGGCCGACAGTCAGTCGCACCGCACGCAACTCATCGCCTATGCTGACAATGAGGCGCAGCGCCGACTGCGCGTCGGCATGGAGGCACAGGTGTGGCCTGCCAACGAGAAGCGCGACGAGATAGGCTATGTGAGAGGACGCATCAGTCAGGTGGTACGCTATCCTGCAGATGCCAACGATGTGCGCAAGAAACTGAAGTCGGATGTCCTGGCCAAACAACTCCTGGGCGAGGGGCAGGAAGCCGTCTATGAAGTGCTTATCGACCTGCAGCGAGATCCAGCAGACTCCACCTGCTACGACTGGTCGTTCGGCGTACCGGACGATGTGAGTATGGGCATCGGCACCTACTGCTCAGTGCTCACCGAGACCCGCCGCCGCAGCATGTTCCAGTATCTGTTCGAGGCATCGCGCACCCAGGTGCGTAATCTGAAACTAAAGTTTGAATGATGAAGGGTAAGTCACAAGACCGGGAACCTGGGCTGTCGTTGTTGTCTGCCCTCAAGTACTTCCTGAAAGGCAATCTGGTATTTGCCATTAACGGCATTGTGGTTGCCAGCATTGATGCTGTATCCAACATATTCCCGCCGCTGTTCCAGCAGGTATATACCGACAATGTCATCACGCATAAGAATCCAGAATGGTTCTCCCCCCTGCTGGTGCTCTATATCATGTTGTTTCTGATTGAACTGACGGTCTGGATGACGTTCTCCATCCTGCGACGGAAGAGCCAGGTGAAGATCAGCATCTCCACTGCATCGAATTATCTCTGGACGGTGTTGCGCCTGCCGATGAGCCGTTTGGCAGAGTTTACGCCAGGCGAACTGGTGGCCCGCTATACGACGATTTCAAAGACCATCAGGCTGTTGGATTACGCTCTGCCTATCATCTGTTGCCTCTTCTTACCGGTAGCCTGCTGCTATATTGTCTTACTCTTCAACTGGAAACTGGGTCTGTTGGAACTCCTCTCCGTCCTGTTGCTCATCTACGTGATGCGTTCCACAGCCCGGGTGCAGAAGAAAATCGCCATGAACCTGGAGGTGACGGAGGCACGGTTGCAGAACGTCACGATGACAGGCATGGGCAATCTGGAGACCATCAAGGCCCTGGGTGCCGAACGGTATTTCTTTGCGCAGTGGGAGAAAACCTATGCACAGGCCATGAACGCCCGCGTAAGGACCACCACCAACTCCATATTCCTGAGTGCCCTGCCGCAGGTCGTACTGCAACTTACCAATGCAGCCATACTATGCCTGGGTGCATGGTATATCCTACAAGGCGAACTGACGCCGGGCATGATCCTGGCCTCTCAGGGACTCATCAATGAAAGCATTTACTGTATCAACAGGGCCATAGACAGCACTCAGACTATCTTGAGGCTTAGTTCGTCCATCCAGCGCATCAAGGACGTGACCGACTATAGCCATAAAGCCGCAGACCTACGGCTGTCTGCTGATAACGAACTGCCAGAAGAGGCCAAACTGACGGGCGAGATCGAGTTGCGCGACGTCACCTTCGGCTACGACCGCAACCTGCCCCCCATCCTCAACCACTTCTCATTGAAGATCAAGGCAGGCGAGCGCATCGCCCTGGTAGGCCCCTCCGGCTGTGGCAAGAGCACGGTGCTGAGTCTCGTGTCGGGGCTGTATGAACCGTGGGAGGGCGAGGTACTCTTCGACGGCAAGCCCCGCAAGGCCATCGACCGCATGACGTTCGTCAACTCCGTCTCGGTGGTCAACCAGGATGTAACGCTCTTCGAGGGCACTGTTGCGGACAACGTCAAGATGTGGGACGAGTCGATAGAGGACTTCGCCATGGTGCTGGCCTGCAACGATGCGCAGATACACGAAGAGATCATGGAACGCCCCGGTGCCTATCAGGCTGCCGTTGCCGAGCGCGGCAAGAACTTCAGTGGTGGACAGCGACAGCGCATCGAGATAGCCACCGCCCTGGCCAAGGAGCCTACCATCCTGCTGATGGACGAGGGCACCTCGGCCTTGGATCCTGAGACGGAAGCGAAGGTGATGCAGCATCTCTACGGCATGGGTGTGACCATGATTATGATTGCCCACCGGCTGGAGACCATTGCCCACAGCGACCAGATCTATGTGGTGGAACAAGGGCACATCACCCAGCACGGCACTCACGACGAGTTGCAGCAGGTGGACGGTCTGTATAGTAACCTGTTAAAATACGCCTGACACCATGAAAACGAATATTTTCCTCCAGCAATTAGCCCAGCGCATGGATGGCGACCGCAAGGCGATGAGCCAGGCGCAGGACATCCTGCGCTCCATGATAGACAGGAAACTGTGGAAGCAGATGCAATCGACGATGGAATTGCCCAAGGACTTCGATCAGATAGAGACGTTGTTGGAGCAATATAACGTCTTCTTCCGCGAAATTACGCTTTCCGACGGTTGGTGGACGCGCTGCACGGGCTATATCCTTGGATTCACAGCCGATGACCATACCCCTATCCTGCTGGTGCCCGGCTTCACGGACTATACCTTCACCCACCCGAAGACAGGCAGGCAGATGTCGGCGAGCAAAAGTGCCGACATGCTGGAGAAAGAGGCCATCATAGCCTGCCTGCCGCTCACAGAAGAGAAATTGACTGTCAAGGAACTCATCCGCTATGCGATGAACAGCCTCTGCAAGTATGACCTGTTTTACAGTCTGATGGCATGCATAGGCGTTATTCTGCTGACCATGTTCACGCCATACGTGTGCAAACTGATCTTCTCGGAGGTCATTCCTTCGGGCGATGCCGCCCAGATTGTTCCCATTGCGACGCTGCTCTTCAGTGCAGCCGTCGGACTGACGATGGTACAGATTGCCCGTAACTTGGTAGTGGTACGTATCAAGGACAAGGTGGAGTATGCCCTGCAGACGGCCATG
>JAFUAK010000148.1 GCA_017460765.1 Prevotella sp. | reverse complement strand
GTTCTCCAGCACTACGTCAACTTCTACAGTAGGATTACCACGTGAATCCAGAATCTCTCTTGCGTGAATTTTCTCAATCTTCATAATTGCAATTATTTGTTTAAAGTGAATAAAATTTTCCGAGCGCAAAGTTACAAAAAATCTCTCAACTCTCAACTCTCAACTCTCAACTTTCTTTTGGTTTTAACCTTATTTATTATTATAAGGTATCAGATTGCCAAATGGATATGGCAATTCAAACTGCATCTGCTGCCCTGTGACGGGATGGATGAGTTCAAGACGGTCGCTGTGCAGGCAGAGTCTGTCGGCACTCTCCTTCCTGCCATAGAGTTCGTCGCCGAGTATTGGACAGCCCAGTCCGTCCTTGTGGGCACAGTGCACTCGCAACTGGTGTGTCCGCCCCGTGTGGGGATAAAGGGCGATAAGTGTATGGCTGTTAGCAACAGCCATACACTTATATTCCGTTACGGATGACTTGCCACGCTTAAAGTCGACGACCTGTCGCGGACGGTTCAAAGGGTCGCTGAGCAGTGGCAGTTCGATTCTCCCTTCCTGCTGAGAAGGCACGCCATCCAGCACGGCGATATACCTCTTCCTCACCGTCCGCTTCACGAACTGCTCCTGCAGGTTCGTATAGACTTCCTTTGTCTTGGCTATGACGAGCAGCCCTGAGGTCCACATGTCCAACCGATGGGCGGGGATGGCATCGGACCACTTCTCCCGTGCCCAAGTGGCAACCGAGTAGTCTTCCGCCCTGCCGGGGACGCTCAGCAGGCCCGACGGCTTGTTTACTACCGCCATCGCCTCGTCTTCGTAAATAATCTCAGGCACCAGATGGGGGAAGCCAGCCTCCTCAGGATTGGGATCCACGTCGAGCCCCTGCAACATCCACGTCAGTACAGGCTTGCACTTACCCCGACAGGCTGGGTAGAACTGACCGTGGTGGCGCACTTCGCTCTTGGGGGATGGTCCCCACCAGAACTCCGCCATGCAGATGGGCCTCAGACCGTGCTGGTAGGCATACTGTAGCAACTTGGGTGCGCAGCAGTCGCCCGTGCCGCCCGGTGGCAACGGATATCTCTTGCGGATACGGGGTGAACAGTGGTAGGCCTGCCAGACATCTATCAGATCCTTCGTTTCGCTACGGGCATTCAGGAACTGATATTGGTGGAAGAGCCAGAGTTGCAGGTCCTGTGACATCTTTTTAGCAGTAAGCGGTGAGGTGTGCGACAGAAGAGAAATTTCCCGTTCTGTCTGTTTGAAATGTCCGTCGGGCTGTTGGGCGTCGAACACGGGTGGTACAAAGTATTCCCAGTCATTGCGGCCCTCCAGCAGTCCCGAGTAGGCAGCGAGGAATCCGCCCTCTACCACCAGCACCCCAAACATTTTCCCTTCTGTGAGATGCATCTTGGAAAGTTCCCGCTTCACCTCCTCGGCAGCCAGTACAGCCAGCGGGTGAGGCTCATAGCAGAACGGATAGGTGAACCGTTCCGGCTTCGGAATATCTGTATTAAGGGGGTGAATCTTCATAGCAGGTCGAGGCACTTCTCCACAGGGATGCCGCGGTTCTTGTCGTCGGTATCCTTGTAGCGCTCAATCATGCGGAACACGGTGTCCATCGCCGTGCGGGTGCTCGTGCGGAGGGATTCCCCGTTTAGCAGATGGCCGATGAGTACGGCGGAGAAGATGTCACCCGTGCCGTGGAAGAGACCGGGAATCTCGTGATACTCCAAATGGAAGTACTGATCCTTGTAGTGGTTGTAGCCAGCCACGGCATTCTGCCCGTCGATCTTACAACTGGTGATCAGGGCCGACTTACAGCCGATCTGGCGTAACTGGTCGAGCAGCGTCTTGGCCTCCTCCCACGTGATGCCCTCCATGTGGATGGGCGTATTCGTCAGATAGCAGGCCTCCGTATAGTTGGGGAAGGTGAGGTGGGCCACGCTGACCATCTCGCGCATCAGTTCCACCTGGCGATCGGTCATGCCGTTATAGAGCCGTCCGCCGTCGCCAAGGATCGGATCCACGAATACCGTCGTGCCTTGCGCCCCCTGTTCCTTGCAGTAGCCCGCCACGAGTCTCGCCTGTTCGTCGCTGAACATCAAACCTGTGCAGATGGCATCGAACGAAAAACCGAGTTCCTTCCACACGGGCAGCGTGCCGCGGATATACTCCGTGGTGTCCTGGATGTTGAATCGTCCGTAGTCGAGCGTGTTCGATACGAGGGCCGTTGGCAGACTATACGTCGGAATGCCGAGGTACGACAGGATGGGCAGCATGGCTCCCATGCCTACCTTGCCGTAGCCCACGACGTCATTGATCAGTAGTATCTGTTTCATTTGGGTGCAAAGGTACACAATTCCGCAAAGAAAACCAAGTTTTTGATATTTTATTTGTACCTTTGCAGCCAATATGGGAAATCAGACATCGCCGATACAGGCACTGACGCAACAACGGCTGCTGCTCCAGATGGAGTATGCTGCCGAGAAGGAGGCCTACCGCAAGCAGACCGAGGAGATGGGGCTGCAACGGAAGGTGAAGCGCGGCGATGCGTGGTATCCGCTGAAGATGGGCAAGAGTTACTACAACTCGCTGAACCAACTCGTGGTGGAGGTGTTCCGCCAAGGCGAGGATGATGAGATTGAGCATAACTTCGAGTTCGGTAGGCCCGTGGCATTCTTCCGCATCGATGATAAGGATAATATCCACTATTTCAACTTCACGGGTACCGTCAGTTATGTAGATGGCGACAGGATGGTGGTGGCCGTGCCGGATAACGGACAACTGATCGACGTGCAGAGTGCCGAGCAGGTGGGCATTCAACTCTTCTTCGACGAGACGAGTTACAAGACGATGTTCGACGCCCTCGACCGGGTAATCAAGGGGAAGGGACGCCTGGGCTATCTCCGCGACCTCTTCTACTCGCGGCAGAAGGCAGAGACCTTCACTTTCGCCGCGATGCACTTCCCCTATCTGAACCCCACGCAGGAGGATGCCGTCAACAAGGTGCTGCGGGCTAAGGACGTGGCCATCGTGCACGGTCCGCCAGGAACGGGCAAG
>JAFUAK010000147.1 GCA_017460765.1 Prevotella sp. | reverse complement strand
TGAGGATGTTGGCCGGATACACCGCCGATAAACCAATTGTCGCTATTCTTGGCCTTGCGGGCTACGGTGATATACTCTGCCGGTTCTGCTTCCAGATAGATGCTCTCGTCCCAGTCAATAGCCACATCTTCAATGAATTTGAAGGCATCGGCATATCGTTCGTAACTCTCGGGAACATCGGCCGCCATCTGCAAGGGACTGTACATGGTCAGGTAGAGCGCCAACTGGTTGCAGACGGTTGCCTTCACATGGGCATGACTTTGCGGGTTCACCTTCGACACGTCCGTCTCAAGTATTCCAGGGGTGTAGTCCATAGGACCGCCCTGTAACCGTGTGAAGGGCAGGATGCAGACGTGCTTGGGCTCACATCCCTCAGTAGCCTGAAACTCCATGCCTCTGGCCGACTCATTACCGATCATGTTGGGGTAGGTGCGACAGAGTCCTGTAGGACGTACCGCTTCATGACCATTGATCATCAGATGGTATCTGGCGCCTTCTTTGATACAATAGAGATAGTGGTTGATCATCCATTGGTCAAAATGATGTCCGCCATAGGGGAAGATGTCACCGACATATCCGCTCTTGACAACATCATAGCCGTTGTCATGGGCAAAACGGTAGGCATCCTGTAACTGCCGCTCATAGTTGAAGACGGAGGCCGACGTCTCGTGGTGCATCATCAGTTTCATGCCACGGGCATTGGCGTAGGTCTGCAGTTCCTGCACGTTGAAGTCTGGATAGGCACGCGTAAAACTGTAGTTGTCGTATTTCTGCCAGGAATCCTCCCATCCTTCATTCCAGCCCTCTACCAATAACTGGCTGAACCCGTGACGGCTGGCAAAGTCGATATAGCGCTTGACATTCTCATTATTGGCGGCATGATTGGGTGCAGGCTTTAACTGGGTGTAGTCCGTCTCTCCGATCCTGATAGCCTGATAGTCGGCGTAGTTCCAGGAAGCCGCCCCTGACATCATCTCCCACCATACACCCATGTATTTGACGGGATGAATCCAACTGGTATCCACAAGTTTACAGGGTTCGTTCAGATTCAGGATGAGGTGGGAAGCCAGCATGTTGCGGGCATCATCAGTCACCATAATGGTACGCCAGGGGGTCACAGCCGGACATCTGATAAAGCCTTTCAGTCCTTTGGCATCTGGAGTCAGGATACTTTCAAAGACCAGGTTCTGGTCGTCCAGTTTCAGGTGCATGCAAGAATAGTCGACAAGGGCAGCCTCATGAATGTTGATATAGAGGCCGTCATCCGTCTTCATGAGCAGGGCCGTCTGGGTACTTGGCGCAGGAATCGCCGTTTGCGTGGCATTTTCCGTACGGGCTCCTTCTTCAAGGTCACGGATATCCGTCAGACGTGAAATCGTATATTCGTATTCGTCGGTATCATAGTCGCCGGGAATCCAGTAGGCCGTATGATTGCCTGTCATGGCGAACTGGGTATGCTCTTCACGTATCTTGATATTGTCGAGACCGGGCTGACGGGGCAGTTCATAGCGCAGGCCAATGCCTTCGTCGTAGACGCGGAAGCGGATGGTTAACTCCCGATTGGTTGATGTCTGAAGTACTGTGACGGCCATCTCATTATAATGGTTACGGATGGCGGATACCTCGCCCCAGACAGGCTTCCAGGTCTCGTCGAAAGAGCCATACTTGACATCCTTTATCTCGAAATGATCCATCAGGCTGGGCCAGTTGATCAGTTCCAGTCCCAGGTGGGAAGGTAGGATGACGGGCTTATCTTTGTATGATACTTCATAGGTCATTTTCCCCTCATCCATATAAAAACTGGCCTTGACAAGTCCGTCGGGCGACTTGACTTCTTCTGCAGACGAAAAGAGTGATAGCAGAAATAGGATAACAAGATGTAGTTTACGCATAGTTAGTAGTATTTGTCTGCAAAAATAGAAATAAAAGCGCAAAATATGGCTGCTTTTTCAATTTTTAACTATAGTAGAAAGACGATATCTGTCTTAATTTTGTATATTTGTAGCGAAATTATTAACTAACTATCATATGAGCAGATCTAAATTTCTTATTATCCTTTTGTCGTTCTTCTTTGTGATGAACGCCTCTGCAGCAGATGCTTGCCAGCATGGCAGCCGTCAGTTTACCGACTATGTGAATCCCTGGATAGGAACAGGTGGCCACGGCCATGTGTTTCTGGGAGCCAACGTGCCCTTTGGCCTGATACAACTGGGTCCCACGGAGCATACCCGAGGCTGGGACTGGTGCTCTGGCTATCATGTGAGCGACTCGGTGCTCATCGGCTTCGGCCACATGCACCTAAGTGGTACTGGTATCGGCGATCTGGGCGACGTGGCCTTCCTGCCTGTTTCCCATTGCTGTGAGAAGGAGGCTAGGTTCTCGCATGCGAATGAGACGGTACGGCCTGGCTATTATGCCATCCGTTTGCAGCAGCCCAATGTCTATGTCGAACTGACGGCCACCAAGCGGGTGGGTTTCCATCGCTATAGTTTTGGTGCGGACGTACAGCAGGCCATGCTTCGTATAGACCTCAATCAGGGTATCGGCTGGGATCATCCGTTGGAGAGCAAGATCCAGCAGGAGAGTGCCACGATGATTACGGGCTTCCGTCACTCCGAAGGATGGGCGAAGAGTCAGTATGTCTACTTTGCGGCTGAGTTCTCTACACCAGTAAAGGTCAAGAAACAGCAGGGCGACAGTATCATGGTGGTGACCATCGAGGATGCCTCGAAGCCCGTGCTGGTGAAATGCGCCATCTCTGCAGCCAGCGTGGAGGATGCCAAGGCCAACCTGAAGGCTGAGATTCCCGGCTGGGACTTCAAGGAAGTGGTCGCAGCAGCCGACAAGGCCTGGAACGACGAGTTGGGCAAGATTGCCATAGAAACAGAAGATGATGACGCGCGTACCATATTCTATACGGCTCTCTATCACACGATGACGGCTCCCTCAGTCTTCTGTGATGTCACGGGTAGTTATCGGGGTGCCGACGGTAAGGTGTATCAAGGCGACTTTACCAATTACACGACGTTCTCCCTTTGGGATACCTATCGGGCCGCCCATCCGCTGATGACGCTTATCCATCCGGAGAAGCAGAAAGACATAGCCCAGACCTTCCTGCACATCTTTGAGCAGCAGGGCAAACTGCCTGTCTGGCACCTGATGGGCAACGAGACAGACTGTATGGTGGGTAATCCTGGCGTGCCTGTATTGGCTGATATGGTGCTCAAGGGCTTTATGGATGACAAGGAAGCAGCCTTCAAGGCCATGAAGACCTCGGCGATGCTAGACGAGCGCGGCATGAACCTGCTGAAGCAGTATGACTATCTGCCTTACGATAAGGACTCTACGTTTGAGACGGTGGCAAAGGGCCTGGAATATGCATTGGCAGATGATGGTATCGCCAAGGTGGCCAAGATGCTGGGCAAGAGCGCAGACTATAAGTATTTCTTCAACCGTAGCCGTTCCTATAAGCACTACTTCGACAAGAATACGGGCTTCATGCGCGGTCTGGGCAGCGATGGTAAGTTCCGTGAACCGTTCAATCCGTTCAATACCATCCATCGCCAGGACGATTATACTGAAGGTAATGCCTGGCAGTATACCTGGCTCGTGCCTCACGACGTTCATGGACTGGTAGGACTCTTCGGAGGCGAAAAGCCGTTTGTCGAGAAACTCGATTCGCTCTTCATCGTCAGCGGTGACCTGGGGGCTGAGGCTTCGCCTGATATCTCCGGTCTGATCGGCCAGTATGCCCACGGCAATGAGCCGAGCCACCATGTGCTCTATATGTATAATTACGTGGGACAGCCCTGGAAGGCTGCCAAACTGCTCCGTCAGACCATGAAGGAGATGTATTTCAACGACTACGACGGTCTGAGCGGCAACGAGGATGTCGGCCAGATGTCGGCATGGTATGTCTTATCGTCATTAGGACTCTATCAGGTCGAGCCCGCTGGTGGCAAGTTCATCATTGGCAGTCCAATCTTCGATGAGGCCGTTGTGAATGTAGGAGGCGGCAAGGCCTTCACCGTCAAGGCCAAGAACAATAGCGCTGAGAATATCTATATCCAGAGCGCTACCCTCAATGGCAAGCCCTATGCGAAGTCCTATCTCCTGTATCAGGATATCGTCAAGGGCGGAACCCTCGTTCTGGAAATGGGAAACAGTCCGTCTGCTTGGGGTACGCAGGTTAAGAATCGTCCTTAAAGAATTGAAGTCATGGAAAAGAAACTGTTATTAGCGGCGCTTTTCGCCTTCCACGGTTCGCTTCTCACCTCTTCTGCCCAGGAGAATGCGGAAGTCGATGTGCATCAGCGCTATACGGCTGTCGTGCCAGACAATACGAAAGTCTATGAATCCAAGCGCCCTCCGCTGGAAGAGCGCCTCTTCACCTCCGAGGCTGTCGAGGCCAAGATCAAGGAGGTCCAGCAGTTGCTGAAGGGTAATCCGCGTCTGGCGTGGATGTTTGCCAACTGCTATCCGAATACGCTGGAGTCTACCGTCCACTATCGTGAGGTCGACGGTGAGGATGATACCTTCGTCTATACGGGTGATATCCCAGCCATGTGGCTGCGCGATTCAGGAGCCCAAGTGTGGCCCTACGTCCAGTTGGCCGCAAAGGACCCCAAATTGAAGAAGATGCTGCGCGGCGTGATCCTCCGACAGTTGAAGTGCATCAACATCGACCGTTATGCCAATGCCTTCAACGATGGTCCTACGGGTGCTGGCTGGCAGACCGACGAGACGGACATGCAGAAGGATGTGTTCGAGCGGAAATATGAGATCGACTCACTCTGCTACCCCGTACGTCTGGCCTATTGGTATTGGCTCGTGACGGGCGATGCCTCAATCTTTGGAGAGGTGTGGCTGCAGGCTGTGGAGAATATCGTGAAGACCTTCAAGGAGCAACAGCGTAAGGACGGACTGGGACCTTATCACTTCTATCGTGTGACGGATCGTACCTACGATACCGTAGGGTGGGGTGGCTATGGTGCTCCCGTGAAGCCCGTCGGACTGATAGCATCCGTCTTCCGTCCTTCTGATGACCGCACTTCTCTGCCATTCCTGGTTCCGTCGAATTTCATGGCTGTTTCATCCTTGAAGAAAATGGCGGAGATCCTGACGAAGGTGAATGGTGACGAGGCGAAGGCTGCTGACTGTAAGGCACTCGCCGAAGAGGTGGAGACGGCCTTGAAAACCTATGCTGTCGTCGACCATCCGAAATACGGCAAGATCTATGCCTTCGAGGTAGACGGTTTCGGCAATCGTCTGCTGATGGATGATGCCAACGTGCCAAGTCTTCTGGGTATGGGCTATCTGGGCGATGTGGACCTGAACGATCCCATCTATCAGAACACGCGCCGTTTCGTCTGGAGTGAGGATAATCCCTGGTTCTTCCGCGGTCAGGCCGGTGAGGGGATTGGCGGCCCGCACATAGGCTATCATATGGTGTGGCCCATGAGCATCATGATGAAGTGCTTCACCTCTCAGGATGACGAGGAGATCCGCTGGTGTATGCGCACCTTGCTGAAGACGGATGCCGGCACAGGCTTTATCCACGAGTCCTTTAACAAGGACGATGCCTATAACTACACCCGTCCCTGGTTCGCTTGGCAGAATACCTTGTTTGGTGAACTGGTCTTGAAACTGATTGCCGACGGCAAGGCCGAATTGCTGAATAACCTATAAAAAAAGAATCCCCAGCCACTCGGTTGGGGATTCTTCTTTATTTTTATCTCAGGTAGATGGAGGCAGGAGCCATCCGTTTGCCATCCTTGTCGAATACCCACAGACGAAGCATGCCGCCATTGCTGTCGAAGTAGCGCACCTCCAGTTTGTGAAGTCCGGCCTTGAGTGCCTGCTGGCACACTTCCTCATGAGGACTCTGCGGACGATCGTTATCCACCACCATGTTGCCGTCGATTTTGAGCCAACTGCCATCGTCGCTCATCAGGGCGAAGGTGTAGATACCATCCTCCGGCACGTTCAGATAGCCCGTGATAATCAGACCGATATGCCCGCTCACACCCTCTGGAATCACTACATCATCTACGGGGTAGTTGCCGTTAAACGGATATTTGTGGATATCAGCGCACTTGAACTCCGGGTACTCATGCCAGGCGGCATTCAGACCAGGTGTCAGTTGCGAAGCGTCTGCCTTGACAGGCTCCAGTAATCCCTGCTTCACGAAGTCGGTCTCCAGCATTTCGCCAGCCTTCCCTTGGGGTGAGAAGGTGCGGAGGATTACGTGGGTCGTCTCGTCGAAAGTGACGTCCCCTGTATAGACCTTTGATGTCGCGTTGGGGAAACTGCCGTCAGTCGTATAGCGGACAACGGCCTGCGGATCAGCACAGGTGACCTGCATCGTTCCCGTCTTGGTGAAGGCATTCACGCGATAGACTCCGTCGAGACTGGGCGTGCGGAAAGGCACGTTGAGTTTGTGGAGCATGCTGAACTGCTGCGGCAGACGGGCATAGAACTGGTCGTAGTCCTTCTGCGCAGGTTGAGTCCAAGCCAGTTCGGAGAGTGCCAGGATACGCGGGAAGTACTGGAACAGCATCCTCTCTCTCGTGGGGATATACTCACACCAGAGGTTACCCTGTACGCCGACGACGTGCTGCTTCTGTCTGGCGTTCATCGAGGCAGGCTGCACATCGTATTCATAGATGCTCCTCATGCTGGTCTTCTCTTCCGATGTGGAGAGATACATCGGGGAACCTGGACAGTAGATCACGTCGTTGCCCTGGGCCGTCACCTGGGCAGGGGCATCGGGATGCCATGTGCGCCACCAGGTCACTGTGGCCGTCTTCGACAGACCTCCTTCGAGAATCTCGTCCCAGCCCACCATCTTGCGCCCGTTCTTATTGATAAAGGCTTCCATCTGGTGGATGAACCACGACTGCAGTTCTTCTTCGTTCTGCAGACCGAGGTCCTTGATGCGCTTCTGACAGTCAGGACACTCCTTCCAGGTGTCCTTGCGTACCTCGTCGCCGCCAACGTGGACATACTCGTAGGGGAAGAGTCTGAAGACCTCCTGCCAGATGTCCTTGCAGAATGCCAGCACCTTGTCCTTACCAGGACAGAGTGGGGTGGTGAAGTAGGTGCCCCAGCCGATAGTCTCGAAGCACGACAGACCGTCGTAGTTCTCGATGGCACTGAGGAAGTGGCCCGGCATGTCGATCTCTGGGATGATTTCGATGCTGCGCTGCTTGGCGTAGGCCACGATGTCACGGATATCGTCCTGGGTGTAGTATCCGCCATAGAGGGTGTCCCCGTTTTCTACCCGTGTCTTGTTCTTGGGCACGAGCATGTCTGGGTTGTCTTCCTTGGCGGCCTGCTTGAAGCAGGCAGTATCCTGATTGTTGTAGATGCGCCACGCGCCCTTTTCCGTCAGCAGGGGGTACTTCTTGATTTCGATGCGCCAGCCCTGATCGTCCGTCAGGTGCCAGTGGAAACGGTTCAGTTTGTAGAGACCCATCAAGTCGATGACCTCCTTCACCTCGTCGACGCTCCAGAAGTGCCTTGAACTGTCGAGGTGGAAGCCTCGCCAACCAAAGCGTGGGGCATCCTTGATGGTGACGGTCTCCAGTTGACGGCCGTCCTGCAGCAGCATCTGGTTCAGACTGGCGATACCAGCGAGTACGCCGTCATACTCTGCGCCGGCAATCTCGATGCCACTGGCCGTGATGGTGAGTTGGTAGCCGCCTTTCGAGAGCCCTTTCTTCAAGGTCAGAAGGATATCTCCCTGCTTGCCGCCCTTGACCTCGGCATTGGTGGAGGCATAGCGCAACAGACAGTTCTGTAGATAGTTGGCTGCAGGCTGGAGGGCAGCGGAAGCGTAGGCCACCGTGGGTTGCTGCGACAAGGTATAGGTGCCGCTACCCCAAACAATACTCTGTGGGGCTGGGACCAACTCCGTCTTTGCTGAGACTCCCACACCGAGGAGACACAGCAATAGGGCTGATACAAGATGTCTCATGATTCAGAACTTGTATTCCACAAAAGCCTCCATTGCCTCGTAACAGGCCAGGCCGAGATTATCGTAGCGCTTGGCTGTGTCGCGGTTTCTGTCCTCGGCACGCTGCCAGAACAGGCGCTCGTCGTTGCCCAGGAAGGGCGCACTCTCCATCTGACTCTGGTGGCGCAGGATGGCATTTCGCTTCTCGCGCAGTTCCTCAGGACTCATCGGCACGCACATCTCAATATCGGCCACGTCCCACTCGGCCCAGGCACCGCGGTACATCCACACACGGCAGTCCTTCAGCCACTCGGCACCAGCCTTCTGTACCTCGTCGATGGCGGCCAGCACGGCATCCGTACATTTACGGTGTGTTCCGTGTGGATCGGCCAGGTCGGCAGCCACGTAGATCTGATGCGGCTGGACCTCAGAGATGAGGTCGATGATGGGCAGCACGTCCTTCTCCGACATTGGCAGTTTCTCGATCTTGCCACTCTCATAGAAGGGCAGGTCGAGGAAGTGGATATGCTTGCTGTCGATGCCGTTGTATTCGCAGGCCAGTCGGGCCTCGCCCCTGCGGATCAGACCTTTCAACTGAAGGATCTGCGGATTGTCCAGGTCGCCCTCCTTCTTGCTCTTCAGGAAAGCCTTCACGGTCTGGTACGAGTGCTTGATGACCTCGTCGGAGCCGTTGGCAAAAATCGTGTTGAAGCCATTGGTAAAGTGCATGAAGCGTCTTACCTCCTCATCGCCCACGGCAATGTTGCCGGATGTCTCGTAGGCCACGTGTACATCGTGCTTCTGCTGCATCAGTCGTCGGATCGTACCTCCCATGGAGATAACGTCGTCATCAGGATGGGGTGAGAACACCAGCACGCGCTTCGGATAGGGGGTAGCGCGCTCAGGACGGGTCGTGTCGTCCACATCGGGCTTTCCACCAGGCCAGCCCGTGATGGTGTGCTGCAACTCGTTGAACACTTCGATGTTCACCAGACCTGCCTGTCCTTCAAACTGTTCAACTAAGTGTCCAAGACCGTTCTCTACATAGTCTTTCGTAGAGAGTTTCAGAAGAGGTTTGCCGACTTTTTCACAAAGATCGATCACCTGACGCCGCAACTCATGGTTCGGCATCTTGATAGTTGATGTAAGATTCAAATTCATAATGTTGTATCAGTAGTTGATGTTTGTATGAGCAACAAAGATACGAGAAAAATCTGATACATTCGCCTTTTTTTGAGAAGATTAACATTAAAAACTCACTAAAGCGCATTTTTATTTCGCCCGATGGCCTTTTTTTCGTAATTTTGCAGCGTAAATCAGTTATAGGTTGAGGATGAAGAAACCTGCTATCGTAGTTCCGGAGGATTGTCGTGAGGTGTTGCTTCACGCCTGTTGTGCGCCCTGTTCGTCTGCCATTGTGGAGTGGATGATCCAGCACGACGTGCGTCCTACCATTTTCTATTACAATCCGAATATCTTTCCTCGCGAGGAATACGAGATCCGCAAGAATGAGAGCAAGCGCCATGCGGAGAGTCTCGGACTGACATGGATTGATGGCGACTACGACCACGAACAATGGCAGCACGATGTCTGCGGACTGGAAAACGAGCCAGAACGGGGCCGTCGCTGTGAACTCTGCTTCACGCTGCGCCTGACGGAGGCGGCCCGCAAAGCCAGGGAACTTGGTCTGAAGTACTTCACCACCACACTGGCCTCGTCGCGCTGGAAGAGTCTGGAGCAGATCGAGCGTGCTGGCCATCTAGCCGAGCAGGCTGTGGAGGGCACCACGTTCTGGGCCCAGAACTGGCGCAAGGGCGGACTCTACGAGCGGCGCAACCAACTGCTGAAGGAGTACGACTTCTACAACCAGCAGTACTGCGGCTGCGAATACTCCCAAAGGAAGTAAAAGGCTTAAAATATCAAAAACGAGGCTCAAAGTTTGGGAGTCTCGTTTTTTTGTTGTAATTTTGCGCCCCAAAATAAATAAGGTATTATGTTTGAGAACTTAAGTGACAGACTTGAACGGTCGTTCAAGATACTCAAAGGTGAGGGAAAGATCACCGAAATCAATGTAGCCGAGACGCTGAAGGACGTGCGCCGTGCCTTGCTCGATGCCGACGTGAACTACAAGGTGGCCAAGAACTTCACAGACACCGTGAAGCAGAAGGCGCTGGGTATGAACGTGTTGACAGCCGTGAAACCAGGTCAGTTGATGGTGAAGATCGTCCACGACGAACTCGCCGAACTGATGGGTGGCAAGGCTGCCGAACTGAAGGTCGAGGGCCGTGCAGGAGCACCTGCCATCATCCTGATGTCTGGTCTGCAGGGTTCTGGTAAGACCACGTTCAGTGGTAAACTTGCCAACCTGCTGAAGACGCGTAACCACAAGAAGCCCCTGCTGGTGGCCTGCGACGTGTATCGTCCTGCTGCCATCGAACAGTTGAAGGTCGTTGGTCAGAGCGTTGGCGTGCCCGTCTATACGGAGCCTGATAACAAGAACGTGGTGGAGATCGCCAATCACGCCATTCAGGAGGCGAAGGCCAAGGCCAACGACGTGGTGATTATCGATACCGCTGGTCGATTGGCCGTCGATGAGGAGATGATGCAGGAGATTGAGACGCTGAAAAAGGCCGTCAATCCCAACGAGACGCTCTTCGTAGTCGATTCAATGACAGGTCAGGATGCCGTGAACACCGCCAAGGAGTTCAACGACCGCCTCGACTTCGACGGTGTGGTACTGACGAAACTCGATGGTGACACCCGTGGTGGTGCAGCCCTTTCCATCCGCACCGTGGTTACCAAGCCCATCAAGTTTGTGGGTACGGGTGAGAAGATGGAGGCCATCGACGTGTTCCATCCTGACCGTATGGCCGACCGTATCCTCGGCATGGGCGATGTCGTCAGTCTTGTGGAGCGTGCCCAGCAGCAGTTCGACGAGGAAGAGGCCAAGCGCCTGGAGAAGAAGATCCGCAAGAACAAGTTCGACTTCGACGACTTCATGGGCCAGATCCAGCAGATCAAGAAGATGGGTAACATCAAGGACCTCGCCTCGATGATTCCCGGTGTGGGCAAGCAGATCAAAGATCTTGACATCGACGACGACGCCTTCAAGGGTATTGAGGCCATCATCAACTCGATGACGCCCAAGGAGCGTGCCAATCCCGATATCATCAACCAGAGCCGCAGAATGCGTATCGCCAAGGGCTCAGGTACGAAGATCGAGGACGTGAACCGCCTGATGAAGCAGTTCGACCAGACGCGCAAGATGATGCGCATGGTGACGGGGATGAACTCCTCGAAAATGGCTCAGATGGCCAATGCGATGAAGGCGATGAAAGGTGGAATGCCAAAATTCTAAATTATGCAACTGATAGACGGAAAAGCAACAGCGGCAGCCATCAAGGCTGAGATTGCTGAAGAGGTAAAAGAGATTGTTGCCAAGGGTGGCAAGCAGCCCCATCTGGCTGCCGTACTCGTGGGCCACGACGGTGGTTCGGAGACGTATGTGAAGAATAAGGTGCTGGCCTGCGAGGCCTGTGGTTTCAAGTCGACGCTCATCCGCTTCGAGGCCGACATCACGGAGGCCGAACTGCTGGCCTGTGTCGATCAACTGAATAAGGACGACGATGTCGATGGCTTCATCGTGCAGTTGCCCCTGCCCAAGCATATCGACGAACAGAAGATCATCGAGGCCATCGACTACCGCAAGGACGTGGACGGTTTCCAT
>JAFUAK010000146.1 GCA_017460765.1 Prevotella sp. | reverse complement strand
GCGCGGACTGCGCGACGTGCTCGACATCCCCGTGAGCGAGATGGCAGAGACCATCGGTATCTCGGCGGACAAATATGAGAAGATAGAAAAGGGCGAGGCCGACATCACCATCTCGAACCTGATGAAGATAGCCCATAAGTACGGCATCTCGAGCGAAGAGCTGATCTTTGCCGAGACACCTCACATGAAGTCGTACTTCGTCGTGCGCAAGGGTCAGGGTGTGAGCATTGAGCGCACCAAGGCCTATAAGTACCAGTCGCTGGTATCGGGTTTCGTGAGTCATAAGGCCGACGTGTTCATCGTGACCGTCGAACCGAAGCCCGAGGCCCACGTGGTGTACAAGAACACCCACCCGGGCCAGGAGTTCAACATGGTGTTAGAGGGAAAGATGGAACTGTACATCGGTGGCAAGACCATCGTGCTGGAAGAAGGAGACAGCATCTATTTCGACTCTACCAAACCCCACGGCATGCTGGCAGTAGGAGACAAGGCGGTGAAGTTCCTTGCCTTCACTGTTGAGTGATTAAATAACAAAAACAACTAAGACAACTTAGGACAACAATAACATAACTGATGGTTGAAAGATTTTTGAAGCAGACGCACTTCGAGTCTGTAGAGGATTACAATAAACACCTGGAGTTCATCATTCCAGAGAACTTCAACTTTGCCTACGACGTGATGGACGCCTGGGCAGAGGAAAAGCCCGATGCGCTGGCCCTGCTGTGGACCAACGACCAGGGTGCGGAGATCCGTACCACATTTGCCCAGCTGAAGGAGCAGTCGGACCAGGCTGCCTCTTATTTGCAGTCGTTAGGTATCGGCAAGAACGACCCCGTGATGCTGATTCTGAAGCGCCGCTATGAGTGGTGGGTGGTGATGCTGGCCCTGTGTAAGATTGGTGCCATCGTGATTCCCGCTACCCACATGCTGACCAAGCACGACATCGTGTACCGCAACACCCGTGCCTCGGTGAAGGCCATTATCTGCGTAGACGATGCCTACGTGACGGAACAAATCAAACTGGCCATGCCTGAGAGTCCGACGGTGAAGGTTTTAATTAAGGTTTCGGAGAGTCCGGAATCGCCGGAAAGTCCAGATAATTCGGAATGGCACGACTGGCAAAGCGAGTGGCAGCAGGCACCAAAGTTTGTCCGTCCCGCCTTCGTCAACACCAACGACGACACGATGATTATGTACTTCACCTCGGGTACAAGCGGCGAGCCAAAGATGGTGGCCCACGACTACCTGTACGCCATGGGCCACCTGACTACGGGTGTGTTCTGGCATAACCTGCATGAGGGTTCGCTGCATCTAACCGTAGCCGATACGGGCTGGGGCAAGGCCGTCTGGGGTAAGTTCTATGGTCAGTGGTTTGCCGGTGCCACCGTGTTCGTCTTCGACCACGAGAAGTTCAATGCCGACACGCTGTTGCGGCAGATAGAGAAATACAAGGTGACCTCGTTCTGTGCACCACCCACCATCTATCGCTTCATGATCCGCGAAGACCTGTCGAAGTACGACCTGTCGAGCCTGGAATACTGCACGACAGCCGGTGAGGCGCTGAACCCAGCCGTCTTCGACAAGTTCTACGAGAAGACGGGCATCCGCATGATGGAAGGCTTCGGACAGACGGAGACCACCATGACGCTGGGCACCTTCCCCTGGATGACACCGAAACCCGGCTCGATGGGTATTCCCAATGCACAATACGACATCGACCTGATCCGCGCCGACGGTACGCCGTGTGAGGACGGTGAGAAGGGCGAGATCGTGGTGCGCGTAGGCGACAAGAAGCCCGTAGGACTGTTCAAGGGCTACTACCGCGACGAGGAGAAGACCCGCGAGGCCTGGCACGACGGACTGTACCACACCGGCGACATGGCGTGGCGCGACGAGGACGGCTACTACTGGTTCGAGGGACGCATCGACGATGTCATCAAATCGTCAGGCTACCGAATTGGTCCGTTCGAGGTAGAGTCGGCCCTGATGACCCACCCCGCCGTGGTGGAGTGTGCCATCACCGGTGTGCCTGATGACATCCGCGGTATGGTGGTGAAGGCCACCGTGGTGCTGGGCAAGGAGTGGAAGGACAAGGCCGGCGACGACCTCATCAAGGAACTGCAGCAGCACGTGAAGCGTGAGACTGCTCCCTATAAGTATCCGCGTATCGTCGAGTTTGTCGACGAG
>JAFUAK010000145.1 GCA_017460765.1 Prevotella sp. | reverse complement strand
GATGATTTTCTGCCATTATCTTTTGTTTTTCAGATTAAATATGTATCTTTGCATTCAGAAAAATAGTAACTAAAAACCAAATCGTATGAGAAAACTATGGATTTTCGCCATGATTCCCCTACTCTTCTTGATGAGTTGTGGTAGTCAGGAAGGGGGCGAACAAAACCAAAAGGCCGAAAACCTGTTGGAAAAGGCTCACAAGGCCAGGAACTACCAGTTGCTGCTGACACTGGCCGACAGTCTGGAAGCGACAGGCGAACTCTCGACAGCCAAGGCCAACTACTGGCGAGGCTATGCCAGTGACCGTATGAATCGGAAGCGCATGGCCGAGTTCTACTGGAAAGCCTCTGTAGAGGGTGCTGCCAACTCCACCAGCGAGTCGAGCACAGACATCTATGCCAAGTCGGCCAGCCGTCTGGTGAACCTGCTCACCGTCAGGGGCGACTATGAGAGTGCGCTGAAGGTGGCCGAGCCCGCTGTGGCACGGTTGGAGAAACTGGAGTGTGACAGCACCAGCGACTACATCAACCTGCTTATCTATATCGGCTGTTGCCAGGCCGGCATCGGCAAGGCTGGTGAGGCTACCAGCGACGGCTTCGAACGCGCCTATCAGAAACACCTCGACAATATCGACAAGACGCATCTCGACGGAGCCTACAAGGACGCCATCGCCGGTCTCATCAACATCGCCTATGCCTGCAACACTATCGGCAACTATAAGGAGGCCATCAATTGGACGGACAAGTTCGGCAAACTAATCGGCGAGTACGAACAGCGTCTGGATGCCAACAGCGACTACATCGACAAGCAGGTGGCGCGCTTTGACATCTACAAGGCCATCGCCCTTGAGAAACTTGACGAAAAGGAAGAAGCCGCCAAAGTGTACGAGGCCTTCAAGGAGACTGAGTTCAGCAAGACGCCCGAAGGGCGCATCAATGCCAACGACTACCTGACTGCCGCTGGCCGCTGGGACGAGGCCGCAGACAACTACAGCAGTCTGGATGCCCTGCTGAACAAGCAGGAGGCCGGCTACTCCATCGACGACATCCAGAACCTGATGCTTAAGAAATACCAGGCAAACCTCTTGGCCGGACGCAGAGACTCAGCCCTCGCCGTGAGCCTGCAGATCAGCAATGCACTCGACAACGCCTTCGCTCAGGCCAAGAAGATCGACGAAGAAGAACAGGCCACCATCGTGAAGAAAGTGGAGCAGATGACAGAACAGCAGGCCGAGGAAGCCCGCAACAAGTACTACATTCTGGTGGCTGCCCTGGTAGGTGTGTTGCTCTGTTTCCTGGGTTACATCTTCTTCCGTCGGCACGGCAACCAGAAGTTGCAGGAAGCCTACGAAGACCTACAGGATGACTGCAGGCTGCTGGAGGAGAATACCGCCAAGAAGGAACGTATCGAGACCGAACGGCGCATCGCCCACAGCGTCCAGGAGAATCTGGTGCCACAGGCTCTTCCCAAATATCCGAAACTGGGTCTCCATGCCCTGTTCACACCAGGCAACGGCATCAGCAGCGACCTCTACGACACCATCATTCGCGACGACAAATTATATTTCTGCGTAGGTAATGCAGCCGATAACAGTATCCAGACATCCATACTGGCCAACATAGCGTGGTCGCTTTTCCGTACGGCAGCCGCCCTCGAGGATGCACCAGAGCGCATCATGTCAGTAATCAATCAGGGCATCGCCAAGGAGGGACAGATCAACAGAGGCGTCACGCTCTTCGTGGGTATCCTTGACCTGAAGACATGGGTACTGTCCTACTGCAATGCCGGACACGACACGCCACTGCTACTGCTGGGCGATGAAGTCAGTCCGCTGGAAGTGGAACCCAACAAGCCCGTTGGCTCCGTCTATGGCTGGGAGTTTATCCCTCAGGAAACAACCATCGCTCCTGGCACCATGTTCTTCCTCTACTCCAACGGCCTCACCAAGGTTAGGAGCAAGGACCACAAGCAGTATGGAGAGAAGCGCGTGCGCGGCGAAGCCCTGCAGGCCATGAAACTGCACCCGTCGCCAGAACCGTTTATCGACAGCATGCACGAGGCCATCGAGAAGTATATCGGCGACACGCCACAGGACTACGACATGACAATGCTTGTCATAAAGCGATGACAAGCCAATCTAAAAGGTCGTCAGGGCGGGAGAAAACGATGCTGAGGTGCCGAGGAAAGTTAAAACGGCTCAGTCCGAAAAGCCGGTTGAAAACATTCTTTATTTTGCAAAGGAATGTGTACCTTTGCACCCATGAGACGTAAATTGAAGAGTTGGGAGGTCATGCGTGTCATCTTTCCAGATGTGCTAGCAGACTATTTTG
>JAFUAK010000144.1 GCA_017460765.1 Prevotella sp. | reverse complement strand
GTCATGTCCGATGGCTTCGGCCTTTCGCCTACCAGTTACAGGAACCATGCACATAACGGCATTGACCTACGGGCGAAGTATGAGGATGTGCTGGCCACGGAGAACCAGGGCCGCGTGGTGACGGTCGGAAACGACAAGGCCAGTGGCAACTATGCCGTGGTGGAGTACGACCGTGCTGATGGAGCCAAATGGCGGGTGTCCTATTGTCATCTGGACAGTGTGGCCGTGAAACAGGGCGATGTAGTGAATGCCGGGCAAAAGCTTGGCGTGTCAGGGAATACTGGCAACAGTACTGGCCCCCACCTGCATCTGACCGTGAAACATCAGGCTGCAGGAACCTCGGAGCTGAAGACCGTTGACCCGCTGAACTATCTCGCAGAGATTGCCGTCCGTGGTAATCTGACTGCGATGGTACTGAAGAAAGGAACCAACACTGACCTGCTGGCCAGTCGGAAGAGTGGGGTAGATACATCCCCTACTCAGGCAGACAGGCTGATGGCCCAGACACAACTGACTCCCCAACAGCAGCAGAATGCCCAGGCTGGCGCCCAGCTCACGCAACAGACGGGTAGCAATGATCCGAATACGCTGTTAGCCTATCTGATGGGACAGAACCAAGCGAATGAGAATGCCTATCAGCAAAGCGGCGACCTCTTTACCAGCCTGATATCGGGTCTGTTCACCTCTGCCATTGGCATGGCAGTCTTGCTCGACCATACAGGCAATGACGAAACAACCAGTGAACAGGCGAAAGCCGTTCAGCAGCAGGAACAGACGGAACAGCAAAAGACGGCCACCCTGATCAGACGTCAGCGAGAGTCCATCGACCCCGTTGTGGCCCGTGAGACTGCCATGATGAACTTCGATGCGGAGTACCCGGAAGAGCAGAGGAATACAGGCCAGCGTCTGGCTTAGACAAATTGAGAATAGAAATATAAGTTTTATAGTTTTAAAGTATTTATAGTTATGATTAAGATTGAAGAATTGAAAGTCTGCGCTACCATCAATCGCGCAGCAAGTGTGAAGAAAAACAAGAAGGGCGCAAGCTATCTTTCTTGTGGTGTTGTACTGCCTATCACTGGCAAGAACGGTGAGACAAAAGAGCTCTTCATCAATGTGATGATGGCTCCAAGCAAGGGGAACGTGTCAGAACTGACCGTTGGCCGTCGTGTGAACCTCGCCGGTGAGATGAGCATCCAGAAGCATAACGGTAAGACGTGCTGCTATCTGCGTCCTGAGAGTGTTGAACTGACCAACGATGGCACTGATGCTATCGAGGGTGTCCTCTCTTTCCGTGGCAAACTCGGCAAGAAGGATGTAGAGCTGAAGGAGGACAAGAATGGTAAGATCTTCCTTGTCTTTAGTGCCTTCTCCGTCGATAAGACCAAGGATGTGGCAGAGTTCTCTTGGGTCAATTTCCTCTATTTCGACCCGCAGGACGAGGATTTCCTGAAGCCCGGCACCTATATCGATGCGAAGGGTTCTGTGCAGTTCGGTGTCTATAACGATGCCATTACGTTGGACTGCATCGTCAGCGAGGTCAAGCCCTGGGTACTTGAGAAGAAGTGACCCACCTAAAAAGAGCCGTGCGACCTATCTCAGGCAGCACGGCTCAAACCTATATGAAAAACAGTAATCGAAATTATGAGTAGAATTGTACATTTATACTTTTAGTTGGCTCAACTGAGCCTTGGCGGCATTCATCGACTGTGTGCGCTTCTGCTCGTCCAGGATCTCTTCAGTATAGTCATCCTCAGAGATATAGTTGAGCGTGTTGTCATCGCCACATACCCAGCAACCGAAGAGCCCGAAGTTATATCGTGGCAGAGAATCTACCTTGGCATCCTCACGCCATGCGATGCTGTCGCCATCAGAGATACGGATGCCGGTGAGTTCGTTCAGGTCGATGCCTGCACTGATGTTCTGATGATGGATTTCCATTTCCACGATGCCTCCGTCCTCCAACAGGGCCTTGTCAGCGTCGGAAAGGAAAAGGGTGCGTGTCAGGATGGAAATGTTCTGGTTGATAATCTCCACGGGAACGGCCATCACCTGATTGATCACCTCGTCGAACTGCACAAAACAGCGTCCTTCC
>JAFUAK010000143.1 GCA_017460765.1 Prevotella sp. | reverse complement strand
TTCATCGGCACGTTGTCCTTTGAGTACTTGGCAGGACCGCCCGTCTTCGGATCGACATAGACGCGGAACACGGAGAAGTCGCAGGTCTGGCGCGGCCACATCCAGTTGTCGGTCTCGCCGCCGAACTTACCCATCGACTTAGGCAGGGCGAACACCAGACGGACATCGGGATAGTCGCGGTAGGTGGTCAGGTAGTACTTATTGCCCTCGTAGAAGGGGAGCACCTCCACGCGCAGGGTAGAGTCCTGCTTGCTGATCTCCTTCAGCATCACATTCTCGATGGAATCGACGAAATGCCAGCGCTGCTGGTTCGTCATGTCCATCACGCCGAGGGAGTCCATATAGGCCGTGATGTCCTTCTGTTCCACCATGAACGACACGAAGAGGTCCTTGTTGGGCAGTTCCTCCTCATAGGAGTTCGACACGAAGCCATTGAGCATATAGTCGTGCTCCACGGTGGAGTGTGAGCGGATGGCCTCGAAGCCGCAGTGGTGGTTGGTGAACACGAGTCCGTCTGGCGATACGACCACACCAGAGCAGAAGCCGCCGAAGTTCACCACGCAGTTCTTGATGGCGTCGTCGCCTTCATACAGGGCCCCGTAGGGCAGTTCGTAGTTTTCCTGCTTCATCGTCTCATAGACGGCATTCGGCAGGTTGTACAGCGTCCACATGCCCTCATCAGCCTTTGAAGGCAGGGAGATGAGGGTGAGTAGGGTTGTTAGGGTAATAAGGGTTTTCTTCATAATGATATTTATTTTTTGAATTTCTTTCCGATGACGGGCAGACTGCTCAGGGGCAAATCTCGCTTGATAATCATGAAGACAAAGCCACAGATCAAGGCGTTGTTGATGAGGAATAATGCCCATTCTGGCAAGACCGTATAACGGGCGAAACACTTCATCATACCAAAGAGGACAATGGAGGAAATGAAGTAAATAGTTATGTCCCTCATGGGATAGGGGATGGGGTTCTTTTTCTGCCCCACGATATAACTGAGTACCATCGCCGTAAAATAACCGGCCAGACCTCCCCAGGCACAGGCCCAATAGCCAATCTTGGGGATGAAGAAGATGTTGATGGTGATGAGCACAAGGCAACCAGCCAGTGAGAACCATGCACCGTAGATGGTCTTGTCGATGAGTTTGTACCAAAACGACAGGTTGAAATAGATACCCATGAAGATCTCGGCCATCATGACGATGGGTACCACACCCAGCCCCTCGCGGTAGTTGGCTCCAATGAGGTATTTCAGCACTGGCATCCAGCCCATCACGCCAAGGAAGGCCAGCAAAGTGAAGATGATGAAGAATTTCATTGCCGAGGCGTAATATTCCGTCTTGTCGGCATCCTTGTTCTTGGCGAAAACAATCGGCTCGTAGGCATAACGGAAGGCTTGGGTAATCATCGCCATGATCATGGCAATCTTCACGCACGAGCCATAGACACCGAGTTGCACGTTAGCATTGGTCTCGTCGGGATACACCAGCGGGAAGATAATCTTATCAGCCACCTGATTCAGTATACCGGCGATACCCAGGATCAGGATGGGCCAGGAGTAACTCAACATCTGTTTCAGCAGACTACCGTCGAAGTGCCACTGGATTTTGAAAAGGTCGGGGATAAAGAACAGGGTGATAAAGCCTGTGCATAGCAGGTTGATGAAGAATACGTAGAAGACGGAGACCTTTCCCAGTCCTACGAAGTAGATCAGGTTCAGACCGATGTTCAGGATGATGAACAGCAACTTAAGTGAAGCAAAGCGGATGGCCCGTTTCTGGAATCTCAAGAAACTGAAGGGAATGGCCTGCAGGGCATCGAGGGCCACCACGACAGCCATCATCATCAGATAGTCAGGGTGCTCCGAATAGCCTAATGTATTGCAGATGGAACTGATGAAGCCGAATATCAGCAGGAGGAACACGGCCGTCAGTGTGCCAACAGTGGCGAAGGCCGTAGAGAAAACGGTATCCGGCTTGTATTTTTCGTCGTTGGCGAAACGGAAGAGGGTGGTCTCCATGCCAAAGGTCAACAGCACTAGGATCAGTGCTGTGTAGGCATAGACATTCGTGCTGATGCCATAGTCGCCCGAATCCTTGGGCATATAGTAGGTATAGAGCGTAACCAGCAGGTAGTTCAGGAACCTGCCGACGATGCTTGAGAGGCCGTAGATGGCGGTGTCTTTTGCGAGTGATTTCAGATTTGCCATTAGGTGGGGGTGTTAGGGGGTGTTAGGGTTGTTAGGGTTGTTAGGGGTGTTAGGGGTGTTAGGGATTTTCCTAATCTCCTTTTTCTGATTATTTCGATAATTGATTCTTGCCTGAAAGCGCTGCTCCTTGATGCCGCCTTCTTCGAGGAATTGCTTGTCGATCCTGTCAATGAGTCCCCGCAGCAGCGCCAGCGTCTGATGAATCACGATGATGGCGATATTAGCGATATCTTCATCGCTGCGCCCTTTTATCTGCCGTCGATACCAAGCACTGTCATTATGTTTTTGGAAAAGAGGGATGCAGGCAATAAATTTTGGATGTTGCTGGCCCCAGCGTTCCAGATTGTGGACACGCAGATAGTCCTCGTAGTCCTCTAGCAGTTCTTCGAGACTACCTTTAGCAATGACGGTAAGTTTATGATGTGAGGCAGAGGAGCCTTCGGCATCGCTGTAGCCTTCTACGATATTCTGTTTCCCAGAGCGTGCTGCCTGCTGCATTTGGTCGACCGTGCGATCATGCCCCCTATCCAAGAAGTGCTCTACGAAATAGTAGGTAATATCATATACGCACTCCGACTTCTGATAAGCCTTCAGCGATTTGTAACTTCCTGGTTGTTTCTGATATTCTTCCATACCTAATAACCCTAATTTACCCTAATATATCCCTAATCACCCAAAGAATAAGTAAGCGATTGCGATGGCGGCGATGATGCCGGCGAGGTCGGCAAGCAGGCCGCAGGCGACGGCATGGCGCGTCTTCACGATGCCGACGCTGCCGAAGTAGACAGCCAGGATGTAGAAGGTGGTATCCGTCGAGCCCTGGAAGATGCAACTCAGGCGACCCACGAACGAGTCGGCTCCGTAGGTGGTCATCGCATCCACCATCATGCCGCGCGCCCCACTGCCCGAGAGGGGCTTCATCAGGGCCGTAGGCAGGGCCCCCACGAAGTCGGTATTGCCGCCGCAGACCTGCACCGTCCACTCGATGCCGCCGATGAGCATATCCATCGCTCCTGAGGCGCGGAAAACGCCGATTCCAACGAGGATAGCCACGAGATAGGGGATGATTCTCACTGCCGTCGTAAAGCCATCTTTCGCACCCTCGATAAAGGCATCATAGACGTTCACCTTCTTCTTCACGCCAGCCAGGATAAAGGCCACGATAATCGTCATCAGCATGATGTTCGCCGCCGAGGTGCTCACCTTGTTCATCAGCAGCGAGTCCATCTGTCCGAAGCCCCAGATGACGGCGGCTACGGCCAGTGCCAGACCGCCCAGCGTGAGCAGCATCGTGCGGTTCAGCAGGTTGATTTTCTGGAAGAGGCTCGTGATGATGATGCCTGCCAGCGTCGAGAAGAACGTGGCCAGCAGGATGGGGATAAATACATCCGTGGGCTGGGCCGCGCCGAGTTGGGCGCGATACACCAATATGGAGATCGGTATCAGCGTCAGTCCGCTCGTGTTCAGCACGAGGAACATGATCATCGGGTTCGAGGCCGTATCCTTTTTGGTGTTGAGTTCCTGCAACTGCTCCATCGCCTTCAGGCCGAGGGGCGTGGCAGCGTTATCGAGGCCCAGCATATTGGCCGCGATGTTCATGAAGATGGAGCCCGTCACGGGGTGGCCCGCAGGGATTTCTGGGAACAGCCGCGTGAAGATGGGTCTGAGCAATCGGGCCAGCACGTTGACCACGCCGCCCTTCTCGCCAATCTTCATGATGCCCAGCCAGAGCGACAATACTCCAGTCAGTCCCAGCGAAATCTCAAAGGCCGTTTTTGATGAGGCAAACGTCGAGTCCATCATGGCCGGGAACACTTCGAAGTCTCCCAGAAACACCAGTTTCACCAGCGCGATGACGAAGGCGATGATGAAAAATGCGATCCAAATATAATTCAATACCATACTGACTGCAAAGGTACAACTTTTTCCGTTATTACACAAAAGGGACGGTTCTTTTTGTGTAAAAAAAGGGCATCTGCTCCCGCAGACGCCCCTCGTGGACTAGTATTTAAGTACTTGATGAAAAAAATTATTTCTTATGAGTCTTGCCCACCAGGTACCAGTCAGTGCCAAGTTCGCCCTGTACGTAGGCCTTGAACAGGCTGGTGCCGTCGTCCAGTGTGTACTTCTCGTCGATATCCTGACGCTCGTTGCACCACTCGTAGTCGACGCCAACGGCAAGTTTGCTGGCCACGTCGCCATGAGGTGCAGTGAGGTCGCATTCCGTTTCAACCTTGTCTATCTTCTTGATGACATACACTCTGATGTCCTTGGCAATCTGGCGGATGGTCTTGCCGGCATCGTTAGTGGTTGAGAACACCACAGAGTCTCTATCATCAACACCGTTATAGCGTCCTGATGCGTGAGTGTTCACCATCACCTTGGTGTCTACACCGAATGCCTCGTGCACCTCGTGGCCGTCTACATACAGGGGCAGCGTACCACCGGCAGCCCTCAGGACGATCTGCGTAGTACCCACACTCACCTTGCTATTGCCCTTTGTGCAGCGACGAACGTCGAACACCACATCATTGAAGTCGAAGTCAGTACTCTGATCCACGCTCAAGTCCTCAGCAATCACGCGGACAGCCTCCCATTCAGGATCATCCTCCTTTTGCGGTGGCGTTG
>JAFUAK010000142.1 GCA_017460765.1 Prevotella sp. | reverse complement strand
GAGTCTTGCCGAAACCCCGGCAGGAGGGGCATTTGCCTTCCTGCTTCAGTTTCTCGGCCTCCTTCGCCTGTTGCTTGGCACTGGGATGCGATCCTTTCGACTTCTGTGCATTCTGTAATCCATGATATGTACTGGATTCTAACACGTCGCTGAAAATCTCCTGAATAGTACACGAACTCAGAAGACCTGTCGTGAGGACGGCCAGCACCATCCCATGCATTGCCTTATTCATCCACAGTCTTGGTTTCGTCATTATACCTTTATATATATCGGCCTTTTGTCGGATGTCTCAGTTTAGAACTTATACCGCAGACCAGCCAGAATGACGCCCTGCTCGCCCACGCCCAACTCTGCAAAGCCGCGAATCTGCCTGCCGAACTCGGCACCGATAAGCGATAACTGAACCATGAGGTGCGTGCTGTTCTCGTCTTTCGACTCGTTGGTGGCGAACTTCTTCTCCGTGCTGTTTAGGAAGGCTGCCCCTATGGCACCCTTGGAGTAGAGGCCGAAACTGTTCTTGTTGATCCAGTACCACTTGATGGCGGGCATCACGGCAATGTAATTACGCTTGCGCTCACCCACCTTTTCGTGGCTACCACTCTTCTTCTGGACATCGCTGTCCCATTTGGAATACGACACGATGCCACCGACAGCGAGTCTGGGATCGTCACAATGATAGAAATACTCTGCCGAGATGGGCCCCAGCACAAAGTCGTCATCATACTGGGTGTCTGAGAATATCAAGGAGATACCCTCGCCGAGGCCTTCTCCCCACTGTGTCGTACTTGCGAAACCGTATGAAAGGCTCAGTTCATGACGCAGGTTCTCATTCTGAGCCTGTGCGCTCACTGCAGTCATTAAGGTGACTGCGACCATTGCTAAAATCTTTTTCATCCTTTAATCCTTGTTTTTATATAGTTCTTTCGTCGGATATTCGTTTCCAAAAACGTGCGGCGGCTTTTGCTTTCAGACGGCTCGCCGCCGCACGGGGTCATATATTATGAGAGAGTTTCGCCGTCATCATTCTTTTTAAAGACCGAACTTGTAGCCAACGGTGAGGGCAAAGGAGATGTTACGGCCATCCTTGAAGCCCTCCTCTGTTTCCTTGTTCACCTTGGTCAGGCCGATGTTGTAGCGGGCATCGAGCACAATGTGGTTCTTGAACTCATAACTCAGGCCCACGGGGATAGAAAGGTCGAACTTGTTGAACTCATCCTTGCCGTCCTGGTCCATTTTCTGTGTCAGATTACCGGAAGTGGCCTCACCTTTCAGTTTGGCGCTCGTCAGGTAACCGAACTGCACACCAGTCTTCAGGGCAAAGCCCTTCAGAATATAGAAATTGGCGGTTACGGGCACATTGACGTAACTGGTCTCAATCTTCAGGTCTTTGACTTTTATGTTCACACCATTCACGTTGAAGTCGGTATCCTTCCATCCGCTACCAGCCTGCGCCCAGTTGACACCTGCGGCCACCTCAAACCAGTTGTTTACCTGATAGGCAGCATCGACACCGGCCATGAAACCTCCCGTCGCACTG
>JAFUAK010000141.1 GCA_017460765.1 Prevotella sp. | reverse complement strand
TGACAGGCAACTAAACGAAATTCAAAACAAGATCGATTTCTTTGTGAAAACATCTTTGCCGCCGGTCGAGGGTGTGTTCTACGATGGACAGATATTTGAGGCATACGCACATATCATCAATCTGATAAAACAAGCAAGGAAGACTATTGTACTGGTTGATAACTACATCAATGTTGATACGCTGACGATGCTGAGCAATCGGGGACCAGGTGTCGCTGCTACCATCTATACCCGCCAGTTGAATCAGCAACAGCAATTGGACGTGCAACGGCATAATCAGCAGTATCCACCGATAACGATTAATACCAGCAGGCATAATCATGACAGGTTCCTAATCATCGACGGTGTGGTCTACTTATTCGGAGCCAGCCTGAAGGATGCGGGCAAGAAACTATTCGCCTATATCAAAATGCAGGAGACGCCAGCATCAGGCATACTGAATATCATAAGGTGATAATCCTGACATCCAGAAACTCTGCACCGTGATAGGGTGATTGCTCCTCGTCGGCTCTTCAGGCCATAAGGGCATAAGCGTCTCCTTCTTGTCGTTAGAACGGTCGAAGATGCTACGCAAACAAATCGTCTATGGTCAGCGTTTGGGCGAAGGCTCCACTATATTCATTATAGGTCAGGCCATAGGTGGTGATAAGTACTGGATGAATCACAGTACGGCGACTGACCATCTCGGAAATCAGGATCTGACGGTGAGCCAACTTACGCTCGTATGCCTTTGTGACGGTGAACTCTTCCCCATAGAACTTCATCTCACACATGTTCACCACATTATCCTTGCGACTGATAAGCAAGTCAATCTGTGCGCCCTCTTTCTCGTCATCCCCCTTTACGACCCATGCTGACTGCTCCGAGGAAACGCCCGAAATACCAAGCGCTGCCTTTATCTGCTGGATATGCGAGAGGCTGACCTCTTCAAAGGCAATGCCGCGCCAACTACTGACGGACGGTGATGCCTGATTCAGCATCCAGAAATCAGAATTCATGCTGTTGTGCCCTTCTACCCAACGAAGGAAAAACAGACAAAAGGAGTCTGTCAGTTTATAGCACTCCTCACGCTTCCCCTTTCCGAATGGCTGATACTTCAAGATAAAATTGCTGGCTTCCAGCGCCTTCAGCATCTTGGTGGCAGATCCGCTATCGTCTATCTTCGCTTTCTTCAGTATCTCCTGGCGGGTATAGCCTGCATGTCGGGTACTCAGACAGACGACAATCCGTTTCATTTCGTCTGGGTTACTAAACACCGAGGCGAAAAGCCTGTCGTATTCATCGCGTAGTTTGGCATTGGGGGCAAAGAATAGACGGTCGATGTTTTGCGCCAGACTGAGGCCTTTCTTGAAATAGTTCAGATAGAAAGGGATTCCCCCCAGCATCATGTAACTCTGCACAATGTCATACCGTGACATCCGGATGCTCCTACTTTGAAAGAAGGCCTCACATTCTTTGAGTGTGAAAGGCATTAGCCTGATTTCGTAAGTGACACGGCCGTAAAGTCCACCGTGGTTGTTCACCAGATTGTCGAGCATCCAGGAGTTGGCACTGCCGCAGACCACCAGCATCAGGTTATGACGATGGCATGCCCAGCCGTTCCAGAATCCCTCCAAAGCCGTGATGAATTTTGAACGAGGCGTGTCCATCCAAGGCAGTTCGTCAATAAATACCACTTGCCGTGAGCCATTATCAATGTTCTGCAGATGCATCTCTAACATATAGAATGCTTCAAGCCATGACGTTGGCTGATGACTTTTCTTCATTCCCTGACTCAGCAGAGAGTGATAAAAGTGCTTCAGTTGGTCTTTCATCAAATTCTGCTTGCCGTTTTCGTCGATGGGCGACAATCCTGCATGCCGGAAAGTAATACGATTGCCTAACGTCTCGTCAACGAGAAAAGTCTTGCCAACACGGCGACGACCATACACTGCGACAAACTCGGCTCTGTCGCTGTTATAAAGTTCCAACAATTCGCCTCTCTCTTGCTTCCTACCGATAATCCTATCCATAAATATGCGTTTTATTTTTCTGCAAAGATATAGAAAATTGTAATTGCAGAAAAATAAAACAGGTAAAAGTTGCGCTCTATTATGCCTTTTTAACGTTAGTGAGCAGCGTTGGCCCTTCAATAAAAACATGCTATCAACAAAGACACCTTCGATGATGTCATCCAGAAACTCTGCACCGTGATCACGGCGCAGAGTCTTTAGAGTCAATTAAAGGGTGATGGGGACGACGACCTTGAAGGTGATGTTGCGACCCATGTTGTAGACACCCTGGCGGCCTGTGGCGCTGTTGATGTCGGCGTACTTCAGACGGCTGAGGTGGTTCTGATAAGCCTTGTTAAGGAGATTATCGGCGGTGACGTAAAGTTCGGCAATCTTCTTTTTCCGTATCATGAGGTCGGCACCGGCGGAGAGGTTCAGCAGGGCATAGCCGGGCGTGGCGGTCTCCGTGTCGTCGGCCTTGTAATAGTGATCTTGCTTCATGTAGGCCTCCAGGCCGATGGCGATGTAACTGTTGTTGAGGAACTGTCCGTCGTGGCTGAGTTCGAATTTCAGGTCGGAGGTCCAGCGGGGGGCAGGTGTCATCGGCAGGTACTTCGTGTCGTCATCGGCATGCAACTGACGGGCATCGACATACGAGAAGGTGTTCTCGAAGTGGATGGCGTGGATGGGGTGGAAGTCGAAGCCGGCCTCGAAGCCCAGCAGGCGGGCGTCGCCTTGAGTGTATTCGTAGGTCCTGTAGCCTTCCTCCACCACTTCGCCGATACGTTTGGCGAAGATGTAGTTCTCGATGCGGTTGGCAAAGAGGGCGATCTGGGCAGAGATGTACTGCGACGTGAAGTCGAGGCCGAGGTCGGCCTGCCAACTGTATTCTGCCTTCAGGTCGGGGTTGCCGATCTCGTAGCGCAGCGTGCCCTCGTGGACGCCGTCGCTGCCCAGTTCACTCATGTTGGGGGCGCGAAAGCCGCGGGCGAGGTTCAGACGGAGGTTCGTGTGGTCGCTGATGTTCCACACGGTACCGATGCTGCCCGTCAGGTTGCTGAAGTTGCGGTCGTTGAAATCCAGATGGCGGTAATCGTAGCGCAGGCCGCCGTTGAGCGTCAGGCGTTCGAGGGTCTTGCTCACCGTAGCATAGCCGCCGATGTCGAAGAGACTGTAGGCGGGGATGAGTGTCTCCTCGCCGAGGTTTTGCGACTGCTGCCACATGCCGTTGATGCCGGCAGCGAGTTTCCAGCCGTCGAACTCCTGCGTCAGATAGCGCAGGTCGTAGGTCAGCGTGTGGAGTTTGAAGAACAGTTCGTATTCATCCTCGCTCTCCTCGAACTCCTGACGGCAGTTCTGCTGGTAGCCGACGATGGCCTTCAGCCAGCCTTGGGAGAGGTTGAAGGAGTTGTCCCAGACGGCCTTGTAGTGCTTGATCTGCTGGAAAGGCAGGGCCTTCTCGTAAGTGTGAAGTGAAGAGTGAGAAGTGAAAAGTTCGCCGGTTTCTTCATCGCGCTCACCTTCGATGATGCTGGGCGTCTGGTGGATGGTGGTCCAGATAAGGTGGGAGTGGCCCCACTGCTTGTTAAAGCCGAGCATCAGTCGGGCGGCCTGTTCGCGGAACTGTGAGCCTGGCACATAGCCGTCGTATTTGTTCTTATAGGCATGGGCGAACTTGCCTGAGTAGCGGGCATCCCAGACGAAGCCCTGCTGGTTGCCGCCGAAGT
>JAFUAK010000018.1 GCA_017460765.1 Prevotella sp. | reverse complement strand
TAAAAATATACCTTCAGCGTGAGCGTCAATTCTGTCTGTTTACTGGTGAGGTTTTCCTAGGACCTAAGAAGCGGACGGGCAGAAGGCAGACATTCACGCTTTTTATGTATATTGAAAATAGTACCAAAATGAAAAAACTGATTCTGATGTCGCTGTTAACGATGGCGACAGGCCATGCTGTGGCAGTAGGTATGTGTGACTATAGCTCATCCTTTACGGTCAGCGATTCTCGTAATGATGATGTAAGAAGAGAGATAGGCCTCGACTGTTCGATACCTGACTTCGACACCGACCGTATTGACGGCAATGTGATTGGCCGACGCTTGGCTCGGATATTGCAAAGGTTGTCGGAGAAATACATGGAAAGTCCATACAACGGCAGTCTGGCAGGAATCCTGAGAGAACAGGATCCCAGAGTACTATTCGCCTACATCGAGAAGATGAAAATACGGCACATCCGCAAGTCTGGGAATCAGATTGTCATCACTATAGCCCTTACCATCAAGAAAAATACGCAAGGTATCAGGCATCCAGACATTGCGCTGACCTTTACTGACGGTGTGTCGGAGAGTACGGCCACCAACGACCTGTTTCGCTATATATGCAGATACATCAAAGAATAATGGAAACGCTGAAGAAGATCCTGAACTGGTATTTCTCAAAGGAGTCACTGCCTTACTGGTGCCTTCTGCTCGTTGATACGATGATTGTATTCGTATCAGCACTTTTGGCTTATTGGGTGTTTAACAAGACGCTCAACATGTTCCAGTCACGTATCGAGGTGCTTTATTCTTCCTGTTTCTATGCAATGCTCAGTTGGATAGGCGCAAAGTTTTTTTCCACTTACTCTGGTGTTATCAGATACTCCAGTTTCGTTGACCTGCTTCACGTGGCCTACGCAAATGCCATCACTTGGGCTTTGGCAATGTCTGCATCCTTCATCTTTGAGAAAAACGGAATCAATGGACTGACAGGACTGACACGTACTGAAATATCCGTGGCCTTTATCATCGCAACGCTCCTGATGTGGTTTGTCAGGATTGTAGTGAAGGCTCTCCACGATGTGTCGTTTTCCAATGAATACTCTATGCGGGTTCTGATCTACGGTGCCTTTACAGGAGGAGTTGGACTTGCAAAGAATATTCACTCTCAGAAACCAAAGCGTTTCTCTATCTGTGGATTTATCTCTCACGATAAGCGCGCCCACCACCTGCAACTGATGGGAAAGAAGGTGTATTATATCGGCGACGACCTGAGTTCAATTATAGAGAAGAGGAGGATTCAGGCAATACTGGTCTCGCCCTATAGAGTGGATGATTTCCGTAAAAATGCTGATTTGCAAGATATGATGATCAAGGCTGGCGTCAGAATATTCTTTGCCCAACAGGCTAAGGAGGCCAGTATGGAGGGAGGAGGATTTGCAGGCAAAAGCCAGGGCCATATGCAAGTCGAAGAAGTCTCAGTAGAGGATCTTCTGCCTCGTTCAGAGATTAAGATTGACATGGCTTCTGTTGGCGACATGCTTACAGGCAAAAGTGTCATGATAACAGGCGCTGCCGGGTCGATAGGTTCTGAAATCACAAGGCAAATTGCCGTATTCAGACCGTCGACAATGATACTTTTGGATCAGGCAGAAACGCCACAGCATGATGTCAGTCTGATGATGGCGAGCCAATTTCCTGATATTGAGGCTGAAATTATCGTGACCAGCATCTGCCATGAGCATCGTATGGAGAAATTATTCAGAGCGTTTAAACCTGATTTTGTATTCCATGCAGCCGCCTACAAGCATGTGCCTATGATGGAAGCCAACGCTACGGAGGCTGTTCTGAATAATGTTTATGGAACCAAGGTTTTGGCCGATCTCAGTGTGAAATACGGTGTGAAGAAGTTTGTGATGATATCGACAGACAAAGCCGTGAATCCGACTAATGTGATGGGATGTTCAAAACGTATCTGCGAGATATACGTTCAGAGTCTTAACAATGCTCAAGATACAACCCAATTCGTTACAACTCGTTTCGGAAATGTTCTTGGTTCAAACGGTTCTGTCATTCCACTTTTCCGTGAGCAAATCAAGCGCGGTGGTCCTGTCACAGTTACAGATGAACGTGTCATGCGTTATTTCATGCTGATCCCAGAAGCTTGTAAATTAGTGCTTGAGGCAGGTGTCAAAGGTCACGGGGGAGAGATTTTCGTGTTCGATATGGGGCAACCCGTGAGAATAATCGAACTGGCTCGACGTATGATATACTTGTCGGGTGCCAAGAATGTTGAGATAAAAGTGACAGGACTTCGTGCAGGTGAGAAATTGTATGAAGAGGTGTTGAGTGAGCAAGAAGGTAACAAGCCTTCCTTCCACGATAAGATTCAGATTGCCGAGGTAAGGCAATATGATTATAAGGAAGTAAACAAGAATATCGCGGATCTCATAAATATTGCCAAGAAATATGATGACTTGGCTACAGTCAAGAAGATGAAGGAAATAGTGCCAGAATATAAGAGTAACAATTCTGTCTATGAGCAATTGGACTAACCTAAACTCAGGGAGAAGGGGAAGCTCCAGAGAAACCGGTTCTACTGGAGCGCCCTGAGTTTATGGCACCGCAAAATAACTCCTACAAAAGTTTGGAAGATTCAGAAATGTGCGTCAGGAGGCGATGCGTCCAGTCCTCGTTGTTATGAGGACAAAGGGTGCTGATGCCCAGTTGTCGGGCCACTTCGCAGTTCTTGGGACTGTCGTCAATAAAGAGCGTTTCGGCGGCTGTGGCCTGCTGGCCCTGGAGCATCATTCTGAAAATCTCGGGCGAAGGCTTCATCACGCGGCATTCGTAACTCAGGTAGAGACGGTCGAAATAGTAGTCGATGGGGTGGCCAGCGCCGTCAAATTCCGGCGACCAGGCCCATTGCATCATGAAGGGATTGGTGTTTGAGAGCAGGCAAACCTTATAGCCATCGGCACGGAGCCTGAGCAGAGCGTCAAGGTTGCGCTGGGGCACGGACTCCACGTAGGCGTGCCAGGCATCGTAGCACTCGTCAAGGGTGAGTTTCCTGCCGATCATCCTGCCCAACTCCTCGCAGAATTCCTCTGGCGAGATCTTGCCACTCTCCAGGTCGCCGAAAATGCCGTGCTGACAGAAGGCATCGAGGTGATTCTGAGCATCTCGCAATCCTAACTCCTTGAATTTCATGACAGCATTCTCATGGCTCAGTGCCATCACCACGCCTCCAAGGTCGAATGCTATGTTTGTAATCTTATTCATAGTGCAAAAATAATAATTAGAAGATCCGACCTACGAGACGGACGTTGAGGACAGGGAAGACACGGATGCGGCTGACTATGCTGAGGATATCGTCAAGGTCGTCGCCAACCTTCTCTGGCTTCAGTTCCTCACCATTGACATAGACGCGCGGACGGCCCCAGAACTGCAGGCCGAAGTCGAACTGACAGCCAATGCGCTTGTGGGGCACTGGACGCCCGAACCCCATTCCCAGATAGGGACGGAAGCCGGAGACGCGTATCTTGGCGTTGATGTTACCCTCCTCGTCGGGCGTGATGAAGTAGTCACCCAGAGCCAGTCCGATGCGCGGCAGATTGTACTTCTCCACGACAGGATGAGCCTCGGGATTATCGATGGCCTTGTTCCACATGGTGATGGGCAACAGGATACCATCGCGCTTGTTATGGACATACACGACTGTGCCTGTACCGAGGTGGGCACCTCCCGTCAGATGGAAACTGCTGCGAGTGGGGAAGGGAAAAATGTCGAAAAGCAGATGGCCGGCAGTCAACTTGGGATGAACCTTGAAATTCACGTCCATGATGTCATCGATGGTGGGGAGAACCCTTTCTTCAGCCGAGAGTCGGGCATTGAGTTCATCGAGATGCTGCAGGTAGTAGCCGGGCTCCCAGTTGTCAGCCGTGCGGAAATGCATGGCGTGGCCTAATTTGAACATCGGCCATACGTTGATGCCTGCACGGACTCCCATCCAAGGCGTGAGGACGGTGGAGACATTGACGCCGAGGGCTGTCGTGCCGACACTGACACCAACACCCATATGGCTGAAGGGCAGATTGTCTTCTTCCTGTGCCAGGGCGATGGAACAGGGCATGAGGATCAATACACTTACTATCAGCAGTTTTCTCTTCATCGACATCTCAGGCGGATTTAAGTTTGTTCAGCCGACGCTTGGCATCTCCTGCATCGGGGTAGAGTTCGAGGGCTTTCTCGTAGTTGCGGATGGCTGCCTCCGTCATGTGCTCATGTTCGCACTCACGGCCCAGGATGGTGTATTCGGCAGCGAGCCGCTTCAGCAGATCCTGTTTGGCGTTGAGTTGTGACTTCAGGTCTTCGATCTCCGACTTCTGGCGATTGATGATCTCCAACTTACGACGGATGAAGCGCCTGATATGAGGTTTTTCGATATCATAGCGGGAGTGGATAGCCTTGAAGAAATTCTCAAGGAACAGATTGAAATCGCCTCTGTCAAAGGCTATTACGGCATCGTGGTACTCACGGTCTGCCTTGCCTTCCTGCATTGCCTGGGAGATAAGTGCCTGGTCGTTGTAGCGGTTGGCGAACTGCACGACCTCAGCCCTGACGAAGATATCCGATTGGCGCAAGGGAGCCTTCAGCGTGATGCCTTCGAGCGAAGTGCAGCGTGAGAGGGCCACGTAGGTCTGCCCGCCTGCAAAGGCTCCGCCGCCTCCGAAATCGATACTTACCTGATTGAACGTAAGGCCCTGGCTCTTATGGACGGTGATAGCCCACGCCAGACGGATGGGGAACTGGGTATAGGTGCCCAGTAATTGTTCCTCGATCTTCTGTTCCTTCTCGTTGAAGGTGTAGCGCATGTTCTCCCATACCTCGCGCTCCACATCGTGCTCCACGCCTTCCTCCGTGATGACACCGATGATGCCTTCCTCCTCGGCGATGTACTCGATGGTGCCCAGTGTACCGTTCACCCAGCGTTTGTCCTTGTCGTTTTTGATGAAGATCACCTGTGCACCAGGCTTTAGTTGCAGTTCCATGGGGGTGGGGAGCGAGGTCTCCGGGAAATCACCCTGAATTACACCAAAGAAGGTGGAGGGTGCGCCGTCGAGGGCAGACAGTTGCTGCTCGTTGATATAGTCCACGATGTCGCGGCGGGCTGCAAGGGTGATGCTTAGTCCATTCGAATCGTTTGATTCTGGAACCACGCGCGCATTCAGAGCATCCAGGTCGGCAGGGGTAGCCGTATTGTTGCGGATGCGGTCGAGAATAGCGATGAAACGGCTGTCTGTCTGCCGATACACCTTGCGCAGTTCGATGGAGACAATAGGCATCTGCTGCCACACCTTGGCATTGAAGAAATACGAGGATGGATAGAAAGGCTGGAGCAGTTGGCGGTCTTCATCCTTCAGGACCGGTTCCAACTGGTAGATGTCACCCACCAACAGAAGTTGCTTGCCACCGAAAGGCTCAGGATTTCTTGTATAGACGCGCAGCACCTTGTCGATGAAATCAATGATGTCGGCACGTACCATACTAATCTCGTCGATGATGATCAGTTCGACCTCGCGGAGCAGTTTGCGCTGGGCACCCGTATATTTCAGAGTCTCCTTGATATGACGCCAACTGTAGCGCGAGTCGTTGGGCAGCAGCGGGTGGAAGGGCAGTTTGAAGAAACTGTGGAGCGTAGAACCTCCTGCATTAATGGCAGCAATACCCGTAGGTGCAAGTATCACGTGCTTCTTCTTGGTGTTGTCAGAGACGTAGCGCAGGAAAGTCGACTTACCAGTGCCCGCCTTTCCCGTGAGGAAGAGCGAGCGACGGGTATAGTTGACAATCTGAAGGGCATCCTGCCACTCCTTGTTGTCTATATCCAGTTCCACGCTACCGCCTTTCATTGATCAATCTTCCTTGACGGCCTCTCCATTCTGCTGGGGTTCGGGAGTGTTATCGGCTTCCTCCGGTTCTGATGACGATTTGCCGGGACGAGGCAGCGGATTACCGAATTCATCGTAGAAAATGGCCTCACTATTATCATATTCTACGGCGACTGAATCGACACCGATGGAATCAGAGTCAGAAGCAGCATTAAAGTATCCCGTGCAGTCATACATCAGTTGCGAGAGACTGGCATCGCGCGGCTCAGCGAACTTGCAGCGATACTGCTTAAAGTCAGGATCATTAAGCACGGATCCGAGGAAGTAGCCGCAGATGGGAAGTGCCGTACGGTTACCCTGTCCGAGCATGCCCGTACGGAAATGGATGCTACGGTACTCTCCACCCACCCAGGCACCGACTACAAGTTTGGGCGTAACACCGATGAACCAGGCATCGGAGTGGTTATTGGATGTTCCCGTCTTTCCACCGAAGTCTGTATCGGCTGCCTTGTCGTAGCCTACGAAGCCCATCAGACGGGAACTCGTACCACTCATACCACCACGCAGCAACTGCTGCACGAGGTAGGCACTGCGATAGGGAATAACCTGTTTGTTCTGCGTGGGAGCCACATAGATCTCATTGCCGTCGCGATCGAGAATGCTCGTCACCAGCACAGGGTCATTCTGACGCCCGTCGTTCACAGGTGTACAGTAGGCATCGACCATCTCCAGCAGGGTCACGTCGCTGGCACCCAGCGTCAGTGAGGGTGTAGGATCGAGTTTTGACTTGATACCCATGTCGTGGGCCGTCTTCACGATATTATCAATGCCACACTCCTGCCCGAGACGCACGGCTACAGAGTTGATACTCATGGCGAAGGCCTGCTTCAATGTGATGTTGGCACCAGAGAAATGACCGTCAGCATTGGTAGGAGCCCAGGTAACCTCCTTGCCGTTCTGCATCACCTTCATCGAGAAGAACTCGTCCTTGCGGGTGTCGCAAGGGGTGATACCTTGGTTCATAGCCTCCGTATATACGAAAAGTTTGAACGTGGAACCAGGCTGGCGCTTGGCTGTTACCTTATCGTATTTCCAAGAGTGGAAATCGACGTCGCCCACCCAGGCCTTCACGTGACCTGTCTGCGGTTCCATCGCCACAAAGCCGCAATGCATGAAGCGCACCATATAGCGGATAGAGTCCATCGTGGAGAGTTCTTTTTCCACCTTTCCCTTCTCATAGTCGAACACCTTCACAGGGTGGGGCAGGTTCAGGTAGTAGTTAATGGAGTCCTCATTGCCGTCGAACTTCTTGGAGAGGTATTTATAGACAGGCAGGCGCTTGGCGATATCCTCAATGAAATGGGCTATCTCAATGTGGCGCTCATCCTGCCAAGGATTCATGTTGCCCCAGTGCTGGTTGAAGGTCTTCTGCACCTGCGACATCTGTTTGCTGGCAGCCTCTTCAGCGTATTTCTGCATACGGGTGTCGATGGTCGTGATAATCTTCAGACCATCGGTATAGAGGTCGTAGCCATTGTCGTGGCACCAGTCCTTCAGTTCGTTGGCCACCGCCTCACGGAAGTAGTTGGCCTGTCCGTCGTAGGCAGACTCCACGCTGTAGTCGAGTTTGATGTCGAGACTCTTCAACGAGTCGCATTCTGCCTGCGTCAGGTCTCCGTGCTGCTGCATCAGGTCAAGCACGATATTACGGCGCTTCAACGCATTCTCCGGGTTGATGAGGGGATTATAATAGGTGGTGGCCTTCAGCATACCCACAAGGATGGCGGCATTCTCTGCCGTCAGGTCCTGTGGCTTACAGTTGAAGTAGGTCTTGCAGGCCGTCTTGATGCCAAAGGCGTTGGAACCGAAGTCAACGGTATTGGCATATTGTGTCAGGATCTCGTTCTTGGAGAAGAAAAACTCGAGTTTGTAGGCCGTGATCCACTCCTTGCTCTTCATGATGAGCATCTTCACGCCGGGGATATTTCCCAGCAGACCAGTAGAGTACTCAGAGCGTGTGCGGAAGAGGTTCTTCGCCAACTGTTGGGTAATAGTGGAAGCGCCGCGGGCATCGTGGTGCAGGATAAACTCCTTGGCCACGGCGGCAAAAGCCGTATAGTCGATACCGTTATGCGAGTAGAAACGCTCGTCCTCCGTATCGATAAGGGCCCGCCAGAAGACGGGATTCACATCTTCATAGTCTACGGGTGTACGGTTCTCGCTGAAGTACTTGCCGATCTGCACACCGTCGGCACTGAAGAGTTGTGAGGCTTCCGCAGGCCGCTTGTTCTTGATAGTACTCATCGAGGGCGACTTGCCGAAAAGCCAGAGGAAGTTGATATCCACAGCGCCCAGGTAAAGGAAGAAGGCGACAATGACGGAGACGATGGCTACGAGTGTCTTGATATACCAAGGCCTACCTTGATAGAGACTCTTGTACCAAGGCCATAATTTCTTGACCCATTGCCAGATACGGCTTACTATTTCAGAAATTCTTTCTTTCATCTTTGAATGATATAGTCGATTATTTCTTCTTTATTGTCAGGATGGAACCAGCGGATTCGCTCGTCCTTTTTGTACCAGGTGAGTTGTTTGCGTGCATAGCGGCGGGTGTTGCCCTTGATGCGTTCCACGGCCTCTTCGAGTGGCCAGCGACCGTCGAGATAGTCGAACAGTTCCTTGTAACCGACCGTGTTGAGTGCATTCAGATGTCTTTGGGGCAGGAGCGACTTTACTTCATCCAGAAGTCCGTCGGCCATCATCCGATTCACACGCTGGTTGATGCGCTCGTAGAGTTCCTCGCGCGGACGGTTCAGACCGATCTTAATGATGTCGAAGGGCCGCTCCCGTTTCTCACGCTTGCGAAAAGAGGTGTAGGTAGTGCCTGTCATCGTACAGATCTCAAGGGCATGTACCACACGACGGGGATTCTGCCTATCAACGATCTCATAGTATTCTGGATCCAGTCGGCGCAGTTCCTCGCACAGACGTTCCAGACCTTCCTCCGCGAGTCGCCGCTTCATCGTGGCACGTGTCTCGTCATCGATGGTCGGGATGTCGTCGATCCCATTGCACACGGCATCGATATACATCATACTGCCACCTGCCATCAGGGCATAGTCGCTGTCCTGAAACAGTCGTTCCAACAACTCCAATACCTGCTGTTCAAAGAGCGATGCGCTATAGTAGTCCTCCAGTCCGAGTGTCCCCACAAAAAAATGCCTCACTTCCTGCATCTGTTCCTCTGTGGGACGGGCTGTGCCAATCCTCAGTTCACGGAAGATCTGCCTGGAGTCGGCATTGATGATGGGAATGTCAAAGTGCTTGGCAATATCCAGACACAAGTCCGATTTCCCAACGGCAGTAGGTCCGGCAATGACTATCAGCGTCTTTCCCAAGTGAGATTCAGCCTATCGGATAATGCCTCGTTTTGAACTCTCTATGAAGGAGCAGATATACTCCACTTCCTTGGAGTTGGGATATTTGGCCCTTGCCTCGGCGATACCGTCTTTCAGCATGCCCTGTGCATAGATGATACGGTAGGCATCGTGGATGGCCTCGATAGTCTCGTTGGGGAATCCGCGACGGCGCAGACCGATCAGGTTTACTCCTGCATAGCGCACTGGTTCCTTGCCCGCAATGACATAAGGAGGAATATCCTGACTCGTGCGAGAACCGCCCTGGAACATGATGTAACTGCCCACGCGACAGAACTGGTGGAACAGACAGGTGGCAGAAATGATGGCATAGTCCTCAACCACCACTTCACCAGCAAACTTCGTGGAGTTGCCGATGATGCAGCCATTGCCGATCTCACAGTCGTGGGCCAC
>JAFUAK010000140.1 GCA_017460765.1 Prevotella sp. | reverse complement strand
TCGTCCTTGTACTTTCGCACCATCTGATAGTAGTACTCGCCTTCTTTCTTATTATTCATTGCACTCAGTGTTTAAAATCCTGAGCGCAAAGGTAGGCATTAATCAACTCGCACGCAATACGGTAAAAATTGACTGCTTACGTTTATTCCGACTTTCTAACAAACCTTTTTACCCGAACTGGACACAATCAGGGGGACAGGTCTTTGATCGCTACTGATAAAGATCAAAAACCTGTCCCTGTGATCTATTATTTCTTTGAGAAGATAGAGGTACTCGTTGATTCTGCGTCTGCATAACCTTCAACCTCCCATCCCTTGAGGATGTAGGTCTCTTTGTTATTCCATTCAGTACCCATCTTCAACTCAATATCATATTCTCTGTTTGCCGGAAGAGCCAGTCTTACGCTCTCGCCAGGCTCCTTGTCCGTACTCTTTTTCTTATAAACGACTTCCTTTGATTCGGTATCAGTTACCTTAATTCCAAAGATGTGAAGGTCTTCCCTGTTGTTTGTTATTGTCAGGAATGCATGATTCGTACGAACAGGAGCAGGGACTGTAGTCATTCCTTTCATCTCGACTTGGTAGTCCTCGCGGTCCAAAGATTCGACGGCAAAGAAATAACTGTACCAGCAGACTTTTGGCTTAACAGTAAGTTCTATATCGAAGGGTACGTCGTCAGTGTCAATCTGGGTTCCGTTGACCTTCCATATCCAACTTTCATTGACAGAGAGTGTCTTTGCGAAATTTGTTCCTTTTTCAACATAAATGGTAGGGGTGTGTCCACTCTCTTTTTTAGGATGGTATTCATTTGGTACACTAAAGATATGACCAACACCAGAATTTACTGTATATTTATCGACATTGATTTCAGCCACAGTGTAATCCTGAGATTTCGAATAATTGGCACCAAAGCCAATATCTGCACTTAAGTTACCCTCTCCCTCAGTTCCGTCTTTATCTTTCTTAAAGCCACCTCCGGCGGATATGTTGCCTGTAAGTTCGAAATTGCGCGATTTGTTTACAGTTGTTTCATGAGGCACATTCTCCGGATAGATTTCTCCGTTAACTGGCACGATCACCTCATATTCGCTCTTCTTAGGTATAGGTGTTGAATATAACGTGCACTGTAGTGGGAAGAAGCGGTAACTGTCGCGGGCAGTAGCCACACCATGACTATATTTATAATATCCCATATCAGTTCTTGAGCAGTCCCAGTTCATCGAAGTCTCTATAATATAATAGTCACCCCCTGGGTCACTTCCTTGTGGGAACTGATACAGTGGTATGAAGTGGTAGTTACATGTCGCGCTGAAATAACATGTTTCATGGTCATCGTCGCGTCCTTCATTATGGAAACTTTTAAATTTTTGTTCATGAGTGACATTGATACTTTTGTCTACTGCAGGTACAGAATTAAGACTTAATCCAGTCTTGACATCGCTTCCTGCAGATCTCGTCAATGCTCTTCCTGACGTTCCCCTGGTTTGTGCAGGCTCGTCATCAGCCCAAGCATCCGGTTCGTTCTGTTCTTCCTTTTCAAGTTCTGCGAGTTGTTTTTGGTATTCTGTGTATTTCTCCACTACCAGGTCAACCCACTGAGCAAAGGCTTTCAGTCTCAGATACTCTGCAGGGGCAACATCCCAAACGGCATCCGAAGCGAAAGACGCAGGGACTTTAAGATCTTCAGATGCGGATTCATCATCATTATAACTGAGATACTGATCTCCCAAACCTGTGAGACCGATCAGTTCCAGTTTCGAATAGTCGGCATTGGGGTCAATACCCATTTCTTCGGCATATTGGCGCACATTGTCCTCCTTGGGGTCAACAAGCAATAGCATACCATAACGGTCCAGCACCGTGAGGATGTCGTCCTCATTGGTGGCTGTAATCTCGTCGGTAATCACTACCATCGTTTCGTCAGTCACCTGTCCGTGCACGTCCGTAAACCAGTACCGGACAACCTCCTCTTCAGCAGAATTGCTCAGCGAGCCTAACAGCGCCACGCTGACATCAATAGGCTGGAACTCACTGGGATCGATTTCCAGTTCTGGGATGTTCAACACTTCATCCTCCTCCTCTGGCGGAGTTACAGGATTGTCTTCCTTTGCTTTACAGGCGCTCATGCCCAGCAGGAGCACTGCGGCTGCAAACAATGCGAAAAATTTCTGTTTCATAATCACTTCATTTAAGTAAAACATATATTATAAACTATCATCATCAACTTAGAAATTCACCAGGAACGAGAGACCCAGCGTCCAGTAGTTCATGTACTTGCGGGTCTTGTACTCACGGGCATCCAGACCCAGACCGTCGGCATAGTCCTCTGTCGACGTGGTGAGTGCCATGTCCATCAGGAAGCCGGCACCGCTGGTCATGCTCTTCTCCACGAAGTGGAAGGGGTCGTAGGTGGCCGTGAAGTCCTTGCGGGTGTAGTCGTAGTCGCAGAAGACGCGCCACGAGAAGTTGGACTTGTAGCGATAGGTGAGCGAGAGGCCAGTGCCGAACGAGGTCGATGACTTGGCTCCGATGGTGAGGTATTCCCAGTCGTCGGTCCATTTCTCACCCGTGTTGTTCGGATACTGCAGGTCGTTGAGCGACACGGTGGGGTCGCCGAGAATGTCCTTGTGACCGGGGCGGTTGTCGAGCGTCATCGTGTAACTGATGTCCTTCACGTTGCCCTCGGCATGGCCGTCGATGTCCAGTTCCTGGGTGATGGAACGGCCGACAAGTGCCTTGGTGCCCAGGGCGAACCTTTCGCCGAGCGGCAGGTTGAAGTAGACACCGATACTGCCCGTGAACTCGGTGATGTGGTCGCTCTTCACGATGCCGTAACTGTCAGTAACGGGCGCGTTGTCATTCCAGGCGCTCTCCGAATCCATCTTATAGCCCACGCGGTCGAGGTAGGTGAGATAGTCCTTGGATTCGGGATATGCATCCTGATAGTAGGGCTGCAGGCCATCCCAGGCATACAGGTCCTCAGCGGCCACAAAGTTGGCAAAGTCGCCGAAGTCCTTGACCGACTGTCCCCTGACGCGGAGGCGTCCGCCCACGCCTACATATTTATTGAAGAAGTAGGCACCCTCAGCATCGACCACCGTGGCGGCACGGAACTTGAGGCCAATCTTCTCGCCCTCACTTTCGAACTCGAGGTCCTTGTTGCCCAGGCCCACACCCATGGAGATGCTGAAGAAAGAGGGCTTTTCGCTGTCAAGCACCAGGTCGTTGCGCAGCAGGCCCTTCTCCTTGAAGATCAGGTCAACGAGGGCATAGCCCAGTTCGCCCGACATGATACCGATACCGGCACCCGACATCACGTCGCTGATCCAGTGGCGGTTGTTCAGCACGCGCATCACGCCAGTGGCCGTAGCCACACCGTAGCCTGCCACCGACCACCAGGGCGAGCGGGTGAGTCCGTACTCCTTGTGGAGCAGGGTGGCACCCACGAATGAGGTTGCCGTATGGCCGGAGGGCCAGGAGTTGGCAGTGGAGCCGTCGGGGCGCATCTCCTTGGCGGTGTACTTGATGCCGTTGACGAAACCGGCCATGATACCATAGGAGAAGGCGGCGTTGACCAACAGGCGTGGCCAGTCGCTGCGACCTTCATAACCGCCCAGTTTCAGTCCTGCCACCATGGCGGGGCCGAAGAACTGCGTGTAGTCGTCGATACCGGTCTTGAAGTCTGTCAGGAGTTGGGTGTTCTTCTTGCCTCCCTGTTCTGCCTTTGCGTTGACGCGGAACATGGCCTTGTCGCCCTTGACGGCCCAGCCTGCAACGAACAGGGGGATGCCGACGAAGGTCAGGTCGTCCATAAACTTATAGGGCTTAACGCCTGGATTCGTCTTCGACTTGAAGAAGTCAAAGTCCATCTTGGAACTGGCCGACGGGGCCGTCATGCCAATACGGAGGGGAGGTGTCTCGGGCAGGTCTACCAGTTCGGCCTTCATTTCCGGAGTCTCCAGTGTCAGAGGCTCCATGTCACGGTAGGTTTCTGCATTGACCTGAACTGTCAAGGCAACCGCGAGCATTGTTAGATAATGTCTGATTTTCATTGTGCTATAAATTTATTAAGTTATTAATACTTTGCATTCGCTTGAGGAAATCGACGAGGTACTTGCGCCAGTTTTCCCATGAGTGGTCTCCGTCGGTTTCGACGTAGGTGTAGGGATAGCCGTGCTTGTCGAGGATGGCACGGTATTCGCTGTTCATCTTCTTCAGGAAGTCATCATGCCCAATGGCCATGTAATAGAGCCGGGGGGCATGTTCAAACTGACACGCCAGTTTCTCTTCCAAATGGTTGTAGATGTCGATGTCTTTCATCCTGTAGGAGAGTGAGACAGGACGCGCCACCTTGTCCTTGAAAATCGCCAACACATTACGGAAACGCTGCATGTTGTGGTTGAAACGTTCCATTTTGAAGATGTTGTTTTCGTCAAGCATGTTTGTTGTCTGTGCAGAGAAGAGTCCCACACAGTCGAACATGTCAGGGTTGTTGAGGGTAATGAAAAGGGTGTGCAGTCCTCCCATCGACAGGCCTGCGATGGCCCTATGTTGCTTGTCGGCCTTCACGCGATAGTGCTTCTCGGTATAGTTCACTATCTCCTTGACGAAAAGTTTCTCAAATTTGCCAAGCCAGGAACTGATGTTGTTGCCTGACGGTTTCTTGTCCATGTAAGGGCTCTCGCCCGGGGCGGCATCGAGTTCAACGTTGCCGTTGGGCATGACGACGATCAGGGGCTGGATGGCATGCCGGTGAATCATGTTGTCCAATATCTGGCAGGCACGCCCATAGTCGGCCCAGGAAGTCTCGTCACCGCCAGTGCCGTGGAGCAGGTAGAGGACGGGATAGGATTCATGGAGGGAATCGGATGCTTCATCCGCCGTGTAGCCGGGTGGCGTATAGACAAACATACGCCGCTGCGACATGCCGTTGAGCGTGGAGGGATACCACACCTTGTCTATATGGCCGTGGGGAATGTCCTTGTCAAGGTAATAGTCGGCCACATCGCCCTCGATGAAGAAAAAGTTCATCTTCAGCGCTATGTCACGAGTGACGCGGCTGTTCTCCGGGTCGAGTTCCTCCTTGCCGCCCCATTTATAATAATAGGTGTACATCTCTGACGGCAGGGGCGGGGTGGTGTAGGTGAAGACGTCGCCGTGGCGCTCCATCTTGTACTCCTTTCCCGACAAGACGAGCACCACCTTCCTTGCCTCAGGGACCTTGAGGGTGAAGGTCGCTGAGTGGTCGGCGTTGACGACGGGCTGCTCTGCCCTTACCGTCTGGAAGCCAACAGCCAGCAGCCAACAGCCAATAGCCAGCAGTTTAGAAGAAGAGTCCCACACGGAACGACATTCCTTCCAACCTTGTCTTATCAATTTCATCATACCCTTTCAGTTTCTGAAACGAATATCCTATAGCCAGGTAGCCGCCAGTCCTCGGTGAGATGCCGAAACTGACTCCGGCAGAGGGATTGAGGTAGACGCCCTTGAAGCCCCTGACGGAATAGCCCGCCCGGCCGTCGATGAATGGTGCTATGCGAGACTTGAGCAGATGCACCTTCACATCAGCAAACAGTGGTACCGTGCTCTCCGTAAACGACAGCCTCAGGCCACCGTTCTCATATTCCATGTACTGGAAGCCAAGTCCCAATCCGAGATAGAAATACGGATTGAACTGGTATCCATGCACTGTAAACAGGGAGGTGGTGACGATGTGGGAGTCGGACGAATTGATGTCACGCCCGTATTCGATAGAGCCGATATACCCTTTCGGCCGCCATACACGAGGAGGCAGCAGATCGGCTTCCTGGGTGTTGACGACATAGATTTGCGTGCGCTCCTTGGCTATGCGCTCAATGTCGCTGAAGGCACACACCAACACCCCGCCGTCAATCGTCTCCATGCGAAGACTGTCGGAAGGATAGAGTTCCTTGTAGAAGCCCTTGATGACGCTGCCATTCTTCAAGAACACCACGTCGCGGTATTCCTGAGCCTGTACCGTGGAGGACAAGCATGCCAGTCCCAGCAAGCATGCTATCCTTGCCAGGACCGGCGTATGTATGTTTATCTTTCTCATCATATTACTTGGTGCCGCCACCGAGGGCAATGTAGAGGGCAATGACGGCTTCGGCAGCGGTGTACATGTTCATGGCTGCGCTGAGTTGTGCGTTGAGCAGCGACTCCTGGGCAGTAAGCACTTCGATGTAACTGGCCTTTCCGTTGTCCATCAGTTCGTGAGTACCCGCGTATGCCTCACCGAGCACCTCTACCTGACGCTGGTAGTAGTTGTGCTTCTCGCGGGCCGTCATGCAGTCGGCCAAGGCCTCGTTCACCTCGTTGCCGGCGTTGATGACCGTCTGCACGTACTTCTTCTGCAGGTCTTCTTCGGTGAGCGTGGCTATCTTCTTGTTGGCAATCAACTTGCCACGGGCGAAGATGGGCTGTGTGAGTTGGGC
>JAFUAK010000139.1 GCA_017460765.1 Prevotella sp. | reverse complement strand
TCTCATAATAGGTGTAGTTCAGTCCGGCGATGATGTTGCCGTCCTTATCCCATACGGGCTGATGACCAATGGTGGCACTATAGGATATGCTCTGGCCGTTAAACACAGCCTGATGCTGTGTTGTCATCGCATCTTCGGGGTAGATGTTCTCTTGGGCTGTGGTCTGACCAATGACCAGGCTGCTCAGCAGCAAAACTGATAAAAGGACTTTCTTCATGTTACAAACTTATTTAAGATAGAGGTCAAACCAACGGGTAATCTCCGAAAGGCGCTTGATACGGTTCAGAGGTCTGCCGTTGCGAGACAGTTCATGGTTCTCACCTTTAAAGATGACGATGCGCGAGGGTACGCCGTTGTACTTCAGGGCACTGTACATCTGCAAGCCCTCGGGCAGCGGACAGCGATAGTCCTCCTCACTGTGGATGAAGAGCGTGGGGGTCTTCACCTTGTCGGCGTATGCTAGAGGCGACTGCCGCCAGAGGGCTTCGACGTTCTGCCATATGTCGCTGCCAGTATAGGCTGGCCCGAAGTTGAAGCCAATATCACTGAGCGTCTCAAAACTGACCCAGTTAGAAATACTACGCTGTGAGGCAGCAGCCTTGAAACGGTCGGTATGGCCGATGATCCAGTTGGTCATCACGCCGCCATAAGAACCACCGGTTACACCAAGACGATCCTTGTCAATATAGTCGATCTGTTCCAGTGCAGCATCTACGAACGACATCAGGTCGTCGTAGTCACGCCCGCCGAAGTCACCTTTCAACTTGGCGAACTCAGAGCCGTTGGCACTACTGCCACGTGGGTTGGCAAAGATGACGGCATAGCCCTGCGAGGCCCAGTATTGCATCTCGTGGAAGAATCCAAAGCCATAGGCCGCCTTCGGACCACCGTGGATATTCAGGATGGTTGGGTATTTCTTGCCTTGCTCAAGATTGGTTGGCGGCAGAATAAAGCCGCGAAGTTCCTGACCAACTTTATTGGTATAGCGAATCTCCCGGGCATGAGCCACCGTGTGAGCCTCGAAGAGCGAGGTATTGATGTCGCTGATACGCCGTAGGGCCGTCTTACCGTCGTAGGTGAAAAGTTCCTGCCCGTCCTGCCCATAGGCTCCTATCAGCAGATAACCTTTCTTGTAAGGGATATACTCATCGACGTTAAAGTCGTCTGGTGTGAGCAACTGGATGTTGCCTCCCTGGTAGGAGAGCCGTACCAGCGGCGTGTAATCTACCTTGGTCGTGCTGAAAACGATGCCCTGCTTTTCTGGTAGGATTTCCGAGTGGTTGCCCGACTTGACATCAACCAACGTACTACCACCGACGGCGTATTGGTCACCGTCATAGAGCAGTTGGCTTTCTCCCGTCCTCACATTAAGCCGATAATATGGAGAGTTAGCCTGCGGGTTCTCGTCGTTGCGATTGCTCACGGAGAGGAAAATGCTCTCGTGGTCGATAAACTTCGGGAATCCGTAGCGGGCACTATCATTGACAACCAGTTCCCTTGTCTGCCACGATTGGGCGTCAAGTACGTAGAGACGGTTTCCATAAGGGGCCTTGAAGCCGCGCTCACGCTGGTCGGTATAGACGAGATAGCGTCCGTCACCGCTCAACTCCAGATTCCCCACATTGGCCAGACTGTCAGTTAATGCCCGGATTTGCCCGTTGTCGGCATAATAGAGCACCGTATGCTGCGGGATGATGTCACCTCGCCCGTTCGACCAGAAAGGCAGTTCTTCAAAAATGCGATAGCGCTTGTCGGCATCCTCGGCCTTCAGAGAATCAGGCAGCGGGTCGATTGGCTGTTGCACACGATGAGAGGCCGTGAAGAAAAAGCGATTCGTATCAATGAACTTTGCTTGTCCTACACGATAAGGTACACGCAACCACTCCTGGGGGCCACCGTAACTCCTCGACTGCTTATAGAATATGGTACTCTCGCCTTCCTGTTCGCGGGTGACGATAGCATCATCGATGATCTCATAACTACTGAAACGACTTGTACGGGTCAGTTGTACAGGTCTGCCATCTATCAACTGATAGAGGTCAGACGTATAGTTGTCATCCTTCAAATTTGCCTGACGAAGCACGAAGAAGATATCATCACCTATCGTCCTTATCTGCGATATAGACTTGATCTTTCCAAAGAAGTCGATGCCAATGGGTGCTTTTCCGACGGTTTGTGCAAGGGAACTCTCCGAAGAGAGTACCCATACGCAAACACTCACTAAAACAACTAACTTTGTATGAACCCAATTCATAAAACAACTAACTAACCATTTTTCTTCCTACTCACTCTGATAATTCGCTTCTCAAAAGTCTGGGGACCGTCCTTAAAGAGATTGTACATCGGACAGACTTTCTCCACAGCCTCCAGAAGTTCCTCTATGCGCTGGGGCGACTCGGGTGACTTCACGTGAAGGGTATAGTGGATATCCGTCGGATAATCGGGCACCTGCTCAAAGCCTGGACGGCCACTGCGGGGATCCCACTTAGCATCAACGCTGAGCGCCAGCGAGTCGAGAGCAATATCGAGTGAGGCCGCCTGACCCTCTGCGATGTGGGTGATGCAGGTGGCTAATACGCCCAACAGGTTCTCGCGGGCCGTCATACCTGTGTTGGAACCGCCGAGATACTGGGGGTTGTCGTGCAGGATGAGGTACTTGCCATTGACAGTCAACTCACGTACACCATTATTAAGCACGCGAACTATCGGGCCGACCTTTTCCTTCGGAGGATTCTTATCCAGATCCTTTAGCAGTTTCTCATACTGTTTCTTGTTGGCCAACGTTGCCTGACGCTTACCCTGCAAATACTCCCGGAGCCCAGCGAGAGTACTTCCCTTTACCACATGGCTCTTGGGCGATGACTGATAGTCAATGTCATGGCTTAATTCCGTGGCTTCCTTGATGAAGTTCACGACGGGAGAATGCGCCTCAGCCAGCGATGCCAGACGCTCCAGTTCCTCGTCACTCGCAGGTGTGTCAATATATACGGTGTAAAGAAAATTACGGGGATAGAATACCCGTCCTGTCTTTACGGAATCGGGCCGTCCGTGGAGTTCGATGCTCAGCGAGTCGATGGGGATGCCAAGCAGAGCGGCCTGATTGAGATAACTGTCAGCCAGATCGGAGGCGAACACGGCCTGTGCTGTCGTGGGGGTATCGACACCCGAGTCCTGACCGCCATGGCCGTAGCCGCAGTCGCCCAGATAGTGGAAGCGGCGTACCCTCAGTTCGCGCTGCCCGCCCCGGTTCTTGGCCACAGCCTGTACACGCAGAATAACGGGCTGTAGTTCGAAAGCCGGAAGGCTGTTCCATTGCAACAGGGCAGCACGACGATGCAACAAGTGTTCCCGCAGGGTGACGGCATTCTGCTCCAAGCGATTTTTTGTGTCAGGGTTCACGAACACTAACTGCGGGCCTTGTTGGTCTGTATAGGGTACATATTGAGCGCTGACCGTTGTACTGGCAGTCAGTGCAACTGCCAGTATCAGGTCTTTATATATATTTTTCCTCATATTCATGGTTGGTTGATGGTTTCATTTCTTTACGCTCCCGTTATTACTCAAATCCTGCGTAGGGATTGCTGCCGGTCTTCGACTCGTCGTAGCCATCGTAGCCCCAGTTCTGCCAGAGGCCGTCGGGATTGATCTCACGCTGGGCCTGCGGGATGGGATAGCGGTAGTGAACCAACGATATCGTCTGTTTGTTGTACTGCGGATCCTGGGCCACAGTGGAGTTCTTGATGGTCTTCACGAGAATGCGCCAGCGCACGAGGTCGAGCCAATGCTTCTGCTCATACACGAACTCCCATTCGCGCTCCTGCTGGATGGCCGCCTTGAAGCCCTCGTAGTCGAGGCCCGTCGGCAGGTCGTGACTGGAAGCAACCGTGACGGGGAAACTCTTGAAGGCCCTGCGGCGCACCTGATTGATGGCCTCGTAGGCCTCGCTGTTAGGCTGTCCGTCGCGCTCGTTGATGGCCTCAGCCTTCACGAGCAGCACCTCGGCATAGCGTAGAATCGAGCGATTGATATTACGGTTGTTAGCCGAGCCGTTAGGGTCGCTGGCATCGATATACTTACGGAAGCGGGGCAGGTCGAAGTAAAAGTACTCGCCCGTGGCATCGTTGAAGAGGCTGTCGGCGAAGGAACCCTCACGGCGCTGGTCACCCTCCTCGTAACTGTTCTGGATATCGCGGTTGGCGGGCACCACATGGGGCAGACCATTGGAGAAACCATTGGAGAAAGCGCAGTGGCAGAGGTGGTTACCACCGGAGCCGTCGGCAGCCGAGCCCGTGTTATGCTGCGTGGCGAAGATACTCTCCTTGCCATTGCGGTTGTTGTTGTCCCAATTGGCCAGGAAGTCCTCTTCCAGTTCGTAGCCCGTCACCTTGTTGGCGGCTTCGACGGAGGCGGCGAACTTCTCCTTGCGCTGGCTGTCGGAGAACGTTGGCGACACCTGTCCCCAGGTCAGATAGACCTTTGAGAGCAGGGCCCAGGCAGCACCGCTGGTGGCACGGCCCTTGTCGGTATTGCCGTACTCGGCAGGCAACTTCGAGGCGGCACTCAGCAGGTCGCTCTCAATCTGGGTATAGACATCATCAATAGGCTGACGTGTGACACCCGATCCATCAACGTTGTGAAGCACGATAGGCACCTCGCCCCAGAACTGTACAGCATAGTTCAGGAAGTAGGCCCTCAGGAACTGTGCCTCACCAATGACCCGTTGTTGGATGGCGGCTGAGATATTGCTGTTACCATCCACGTTGTCGATGGCATCGTTGGCATTGGCAATGCCACGGAAGAGGTCGCTCCACATGCCAACGACATACGAGTTGGTGGCATCCCACTTGAGCAGACCGAGCAGGCCGCCTCCACCGTTGGGGTTCTCACCCGAGATGGTGGTCTCCGTCACGAGGTCGGTCATGTAGCCGAAGGCGGTGCTCTTGCCTACATTCACTTGATATACTGAGTTGACCAGTGCGATGGCATCAGCATCGCTGGAGGGCAGGTTACCCTGTGCCAAGGTTCCCAAGGGAGCCTGGTCGAGACTGTCACTGCAAGAGGTGAACAGTGGTGCGTGGAAAGTGATAAGTGCTGCGCTTACTAATGCGCCTGCTATCTTGTTAATCTTGGTAATCATAACTATAAACTATCAACTATAAACTATGTATTATGAACTAAAACTGTAGGTTCACACCCAGGGTATAGGTACGGGCCGTCGGATAGGCACCGGCATCCACGCCACTTGCCACCTCGGGGTCGTAGCCCTTATATCCGGTGATGGTGAAGAGGTTCGAGGCCGAGACAAACACCTTTGCTCGTGCCGTGGGAGCCCGTTTGATACGGACGGGGAGTTGCCAGGTAAGCGTCACATTCTTCAGGCGCAGGAAACTGCCGTCCTCGATATAGCGACTGTCGAGGTAGTTGGTGTAATTGTTCGAGGCATAAGCCTTGGCGATGGTCGTCGAGGGATGACTATCCGTCCAGCGGTCGAGCAGAGCCGTTGAACCGTTATAACTGGTTGATGCCGTCTCCAGACGCTGACGCAGGCTGTTGTATATGTCATTGCCCTGCGAGCCCTGAAGGGCGGCAAAGAGGCTCCAGTCCTTGTAGCGCAGCGTGGTAGAGAAACCGTAGGTGAAGTCGGGCTGGATAGAGCCAAGCACGACACGGTCGGCCTCCTGAGTGATCTCACCGTCACCGTTCTGATCGACGAACTTGGCGTCGCCATACTCTACGGTAGGCTTCGGAGAGGGACTGGGCACCTTCGAGAGGTCGTCGCCCGTCTGCACAATGCCATCAAACTTCCAGCCATAGAACGAGCCGAGGGCCTCACCCTCCTTGATGATGAAATAGGTGTTGCGCACCACGTAGTCGAGCGAACCGATGTTAGTCACCTCGTTCTTATTGTGGGCGATATTGGCCGAGAGGTCCCAAGTGAGGTTCTTCTGTCGGATGATATTGGCATTCACGGCGAACTCGACACCCTTGTTCGTCACGTTACCGATGTTCTGCAACTGTGAACTGAAACCAGTGGTCTGCTCCACGGGGATGGAGAGCAACAGGTCGCTGGTCTTTTTGTAATAGGCATCGAACACGAAGTGCAGACGCTCCTTCAGGATGGAGAGGTCGAAACCGACATTGTACGAGGCGGTCGTCTCCCACTTCAGGTCGGGGTTCTCCAGATTGTCACGCACATAGCCTGTCACGCGCTGTGAACCGAAGTAGTAGGCCGTCGTGCCATAGGTGGCCAATGCCTGATAGTCGCCAATCTCTTGGTTACCCACCGTACCAACACTGGCACGGATCTTCAGTTCGTCGATGCCCTTCACGCCCTTGAGGAACTTCTCCTCATCGACATTCCACGAGACACCTAATGAGGGGAAGTAGCCCCAGCGGTGGTTCTTGGCAAAGCGGCTCGAACCGTCGGCACGGATGGTGGCAGTGAAGTTATAACGGCCATTGAGCGTGTAGTTCACACGGCCCAGCACAGAGTGGAGCGTGCTCTTCGAGGCACCCGTCACAGGAGCCACGAGCGTGGAGCCCGTCTGCAGACTGTGGTACGAGAGGGCTGGATTGGCAAAATTCTCTGCCGTAGATACAGAATACTCGATATCGGTCACCTGTGAGGTGTAGCCGGCAAGGATGTCGAAGTGATGACGACCAATCTCCTTATTCCAGTTCAGCGTGGCCTCATACTGGTAAGAGTCGAAGCGCTTGTTACCCACCGTGCCGTAGCCACCTGTGGTGATGCCAGGCGACGAAGTACCGTCAGCGAAGAAGTTCTGGGTGGAGTTCACCAAGTTGGTCGAGGCCTGCAACTTCAATACTAATTCGGGCAGGATGCTCCACTTGGCAAAGGCGCTGCCAATGAGGGTATTTGTCTTTGACTGTGAGGTAACCTCCTTGATGTCGGCCAAGGCATTGGGCGTTACATCACCATTGCGCAAGTCACCTACCTCATAGGGGTTGTTATAGTTGTACGACCCGTCGGCATTATAGATGCTGACGGCCTGGGGAATACGGATCAAGTATTCCAAGGCATTGCTGTTACCACCCACGTAAGAGGCATACGACTCGAAATCGGTCACACCGTTCTGCTCGGTCTTGCTGGCAGTGGCGTTCACGCCGACAGTCAGGTTCTTATAGAGATCGCGCTCAAAGTTTAAACGCCCGTTGTAACGCTTGAAGCCCGTGTTTACAATGATACCGTTCTGATCGGAGAAGTTACCGCTGATCAGGTAACGGGTTCTCTCGTCACCACCACTGATACTCAGTTGATGGCTCTGCGTTGTGGCCGAGCGCAAGGCGGCATCCTGCCAGTTGCTACCCTCGCCCCACGTGGCTACGTCGGCGGCAGTCACGCCACTGGCAGCGAGTTGGGCAGGTGTGGCAATCTCCAAGTAGAGTTCACCCCACTGACGAGCATTGAGCAGGTCGAGTTTCTTGGCAACGCTCTGGAAACCGATACTATATTGATACTCTATGTTGGTGCGACCGCGCTTGCCGCTCTTCGTGGTAACGATGATCACACCGTTGGCGCCACGGCTACCATAGATGGCCGTTGCCGACACGTCTTTCAGGATCTCGATCGACTCGATGTCGTTGGGGTTGATGGCTGCCAGCGGATTGAAGTCACTGGTAGCACGCGTTACGCCTGTCGAGGTAGCCTCGCTGTCGTTGTAGATCAGCACTCCGTCGATCACATAGAGCGGCTCGTTACCACCTGTGATGGAGTTGCCGCCACGGATACGGATGTTCGAGGTAGCACCCGGCTGACCGCTACTCTCCGAGACGTTCAGACCAGACACGGAGCCACCCAAGAGGTTGTCGAACGAGGTCACCGTCTGCTCCAGCAGTTCCTTATTGACTGTCGTCACCGATCCTGTCAACTGCTTACGTTGTTGCACACCGTAACCCACGACCACCACCTCGTCCAGGCGGTTGGAGTTGTCAATGAGCGCAATCTCCACCGGCTCCTCGAAGTCGTAGACATCCACGTCGAGGGCCCGATAGCCTACATATTCCACGCGCAGGGTCAGCGGGGCGTCTACTTTCGTCTGAAGGCTGAAGTTGCCGTCGTAGTCGGTCACCACGCCTTGCCCCTTTTCACTCTTCACGATGACCGATGCACCAATCAGCGGCTCTCCAGTACGTACGTCGGTGATGTGTCCCGTCACCACGTTTTGAGCCAATGCCCACAATGGGGCGAATGCAATGAGTATTGCAAATAATAGTTTTTTCTCCATAATTCTCTCTCTTTTGGGGTATGGTTTGGGCTGGGACGGCCTTCACAGACCGCCCAAACCATACTTGCATTAAACTCCTAACTTATAACTAACTTATGAACCTGTGTTTTTATTTCTGTGCTGTGAATTCGGTCTTGACTTTATCTATCTGTACCTGTGTCAACTTATTGTCCAGGTTCAGCAGACCATACTCATGGTTATACTTCGTGCCATTGGTGAGTATCCACTCCAGGAACAGCCCCACGGCATCGTCACCACCATTATAACTCACGCCCACTTTCTCTACGGCTATCTCCGAGATATGGCCGTTCTCCAGTATGGCAATCACATCGTCAATGGTGGCACCATTGGTGAAACTGTCCTCGAGGTTTTTCTTCAAGTCGAGACTGACGAGCGAAAGTCCTTCCTTAATGTGGCGGCTCCTTAGGTCGAAGATGTTGGGCAGCGCGTTGAACGATACGCCCAGCGGATCCTTTTCCAAGGCGGTGTTTAGGAACAGGTCATCGCCCGAGATGCGCTTACCTCTGAAACTGCTACTTTCCACACCGAAGTTATGGGCGAATGAGGAAGCCACCGAAGTGGCGTTGCTGCCACTATAGATCACCAGTTTTTCAAACTGCTTAATCTTTTTCTCGTCCTCGTCGAAATCGTCGTTCAAGAAGTAGAGTTGCTTCAGTTTCTTCGAGTTCAGGTGCTTGCCCTCCAGCACTTTCGCAGCCTCACTACCGCTGGCTGTGATGGGCAGCACGGCGAACTCTCCGAAATAAACAATGTTATGGCTAAAGTTTTTTGTGTCAGTCTCTTTGGGCTGCTGATTGTCGAACACGACATTCAGGTCGATGTCACCCTGATTACCTTTGGCGATCTGGAACTCTACGCCTGGCTGTGTCTTTTCATATTCTGAAATCCATTTCTCCACCAACGGGCGGACAAAACGGGGTGCCTTTACATAGCGCACGCTGCTGGCGTTGACGCTACTACCCTCAGCCCAAACGTTGCTGGTGCTGATACTCAATAATGCTGCTATCGATAAAACTAACTTTTTCATATCCTTTTTTCTCTTTTTGTTCTACACCTATTATATATATATTTCCTCTCCCTTTCATCATCATTGCCATCGACATGCAACAGCAACAACAATCTGACATCTGTCTATACATTCGCTTCATATTTTTTAATCTTTAATGTTTAATTTTTGTTGTTTATTATTTCTGGGTGCAAAGGTACGGCGATTTTCCGATACCCACAATCCCGATTGTTGGGCATTTCGCCTACCATAAGTTTGGTATATATTTAAACACTTTTGCACGAAAATGTTTGGAATTTAGAAGATATTGTCGTATTTTTGCATCCGTCAAAGCCTTTTTAGCCCTATGCAGACCAGTAAATACCTACTTGCCAATGAGCGCGATGCCCTTTGGGGACTCACCGTCAGTACGGTGGGGCACGAGGAGATTGGCCCTGGTGAGCCCTACCCCACCAAAGGCCATGCCGACGGCTACTATTTCAATATTGAGAAAGGGCGCACGCTCAACGAGTACCAGTTGCTTTACAACCTGGAAGGCGAAGGCTGGTTCCAGAGCAGTCATTGCCCGCGCACACGGCTGAAGGCTGGCGACATGTTCCTCGTATTCCCCGGTGAATGGCATACCTACTACCCTGACTCTGCCAAGGGTTGGAAAAGTTACTGGATTGGCTTCCGAGGCAAGAACATGGACGACCGCGTCAGGGCTGGCTTTCTCTCACCCGACAAGCCCATCTACCACGTCGGCTACTCGGCCGCTATTGAGTCGCTTTACCGCACAGCCTACGATACTGCCATGAAGGAGGCCGCCTATTCCCAGCAGATCATGGCCGGTATCGTGAACCACCTCATCGGCACGATGTACTCTCTGGAGCGCAACATCCTGTTGAGTCGCAATCAGGCACAGGTCGATATGATCAGCCGCGCCCAGCAGCGCATCCGCGAGTCGTTGGAGAGCAGCCTCACTATACAGCAGATTGCCGAAGAATTCAGCGTAAGTTACAGCAACTTCCGCAAACTGTTCAAGGAGTACACAGGACTTTCCCCGGCCACCTATCAGCAGGAACTCCGTCTGCTCCGCGCCAAGGAACTGCTCACCACCACTGACCTCTCCATCAAGGAGATTGCCTACCGTCTCAACTTCGACAGTCCCGACTACTTCTCTGCCAAGTTCAAGGCCAAGATGGGCAGTAAGCCCACCGACCTCAGACCATAAATTGTCATTTTTCAGCCCTTTATCAAAAATTGCAGGGCAAAAATCAAATTGTTAAGGTCGCGAGGCGGATTTTGGCGTACCTTTGCAGCAGAATTCTACTAATCATTCAAACAGATGGGAAAACAGAAATATTTCTTCGCCGTGGACCTGGGGGCTACCAGTGGTCGCACCATCATCGGCACAATTGAAAACGGGAAGTTCGAATTGGAGGAGGTGACGCGCTTCCCCAACAACCTCATTGAGCAGGGTGGACACTTCTACTGGGACATCTACGCACTCTACTTCGAGATGATACGCGGACTGAAGGAGGTTGCCCTGCGCAACATCGAGATTACCTCGATAGGCATTGACACCTGGGGCGTGGACTTCGTATTCATCGGCGAAGACAATGCCATAATGAGAAATCCGCGTGCATACCGCGACCCCGTTACTTTCGAGGCGATGGACAACTACCTGAAGAACGTAGTATCGCGCCGTGAGGTCTATGACGTGACAGGCATCCAACTGATGAACTTCAACTCGCTCTTCCAACTCTACGCCATGAGACGAGAGGACAACTCGGCACTTAAACATGCACGGAAGATCCTCTTCGTTCCAGATGCCCTGAGTTGGATGCTGACGGGCCATGAGGTATGTGAGTATACCATTGCCTCGACGTCGCAGATGCTCGACCCGCGCACGAAAGAACTCGACGACCGACTGTTGGCCAGCATTGGCCTGAAGCGTGAGATGTTCGGCAAGATGGTGCAGCCTGGCACCGTAATCGGCACGCTGACGAAAGAGGTACAGAAGATGACCGGTCTGGGTGCCATCCCCGTGATTGCCGTTGCCGGCCACGATACCGCCTCGGCCGTTGCCGCCGTACCTGCCAAGAACGAGCAGTTTGCCTATCTCTCAAGCGGTACGTGGAGCCTGATGGGCATCGAGACGAAGGACGCCATCATCAACGACCTGAGTTACGAGCGCAACTTCACCAACGAGGGCGGCGTAGAGGGTACGACGCGTTTCCTGAAGAACATCTGTGGCATGTGGCTCTATGAGCGCTGTCGTAAGGAGTGGGCTTCCTCACCTTCTCACCTCCTCACCTCCTCACTCTCCCATCAGGAACTACAGGGCTCGGCCATGCAGGTGGAGGGCTTCCGCTCGATCATCAACCCCGATGATGCGCTCTTTGCCAATCCGTCGAGCATGATCGGGGCCATTCAGGAATATTGTAGAAAGACGAATCAGGCCGTGCCTGAGACACCCGCAGAGGTCTGCCGCTGTATCTTCGACTCGCTGGCCCTGCGCTATAAACAGGTGTTCCAGTGGATGCAGGAATTTGCCTCGTTCCCACTGGACGTGCTGCATATCATTGGTGGCGGAAGCCTCAACAAGTACCTCAACCAGTTTACGGCCAATGCCACGGGAGTTACCGTCCTGGCTGGTCCGCAGGAGGGTACGGCCATCGGCAATATCATGCTGCAGGCGAAGGCCGCTGGGCTGGTAGGCGACATCTGGGAGATGCGCCAGATTATCGCCAACAGCCTCGAACTCGTGAAGTACGAGCCGCAGGATAAGGAGATATGGGATCAAGCGTATGAGAAATATTTGAAAATAACTAATATTAAATAACAACAAGATTATGAGTAAGCCATTAGTAGAGACCAAAGCAAAGGTAGGTGTATTTTCGATTGCCTTACAGGCATACCTGCCACAGTTCCCACAACTCGTTCCTGAGTTCGAAGCCCAGTACGCAGCCTTCAAGAAGACACTGCCCGACACCATTGAGATTATCGATGGCGGCATGGTGACTACCAAAGAGCAGTCGATGACTGCAGGCGACAAGTTCCGCGCTGCCGACGTCGATCTGGTGATCCTGCAGATGCTGACCTACTGTACCTCCTATAATATGCTGCCCGCCGTACGCGACCTCGACGTGCCCGTAGTGATTGTCAACGTGCAGAAGAAACTCGCTCCTGACTATGCCAAGACCGACATCCCCACATGGCTGGGCGAACTCTACGCCTGTGGTGCCATCGGTGAGATGGTGGCCGACCTAAACCGTGCCGGCAAGCGTTCAGCCGTGATTACAGGTGTCGTCGAGGGTGGCGACCCAGAGGTGCAGGCCGAGATTGAGGACTGGTGCCGTGCCGCTCAGGTGCGCCGTCGCTTCCGCGATACGAATATCGCCCAGATTGGTCGTCCGTATCCTGGTATGATGGACCTCTACATCGATGAGACCAACCTCTACCACCGCATGTTCGTCTATACCAAGCAGTTCGACTGGGAGCAGATGTGGGCCATCGCCGACAATATCACCGACGAGGAGGCTATCCGCGCCAAGGCTCAAGACATCCTCGACACCTTCGACATCGAGGGGGGCGGCACCATCGAGAAAGTATGGGATATGGCCAAGTATGTCGTAGCCTTCGAGCAGTGGGTGAAGGACGAGAAACTCGGTATGATCGCCTCCCACTATGCAGGCTTCGCGCAGGGTGTGGCCGGCAAACTCGACTCGATGCTGATTCCTGCCTTCTCAATGCTCATCAAGCAGCACACGGCCTGTGCCGTGGAGGGCGACATGAAGGTGGCTATGGCTATGTCAATCCTGAAGACTATATCGGGCACAGGAACGCTGGCAGAGATGTACAGCATCGACTTCCCCAAGGATATCTGCATCATCGGCCACTCAGGCTCCGGCGACTTCGACATCTCGCAAGCCAAGAAGCCGACCATGAAGATTGTGCCCGTATTCCACGGCAAGACGGGCGGTGGCTACCTGACACAGTTCTATCCCCCCACTGGCCCCATCACCTATCTCGCCATCACGCAGGACAAGAACGGCGTGTTCAAGTTCGTCGTGGCAGAGGGTGTCAACGAGGAGGGCGAGATCTTCACCTTCGGCGATACCAACATGCGCACGAAGTTCTCCCTGCCCTGCCGTGAGTTCGTGAACAAGTGGAGCGAGGCTGGTCCTACCCACCACATGGCTGCCGCCGTGGGTCATCACATCGATACCATCCTGAAGGTGGCCAAGATCCTGAATATTGAGTGTGACGTAGTTTGCAGATAAGGTTATGGCAAAGAATGGAAGTCTGAAGAGCACGCTGGCCGTGTCTCTCAATAATTATCTCGATGCTGGCGCCATCGTGGCTGGTGCCAGTGGTGTGACGCTCTGGCAGAACTACCTGGGTTTGTCGGAGATGCACCTGGGATGGCTGAATGCCCTCAGCGCCAACGCGCTGGGCGCTGCCATCGGCGCCATCATCGGCGGATTCCTGGCCGATAAGTTCGGACGTAAGTTCATCTTCACCTACAACCTGCTGGTCTATATGACGGGCGTGCTGATCGTGATGCTGGCCGTAAATTTCCCCATGCTGCTCGCTGGATTCATGATTACGGGCATCTCCGTAGGTATAGGTGTGCCGGCCTCGTGGACGTATATCTCCGAGAGTTCGGAGGTGAACAATCGCGGACGTAATATCTGCATCTCGCAGATGTCGTGGGGCGTAGGTCCGATGGTCATTCT
>JAFUAK010000138.1 GCA_017460765.1 Prevotella sp. | reverse complement strand
GTCCGCGAAATCGCAGAGTGCTTCAATATCGAGGATGAACAGATCCTTGATATGCTTGTGAATCGGTCGGACAAACTCTCTCATTTTATTGAAATCTATCAATTAAAAATGGCAAATTAGGAACTTGCGAAACTTGAATTAAAGAATTAAAAAATAAAGTAGATTAGGGCTTTCGATGAGAAAATATATTCTTTCCCTCCTGGTGGTGAGTTGCCTTTCGGGCGTTCAGGCTCAGACCAGGAGCAATTCAGATGAATTATTACCAGAAGACACCGTAGAGGTCAGGCTGCCCTGGCCTCAGAACATGCAGGCCCGTCTCGACACGCTGCTGCAGGATCCGCTCTTCGAACGGTCGCAACTGGGACTGCTGGTCTACGACCTGACAGCCGACTCCGTGCTCTATCGTCATGGCGAGAAGCAGACGCTGCGCCCCGCCTCGACGATGAAACTGCTGACTGCCGTCACGGCACTGGATTGCCTGGGTGGCGACTATCAGTTCCGTACCTCGCTCCGCTATACGGGTGCGGTGGAGGACAGCGTGCTCGTGGGCGACCTTTATTGTGTGGGCGGCATGGACCCGATGTTCGACGTCAGGGACATGAATGCCTTCGTGGAGAGCGTCATGCGATTGGGTGTCCACACCATCCGCGGGCGGCTCGTGGCCGTCACCTCGTTCAAGGAGGAACCGCTGCTGGGCGAGGGCTGGTGCTGGGACGACGATAACCCCCAACTGACGCCGCTGCTCGTCTCGAAGAAGGATGAGTTCATGCGCGTCTTCGTGGATCAGTTGCGGGCGGCGGGCATCACCGTCGATGCCCCCTGTACGACGGGCAGCCTGCCCAAGGATGCGCTGACCATCTGCACGCGCAGCCACTCGCTGCGGGATATCCTGGTGCCGATGATGAAGGACAGTGACAATCTCTATGCCGAGTCGATGTTCTTCCAGACGGCCACTACCGTCGGGAAACAGCCCGTCACGGCGGCCCATGGGCGACAGGCCGTGAAGAAGACACTCGGCAAGGCGGGTGTCCACGATATCCAGTATAGGATTGCCGACGGCAGCGGACTCTCGCTCTACAACTATGTCACTCCCGAACTGATGGTGAAACTGCTGATCTATGCCTATCGCAAGATGAGCATCTTCAGGGAACTCTATCCCTCGCTGCCCATTGCCGGACAGGACGGCACGCTGAAGAAGCGCATGGTGAAGTCGGTCGCCAACGGCAGGGTGAAGGCGAAGACGGGTACGGTGACGGGTGTCACCACCTTATCGGGCTACTGTGCGTCGTCGAACGGTCATATGCTGGCCTTCAGCATCATGAACCAGGGCGTGCTGAAGATCGCAGAGGGCCGCAACTTCCAGGATCGGGTGTGTGAAATCATGAGTGACCCCAACAGATATGGAACAGATTAAGATATATTTGGAAAGACTGATCAGTCTGACTGGACTGACAGGCGACTACGTGCCCGTGGTGCGCTATGTGATTCTCGTCATCGCCTCGTTCCTGCTGGCGTGGCTGGCAGGATGGGTGTGCCGCAGGTTCTTCGTGCCGCTGGTGCAGAAGGTGACGCGCCGTACGGAGGTGAAGTGGGACGATGTGATCTTCAGTGAGCGCGTGCTGCTCTCGGCCTCCAGGATCGTGCCCGCCATCGTCATCTGGGCCCTGCTGCCACTCGTGTTCTTCGAGTATCCGAAGGTGGCGGAGATCGTGGGGCGGCTCACGGCCATTTACTTCACGGTGATGGCGACGCGCACGGTCATCGTGGGCATCGACTCGCTGAAGAATCTCGAGGGCGAGCGCCGCACGGCCAAGTTGCAGTATCTCTATACCATCACCAGTGTGCTGAAGATCCTCATGATCTTCATCGCCGTCATCGTGGTGGTGGCCATCGTCATCAACAAGAACCCGTCGACGCTCTTCGCCGGTCTGGGTGCCGCCTCGGCCATCTTGATGCTGGCCTTTCAGGATACCATCAAGGGACTGGTGGCCGGCGTGCGCCTCACGTCGAACGACATGCTCCACATCGGCGACTGGATCACCTTGCCCTCCGCAGGTGCCAACGGTAAGGTGGAGGAGATATCGCTCACGATGGTGAAGGTGCGCAACTTCGACAATACCGTAGTCACCGTCACCCCGCAGATGCTGGTCGACGGTTCGTTCCAGAACTGGCAGGGCATGCTTGAGAACGAGGGCCGCAAGCAGGTGCGCAAGGTGTACTTCGACTTCCGCTCGCTGCAGGTCGATGACGACGGCGTGGCCAACATCACCAAGTACCGCCGCCATATCGAACAGTGGCTGAAGGACAATCCCAAGGTGGTGGGCGAGAAGAATCCACTCGTGCGTCAGGCAGAGGCCGCCCAGGCTGGCTGCTGCCTGGAGTTCGTGTTCTGGCTCAAGGCCCAGAACGCCATCGACTATGAGCACGACACCAGCGACATCATGGAGTATATCTTCGCGGCCTGCGCGGACTATGGGCTGCGCATCTATCAGCAATTCCCAGAACAGTAATTATATGGAAACAGAAAAGAGATATGAACAGATACTCGTCAGAATCACGGGACAGGACCGTCCCGGACTGACGGCCTCGATCATGGGCATCCTTGCCAAGTACGACGCACAGATCCTCGACATCGGTCAGGCAGACATCCACTCCACGCTCTCCCTCGGCATCCTCATCCGCATGGACGAGATGCATTCGGGGCAGGTGATGAAGGAACTGCTCTTCAAGGCCACGGAACTGAACGTGAACATCGGCTTCTCGCCCATCAGCGACGATGAGTACGAGGACTGGGTGGGTCATCAGGGAAAGAACCGCTATATCCTCATGGTGATGGGCCGACAGTTGGAGGCGCGCCAGATCGAAGGGGCCACGCGCATTCTTGCCGACCAGGGCCTGAACATCGACTCCATCCTGCGACTCACGGGCCGTAAGAGCATCAAGAACCCCCCGAAGCACACCCGTGCCTGTATCCAGTTCTCCCTGCGCGGTGAGCCTACCGACCTTCAGGAGATGCAGTCGAAACTGATGAAACTGTCGAGCGAGATGGAGATCGACTTCTCCTTCCAGCGCGACGATATGTTCCGTCGCATGCGCCGACTGATCTGCTTCGATATGGACTCCACGCTGATCCAGACGGAGTGTATCGACGAACTGGCGGAGCGCAACGGTGTGGGTGCCGAGGTGCGCGCCATCACGGAGAGTGCCATGCGTGGGGAGATCGATTTCAAGGAGAGTTTCACGCGGCGCGTCTCGTTGCTGAAGGGCCTCGATGTGAGTGTGATGCAGGACATCGCCGAGCACCTGCCCATTACCGAGGGCGTCGACCGTCTGATGACCATCCTGAAGCGCTGTGGCTATAAGATTGCCATCCTCTCGGGTGGATTCACCTATTTCGGTGAGTACCTGCAGCGCCGCTATGGCATCGACTACGTGTATGCCAACGAACTGGAGATCGGTGACGACGGCAAACTCACGGGCCGCTATGTGGGTGAGATCGTTGACGGCCATCGTAAGGCTGAACTGCTGAAACTCATTGCCCAGGTGGAGAAGGTGAACCTCGCCCAGACCATTGCCGTGGGCGACGGTGCCAACGACCTGCCGATGATCGCCGAGGCCGGACTGGGTATCGCCTTCCATGCCAAGCCCCGTGTCGTGGCCAATGCCAAGCAGAGCATCAACACCATCGGTCTCGACGGCGTGCTCTATTTCTTGGGATTTAAGGATTCCTACCTCGGCGACCAAGGAAAGTTGTAGTGAGGAGCGACTTTGCGAGTATTCTTCTGACGTGGTTCCGCGAGAACGGCCGCGACCTGCCTTGGCGGGCCACGCATGACCCCTATGCCATCTGGCTCTCGGAGATCATCCTCCAGCAGACGCAGGTGAAGCAGGGCTGGGACTACTGGGAGCGATTTATGCGCCGCTGGCCAAGGGTGGAGAATCTTGCCGCCGCCACGGAGGACGAGGTGCTCCGCGAGTGGCAGGGCTTAGGCTACTACAGTCGGGCTCGTAACCTCCATTATGCCGCCCGTCAGATAGTTGGGATGGGCGGCTTCCCCCAGACGCTCGAAGGTCTCCGCTCACTCAAAGGGGTGGGCGACTACACCGCCGCCGCCATCGGCAGCATCGCTTTCGGGCTGCCTGCCGCCGTCGTCGATGGCAATGTCTATCGCGTGTTAGCGAGACATTTCGGCATCGACACACCCATCAACACCACGGAGGGCAAGAAGACCTTCGCCGCCCTTGCCCAAAGTCTCCTGCCAGCGAAGGAGGCATCGGCCTACAATCAGGCTATCATGGACTTCGGTGCCATTCAGTGTACGCCCCAGTCGCCCCGCTGCCTCCTCTGTCCCTTGCAGGAGACCTGCGACGCCCTGCGCACGGGTAGGGTTGACCAACTGCCCGTCAAACAGAAGACACTCAAGGTCAAGGAGCGCCACCTTATTTATGTATATGTCAGATGCAAGGGAAAGGTGGCGATCCATCGCCGTGGCGAGGGCGACATCTGGCAGGGCCTGTGGGAACCCTGGCTCGTCAATACCGTTCCTGATGGAGCGATATTAATCAAGCAAGGGGTCAAGCACGTGCTCACTCATCGGATTCTTTTTGCTGACTTCTACCTACTGGAAACTGACGAGAAGCCCCAACTGCCTGATGACTATATTTGGATTCCGGAGTCCGATTTCGATAACTACGCCCTCCCACGTCTGATAGAGCGCCTCTGTGATCTCTTGTCATAGAATCCTATATTCCCTTGAGGAACCACACCACGTCCTCGTCCTTCATCTGCTGGAGTTCGAGCAGTTCCGGCAGGCGGCTGTAGTTGTCACGGAAATCCTGGATGAGTGTGCTGAATGAGTCAGGGGCGTAATTGATAGCCTGTACGATGGAGCCGAGTTGCCCGAGACCGTCGATGTAGTTGATGCCTGCATCGCGGAACTTCATGTCCTTCATCCGCTGCTGGATGCGTCGGAACTGCCCTGTCAGGCCGTCGTTCAACTGTGGAACATCTGACGGATAGGTCACCTCGATGCTATGCTCACGCTCTGGGGCAAGGCCAGGCAGACCGATGCGTACGGAGAGGTCCTTACCCTCGTAGGTGAAGTCGGCCTGCAGACCGTCGACGGTGACAGCAGTGGGAACAGGCATTCCTACGAGTCGCAGGGCGTAGTCGCGGGTGGCAGGCATCCCCTCATAACTGCCTTTGCGGGCACCGATGGTGATGGTCTGTACTTGCCCCTCCTGTTTCATCGTGACCTGGGTCTTGGCATACTGTGTGGCATAGTGCTTGTCGTCGCCATTGTCTTCGTAGAAACAGCCTTCACCCTGTGTGGCTCCGGGATAGATGACGAAGGTTATCTGTTCACTGTTGCTGCTCAGATTCTCTACGCGTCCGTAGGTGGGAATGATGCTACCGGCCTTGGCATAGACAGGGTATTCGTCGATGAGGAAATTGCGCTCCACCGTCTGTCCGCCTTCGAGGAGTGTGCCTGTGGCTGTCTCGTACCAGGCAGTTCCTTCTGGCAGCCATACCTGCACCGTGCTGCGTTCCTCCTGCATCGGTTTCGTGATGGGGGCGATGAGCAGGTTACCGCCAAAGAGGTATTCGTTGCGCTGACTATAGGCCTGCTCTGCCTCTGGATAGTCGTAATAGAGCGGACGGCACAGGCTCACGCCAGTCTCGTAGGCCTCACGGGCACAGGTGTAGATATAGGGTGCCAGCGTGTAGCGCTGGCGGATGGTCTCGCTGACGATGGGCATCAACTTGGAACCCAAGTTCCAGGGCTCCTTGCTCATCGCTGCACTCTTGGTGGAGTGGCTGCGCATGATGGGCAGGTAAGTGCCTAACTGCATCCAGCGGGTGTAGAGTTCCGTGTCGAACTGTTGGTTGTTGCCCAGCATGTGGCCGCCCAGGTCGTGGCTCCAATAGCCGTAGAGTACGTTGGAGGCCGTGCTGTTGAAGTAGGGCTGGTATTCAAGTGAGGCCCAAGTGCTGTAACTGTCACCTGAGAAACCGATCTGGTAGCGGTGGTTACCCAGTCCGCCCCAGCGATGGTAGAGCATGGGGCGGCGCTGGCTGTTACGCTCCTGATCGCTAAAGACACAGTAGTTCAGCCACCACGTGTTGCTCAATGACGGTATCTTCGAGTCGTAGAGACCTTGCTGCCAGTCGAGCCACCAGAAGTCGACACCTTCGCGCTCCAGTGGTCGTAACATCTTCTCGAACCAGCCCGTCATAAACTGTTTGTCGGAACTCTGCCAGGGAATCGTCTCCGTGCTCATGGGGTCGCTCCCCAGGAATTCTGCCAGTGCGGGATACTTGTCCTCATAGGCAGGTACGCCGTCAGCGGGATGCAGGTTGAGAGTGATCTGCAGATTCTGGCTCTTCAGGTAGGCGAGGAACTTCGCAGGGTCGGGGAAAAGCCGGTCGTTCCAAGTGTAGCCGGTCCAGCCGCCCTTGCCCTTCTCTGTCCAGTGCCAGTCCATATCCACCACGAGCACGTCGAGGGGCAGACCATAGTTGTGGAAGTCGTCAACAAGTTCGCGGATCTCGGCATCGCTGTAACTCCAGTAGCGGCTCCACCAGTAGCCGAAAGCATAGCGTGGCGGCATGGGTATGCGACCGGCGAAGACGGTGTAATCACTCAGTGCAGCCTTGTAGTCGTGACCATAGGCCATGAAGTACCAGTCCTGTGCCTCATCGCCGCTTCGCTCCTTCACCCATGGCCACGGAGTGGTGGATGAGGTGTTTTGGACATCGCCGTCAAAGAGGAGACCCTGCGAATCGTCGATCAGTGTCCAGCCGTCACGAGCCAGCAGTCCGTCTTCCAGTTGCATGGGCTTCCCCTCCTTGTCTGTATAGCCCCATGCAAAGTACTTGTCACCGTCATACCCGTCGAGGGTACGATAGGTTCCCTTCAGGTTATACTGTTGCTCCATGCCCGGCTTCCAGGTGAAGGGCACCCGTTTGTCAAGACTGCGTATCACCAGATTATCTGCCGTCAGCCGTCCTGTACCCTTCTTGTAGGTAAGTCGCATCTTCTTGGTTGTGATGTCAACCGCAGTTTTCGTCTGTCTGACCTTATAATCCACTTCAGGATAGTCGCGGCAGACGGCCACGAACGATGCGTTGTTAGTGAATTGTCCTTCCGGCTGCCACTCCAGGCGAATCGTACCGTCGGTGATAACCGTGAAGCGCACTTGCTGATCCTGATAAGCCACATTGTGGCTCTCCTGTGCCATCGTGTGCATGGCTATAGCACCAATAGCGAGTAATACTGATAGTCTCTTCATATTGATTTATTATTGGATAATATCTGGTTCCCAAAGATGGCGTGACATGTCGACATGTCCGTTGGATTTGAAGGTGACACCCTCTGCCTCGAGCAGGGGACGCTGCCGACTCCAGCCAGGTGCAGTGCGGCCTGTCTGGTTTACTACGCGGTGACAGGGCAGCAGTTCGGCTCCAGGGGTGTAGCGCAGGGTACGTCCTACCATGCGCGAGTGGCTCGGCCAGCCTGCCAGTGCGGCAATATGACCATAGGTGGTGACACAGCCGCAGGGTATCTGGCTGACGATGTTCAACACGTCGTCCTTGAACGTTCTCGCCTGTTCAGGAGTCATCTTGTCAGGATAGTCCTTCATGCAGTTTTTATTCATTCTGGATGCAAAGTTAGGGAATAATACGTCCCATCCATGCATTTTAACTTATTTTAGGCAACTATTCGCAAATAAATATCTATCTTTGCAGCAATTGAAGGACTAAAACTATTAATGATTGATATGAGAAGACTATTATCATTACTTGGGCTGGCGCTGTTGGCTATCAGTGTGTGGGCCCAGCAAATCTCTGAACAACAGGCGAAGGACCGTGTCCTGCAGTTCTTTAATAATAGTACTCAAGGGAATGCAAGGGGCCTGGCTGCCAGGTCTTTGCAACTGGACGCTGCCGAGGTGGAGGTGCAGAGCATCTACGCCTTCAACGTGGTGGGCGGCGGCTATGTGATTGCCTCGGGCGACAGTAGGGCACTGCCTGTGCTGGGCTACTCTGACAGCGGCAGTATTGACTGGGCTGACCTGCCCGACAATATGCGGGCATGGCTGAAAAGTTATGACAAGGCCATGAAAACGCTCGGCAAACACACGGACTTCGTTGATGGCATCTGCAAGAGAGACAAGGCCATGACGCGCGCTGCCAAGGCTGCCATTGCCCCACTGGTGAAGACCAACTGGGATCAGGAAGAACCTTACTGGAATGAATGTCCGTTATATGATGGTGCCGATCCCAACTTGCTGGGTGAGCGTTGCTATACGGGCTGTGTGGCAACAGCCATGGCTCAGGTGATGAACTACCACCAGTGGCCTAAGACTGCCTGTCAGGAGATTCCTGCCTACGACACGAAGACTGCCTATCAGAATCAGGAGAAGGTGTGGCATCTCGATGCTTTGCCCTCGACGACCTTCGACTGGGACAACATGCTGAATACCTACGAGGACCGCAGACAGATTATTGGTACGGCAGTGCAGCAGCAGGCCGTGGCAACCTTGATGCGCTACTGCGGACAGTCGGTCTATATGAACTATTCTCCCGAGTTCTCGGGCAGTGACCACCAGCAGGTGGCAGAGGCACTGATCAAGTATTTCGGCTATGATCCTGCCATCCATGTGGCCTATCGTGTCTGGTATAATATCGACGAATGGGAGAATCTGATCTATGATGAACTGGCAGAAGGACGGCCTGTGCAGTATGGCGGCAGTTCGGAAGATAGTGGGCACTCCTTTGTCTGTGACGGTTACGACGGTGGCGGACTGTTTCATATGAACTGGGGATGGGGAAGTACCAGCGACGGCTACTTCTCACTCTCGGTGGTTAATCCCTATAATAACACGAGTGCGGGCTCTGGATCAGGAGGCATCGGCTATTGCATGAGCCAGGATGCGGTGGTGGGCGTGAAGCCTGCTGCAGAGGGATCGGTGATAACAGCCATTCTTCCGGCTATCAGAGCCGATGAGCAGGAACCGCTTGGCGTGATTGCAGCAGATTCCGTGTATTTCAAGTATCTGTTTGAGACTTACACCTATGACGACGTACATATTGACTATGCCTTCGGAACGTGTGATGAGGATGGTACGCTGACTCCGCTCTTTATCGGTGATGACAGTGACAGTTATGTGTATAACTCTAGTTACAACGTGCATTACGTGAAGATCGACTCCACCAGTACGGTGTTTGAGAACGGTAAGGCCCTGCAACTCGTTCCGATGGTAAGACTGCGCACCATTCCAGGCTGTGACTGGCAACTCGTCAGTGCTGCTTTTAACCACGTGGTGGCAGGACGTATGGACAATGGACAGTTCTTCCTCTATAAAGAAGTTCCCGACTTGGTTGTGAAGAAGGCAGAGGTTACGAAAGGCCTTGGAAGAATGGGCATGCGTAACGACGTGACGCTAACCGTGGAGAATCGGAGTGACTTCGACTGTTCGATGCCGCTGGCACTCGTGCCTTCCTATTATGGCAAGGTGGCTGCGGATGAAATTACCGAGGACACCCCGGCCAGCGAAGGCGACCCGTTGTGGTGTGGTGCCTATATACGGGCGGGCGAGACAGCCGAGGTGACCTATTGTCTCGAACCCCTGAACTGCGGTTCTGTTGGTGTGGCCCTTTTCACGCCCGACGGCTATTCCTACGGCGAGGCTATCGTGAGCATCCAGGACACTTATGGCAGTTACAACGATTTTGTGATTAACGAGAGTGACATCACAGTGGAAGATGTCTATACGGGTGACTATCAGACGGAGGACTACTTGGAAGGTGACGAACTGCGTCCTGGTCACTATGTGTATAATGTCTGTCTCAGCGATAACCCCGAGACAACTATCCCCGACGGCAAGCCTGCGGATAATGTCCTGCTCTATGCCGCCATCTCAGATGTCTATAAGCATAATGAATCCAAGATCTATTATGAGAAGAATGAGGAACTGAAGGCTTACCTGTCAGGCTTGTATTCCAAAGGCGGCGACGGCTCTTATAAACTAACCTACGAACTGCCCATAGATATCAAGCGTGGGGGGTATTATTATATTTGGTCGTATATCATCGAGTTCCTTGATGATAAGAACAAGGAGTATATCCAAAGTTGTTACCAGTACGAGGAGTTTCCTGTCTACGATGATCCGTCTATTCGGGTAAAGGGTGACACCATAGTGGGCAGTGGCCAGCAGATAATTCTGGAAATAGAATTGAACACGGGTTATCCTTACGATCTGGCCGCGTTCACGGGCAACGAACAAGGCCATTACACGCTTTACAGTTTGGCAGACGACGGTACTATGACAGAATCAGGCTCCTATAATTGGGATCTTGGTTTTGTCAATGGGTTGGAATATCTGGCTGCAAGTACCACGATGAAACTCGAAAGCAAATTGCCCGACGGCCATTATGTGGTGCATATCAGCAGCGACTGGGAACCGCTTGGTACGCGTGATATCAACCTCTATGTGGGTGAGACAACAAGTCTCGGGAAGGTGGTGAGAGAGGTTCCGGAAGATACCTATACCGACTTGCAAGGCCGTCGCCTTGATAGGCGTCCGACGCGCAAGGGTATCTACATAAAAGATGGACGGAAGGTTGTTGTGAAGTAAAAGAAAAAGGGGCGCCAACTGGACGCCCCTTTTTCTTATTCAGCCTGTGCTTTGAAGTTCTCAAGGTCTTCTGCCTTGAAGGCTTTGATGTAGGCCGACTTGCCAAAGACATCCTCCTCGGTCATGCGGACAAAGACCTGGGCGCTCTTGGCGAAGAGGTCAGGAGCCTGAGCGGCATCACGGATAATCAGCAACGACATCACCAGTTCGGCAGTCATGTCGTACAGACGACGGGCCAGGAAGTCGAAGGCATCCTGATTGTCGAGACTCTTGGCGTAGTTCAGGGCATCCTCGTAGACGGGGAGCAACTTCTCCACGCGTGCCTTCAGGGCTGCATCGGCATTCTCGGGCAGGGCTGCCAGCATGTCCTTGATGTTGTTCAGCATCGTGCCGTTAGAGATATAACGGATGGCGGCTACTACCTGCAACTGCGTGGTACCCTCGTAGATGGAGAAAATACGGGCGTCGCGATAGAGGCGCTGCGACTTATATTCCATGATGAAGCCCGAACCACCGTGGATAGAGATGGCATCGTAGGCGTTCTGGTTGGCGTACTCGGAGTTCATACCCTTGGCAAGCGGCGTGAAAGCATCGGCCAGACGCTGATACTTCTTCAGTTCCTGCTTCTCCTCGGGCTCCAACTTGCGGTCGCGCTCGATATCCTCAAGGCACTTGTAGACGTCGACGTAGGCGGCTGTCTCGTAGAGCAGGCTGCGACCTGCGTCGAGTTTAGCCTTCATGCGGCTGAGCATGTCATAGACGGCAGGGAAGTTGATGATCTTCTCACCAAACTGAGCGCGTTCCTTGGCGTAAGCCAGTCCCTCGTTGTAAGCCTCCTGCTCCACACCTACCGACTGTGCAGCGATACCTAAGCGGGCACCGTTCATCAGGGCCATCACGTACTTGATCAGACCCAGACGGGTGCTTCCGCAGAGTTCTGCCTTGGCGTTCTTATAGGTCAACTCACAGGTAGGTGAACCGTGGATACCAAGTTTGTGCTCGATGTGACGGACATTCACGCCACCCTGACGCTTGTCATAGATGAACATCGACAGGCCGCGGCCGTCCTTCGTGCCTTCCTCAGAGCGGGCCAGCACGAGGTGGATGTCTGAATCACCATTGGTGATGAAACGCTTCACACCGTTCAGGCGCCAGCAGTTCTCCTTCTCATCGAAGGTAGCCTTCAGCATCACGCGCTGCAGGTCGGAACCGGCATCAGGCTCTGTGAGGTCCATCGACATTCCCTCACCAGCGCAAACGCGGGGGATATACTTTTGGCGCTGTTCCTCGCTACCGAACTCATAGAGCGTATCGATACACGACTGCAGGCTCCATATGTTCTGGAAACCGGCATCAGCAGCCGAAATCATCTCACTCAGCATGGAGAATACCGTGTTAGGCAGGTTCAGACCGCCGTAACGGCGAGGCATCGAGACACCGTGAAGGCCAGCCTTGCGGGTGGCGTCAAGGTTCTCGTAAGTCTTGCTTGCATAGATCATGCGGCCGTTCTCGAGGTGCGGACCTTCAAGGTCGACGCTCTCAGAGTTTGGCTCGATGATATTGGCAGCCACGTCGCCGGTGATGTCGAGAATCTGCTTGTAGTTCTCGATGGCATCGCCCAGGTCAACGGGAGCATAGTCGTATTCTTTCGCATCAGCGAAACCTTTTTCCTTCAGCTCAACGATACGAGCCATCAGGGGGTGGTTCAAGTAGAACCCGATCTCAGGATGATCGCTATAATAGTTTGCCATAATTTCTTATTTGTTTTCTTGATTCTTCTTTTGCATAATGCGTCCTACCAATCCTCCTACGCAGAAAACATAGATGAAGCGGAGTAAGTCCCTTTGCCATGAGGTTTCAGCGAAAAAAGAGCAAGCGACAAGGGATAATATACATCCGATGATGAGAAGATAATCTAAGACTTTCATTTTACTTCGAGTTCTGCTTATAATACTTAATCAGCTTGGGTACAACTTCTTCCACCGTACCAACGATCACGTAGTCAGCAATCTTGTTGATAGGCGCATCAGGATCAGAGTTGACGCTGATGATGATACCAGAGTCCTGCATACCGGCGATGTGCTGGATCTGACCAGAGATACCACAGGCGATATAGACTTTGGGATGAACAGTGACACCCGTCTGACCAATCTGACGATCGTGGTCGATCCAGCCTGCATCCACAGCAGCACGCGAACCACCAACCTCACCATGAAGCACCTTTGCCAACTGGAACAGTTGGTCGAAGCCTTCCTTAGAGCCTACACCATAACCACCGGCAACCACGATGGGCGCTCCCTTCAGGTTGTGCTTGGCAGCCTCTACATGGTGGTCGAGCACCTTCACTACGTAAGCCTCAGGGCTAACATACTTCGAAACCTCGGGATAAACAACTTCACCCTTGGCCTTGCCCTCGTAGAGCGCCTTCTGCATCACACCACTACGAACGGTAGCCATCTGTGGGCGATGGTCGGGGTTCACGATGGTAGCCACGATGTTACCACCAAAGGCAGGACGAATCTGGTAGAGCAGGTTCTCGTAGGTCTTACCCTCCTTCTTGTCCTCATACGGGCCAATCTCCAACTCTGTGCAGTCTGCAGTCAGACCAGAAGTCAGTGATGACGATACACGAGGGCCGAGGTCACGACCAATCACGGTAGCACCCATCAGACAAATCTGCGGCTGCTCCTCCTTGAAGAGGTTCACGAGGATATCCGTGTGGGGAGCCGATGTATAAGGGAACAGACCCTCGCCGTCGAAGACAAACAGCTTATCGACGCCGTAAGGCAGAATCTGATCCTCCACCTTGCCCTTGATGCCTGTACCGGCAACGACGGCGTGGAGCTCAACACCCAGTTCATTGGCTATCTTGCTACCCTTGGTCAGCAGCTCATGAGATACTTCCTGCACTAATGTTCCTTCTATCTCTCAATATAAAAAAACGTTGTTAATATTTTATCCAATGATCTTTTCGTCCAACAATTCTTTCATCATTCCCTCGACATCAGCATCAGAAGCCGTCAAAGTTTTCGACTCCTTAGCCTGGAACACGATGTTCTTGATAGCCTTTACCTTCGTAGGCGAGCCACGGAGACCGCACT
>JAFUAK010000137.1 GCA_017460765.1 Prevotella sp. | reverse complement strand
TTCCTGTTGCGCGTAGGCCCCATGCACAAGGGATACGACCAGAAACTCATCCGCACGACCGTGATCCCCGACAACGACCTGGGTACCAACCCCAACATTCAGGAATACCACTACAAGCGTAATCCCGACGATTAATGCTTCCCCTTCAGGAAAGCATTCACTTGATCTGCTATCTGGCGCATACCCTTCACCGAAGGATGGCCAGATAGTTTTTCTATACTCTCCAGTTCAATGACAGGCACCCCGTAGTGAGCGCAGATGGTCTTCACCGACTCGTCAATCTCCTCGCGCAAATCGTCGTTCAGCACGAAATAAATCTCTGTATTCACATAGCGGTCAGTCATCCACTGGAGCATGCGTGCCAGTGCCGGACGAAACTGATACAGGTCGCCGTAGGTAATTCCCTCATACTTATACTCCCCTACAGGAGAACCCGCCCAACTGTCGTTGGTGGCACCCAACACGAAGATGATGTCGGGCTGTCCCAGGTTATCCATACGTGTGTTGAACGAACGTGCGCTGTAGTCATTGCCGTCGTAGCCTGTATAACTGATGGTGGCGCCGCTGTACGAATTGTTCACGCAGAGCCGCCAGCCGTTCTCACGTATCACCTGATGCCACCACGTCTGGCGCACATTCTTCACATCGGTCTTCGCCTCCGGATTTCCGGCGTAGTACCACAGTTCGTTGGTGGCGGGCGTCATAAAGCCCTCGTAGGTAGAATACGAGTCGCCCAGTACAGATACCGACTTCGTCTGGGCCATTGCACTACACATGGTCAGAGAGACCAACAGCAGCAGAAAAGACCTTCTCTTCATCATTCCTATCTCTTTTTAATTAGTACTTATCTAACGAAAAGAAGGCAGCCTCATCGATAGGTTGCCTTCTTTCGTAGCGGGAGCCGGGATTGAACCGGCGACCTCATGATTATGAATCATGCGCTCTAACCAGCTGAGCTATCCCGCCATCACTTTTGGTTAAGCGGGTGCAAAGGTACACTTATTTTTTGATTCCACAAAATTTTTGGGGAAAATATTTCGTGATTCGGATAATTTTCGTAATTTTGTAGCGGACTAAACATCTTTTGATAATAATTACTAACCCAAAAGCGTATGGGAAAGCAACGGATAGACATCGAATATCCCCTGAACACACGATCGACCAACATCGTGTGGGAACAGATTAGCAGCGCTCACGGACTGGGCCGTTGGCTGGCAGACCGGGTGACGGAGGAGGACGGCACGTTCACCTTCACATGGGGGGAACCCTGGACACAGCAGGACGTGAGGACGGCCTCGTTGGTGGAATATGTGAAAAACGACCGTATCAAACTGAAATGGGACTACGACGGGGAAGATGACGACAGTTTCTGGGAAATGCGCATCGAGAAAAGTGAACTGACGCATACGCTGACGCTGATTATAACGGACTTTGCCGAGGACGATGACGTTGAGGGACTGCGCATCCTCTGGGAGAGTAACCTGGACAGACTCCACAGGGCAAGCGGACTTTAATGAAGTGAAAAGTGAAGAGTGAAGAGTGAAAAAATAATAAGGCATAGCAACTTTTCACTCTTCACTTTTCGCTTTTCACTTCTTTTTTGTACCTTTGCACGCTGATTATGTTCCGGATTAAGAAATTAGACATATTCATCACCAAGCAGTTCGGGCTGCTGTTCATTGGAACCTTCTTCATCTGCCAGTTCGTGCTGATGATGCAGTTCCTGTGGCGCTATGTCGACGAACTCATCGGAAAGGGACTCTCGCTCGACGTGATGGCCCAGTTCTTCTGGTACATGGGACTGATGCTACTGCCTCAGGCTCTGCCGCTGGCAATCCTACTGAGTTCGTTGATCGTGTTCGGTAACCTGGGCGAAAGTTCGGAACTGACCGCCATCAAGGCGGCAGGCATCTCGCTGATGCAGGCCTTCAGACCGCTGATCGTAATCGTGTTCGTGATCGCGGCCATCTCGTTCTGCTTCCAGAACTATGTGACACCGAGGTCTAACCTGCACCTGCATCAACTGCTGATTTCGATGAAGCAGAAAAGTCCTGAACTCGAGATTCCTGAAGGCATATTCTATGACGGTATTCCAGGCTCAAATATCTATGTGCAGAAGAAGGACCTGAATACGGGTATGCTCTATGGTATTATGATCTACCGCCAGACAGGCAGTTACGAGGATCAGGCCATTATCCTAGCCGACTCAGGTATGATGCAGTCGACGGAGGAGAAGAAGCATCTGGTGCTGAACCTTTATAGCGGCGAGTGGTTCGAGAACATGCGGTCGCAGGACTTGGCTGGCAGTGCGAACGTGCCCTACCGCCGCGAGACTTTCTCAAGCAAGCGTATCGTGCTCGATTTCGACGGTGGCCTGAACATGGTGGACATGGCCGACGTGGCCGGTGATGCCCGTGCCAAAGGACTGAGCAGGATTCTGCACGACCTGGATTCGCTGAAAGAATTCAACGACAGCATAGGCCGGGCCTACTATCTGGAAGCCAAGCGCTATGTGATGAGGCAGCCTGTGCTCGATGCCAGCGACTCTGTGAAAGTGATTCAGGCAGTGGCTGCCGATGAGACTCCCTACGATTCCATGTATGCCAGGGAGTCTTCGCTGCACCAGACGGGAGCCGTGAAGAACGCGCTTACAAATGTGCAGAACGCCATCACCGACCTCGACGCAAAGATGGAGTACATGAAGTGGCTCCACCGTAATTACCGCAACCACCAGTTGGAAGGCATCTACAAGTTCACGCTGGCCATCTCGTGCCTGATATTCTTTTTCATCGGTGCCCCGTTGGGAGCCATTATCCGTAAGGGCGGATTGGGCATGCCCGTCATCATCTCCGTGCTGGTGTTCATTGTTTACTATATCTTCGACAACTCCGGCTTCCGCATGGCGCGTGACGGCCAGTGGAACGTATGGTTCGGCAGGCTCATCGCCACGTTCGTGCTCACACCCATTGCCGTATTCTTCACCTATAAGGCTAACAAGGACTCCACCGTATTCAACATCGACCTCTACAAGAACCTGCTGATGCGGATGCTCGGTTTAAGGAGCAAGCGCCATATCACACGCAAGGAGGTGATCATCGAGGACCCGAAGTATACCGTCGATGCAGACCTGCTGATTCATATCAACCAGGAGATTGAGGCTTACAGCGAGCATCATAAGTTGCTCAGATGGCCAAATCCCATCGACGTATTCTTCCATCCCGGAGACGACCAGGAGATTGAGCGTATTAACACGGCCCTGGAGACGGCCATCGAAGACCTGGGTTACTCAAGCGACAAACTGATACTGACAGAACTGAACAACTATCCCGTCATCGCCACCCATGCCCACACGAGGCCATGGCGCAGGAAGTGGCTGAACGCCATCACGGGACTCATCCTGCCCCTGGGCATCTTCTTCTACTTCAGGATGCTGCGTTTCCGTCTGCGACTATACAAGGACCTGCGCACCATCCGTGCTACCAGCGACAAGATTGTACCGCGCGCACTGGAACTCTCTGTAGAGGACAAGAACGACATCTCAACGCTTATATAATATAAATAAGGTGTAAATACTCAAACAATATGGAAGAACTAAGACTGAACACTATAGAGGAAGCCGTAGAGGACTTCAGAAACGGAGAGTTCGTCATCGTGGTCGATGACGAGGACCGTGAGAACGAAGGCGACCTGATCATCGCTGCCGAGAAGATTACGGCCGAAAAAGTGAACTTCATGCTGAAGCATGCCCGTGGCGTGCTATGTGCTCCCATCACCATCGAGCGCTGCAAGGAACTCGACCTGCCCCATCAGGTGCAGGACAACACCTCAGTATTGGGCACGCCCTTCACGGTGACAGTGGACAAACTGGAAGGTTGTACTACAGGTGTCTCTGCCCACGACCGCGCTGAGACCATCAAGGCATTGGCCGACCCCCACTCCACCCCCGAGACATTCGGGCGCCCAGGACATGTGAATCCCCTCTACGCCCAGGAGAACGGTGTACTGCGCCGCTCTGGTCATACGGAGGCCGCCATCGACCTCTGCCGCATGGCCGGACTCTATCCCGCAGGAGCACTGATGGAGATCATGAACGAAGACGGCACCATGGCACGTCTGCCCGAACTGACGGTGTTCGCCAAGGAATGGGGTCTCAAGATTATCAGCATCAAGGATATGATTGCCTACCGCCTGAAGAAAGAGTCGCTCATCGAGGTGGGCGAAGAAGTGGATATGCCGACAGATTACGGGCACTTCCGTCTGATACCCTTCCGCCAGAAGTCTAACGGACTGGAACACCTGGCACTCATCAAGGGCGAGTGGCAGGAAGACGAGCCCGTGCTGGTGCGTGTGCACTCTTCATGTATGACGGGCGACATCCTCGGTTCGAAGCGCTGCGACTGTGGCGAGCAACTGCACAAGGCCATGCAGACCATCGAGCAGGAGGGCAAGGGCGTTGTGATTTATATGCAACAGGAGGGTCGCGGCATTGGACTGATGAACAAGATTGCCGCCTACAAATTACAGGAAGAAGGTCTCGACACGGTGGACGCCAACGTACATCTGGGGTTCAAGCCCGACGAACGCGACTACGGCTGCGGCGCACAGATGCTGCGCCACCTGGGAATCCACAAGATGCGTCTGCTGACCAACAATCCCGTGAAGCGTGTCGGTTTGGAGGCCTACGGTCTGGAAATTATCGAGAATGTGCCCATTGAAGTGACGCCCAACCCCTACAATCTCCGCTATCTGGAAACTAAGAAGAACAGGATGGGGCACATTCTTCACCTCAAATAGCAAGAATGTCACGAATTCGGGCAAAATCGTGAAAAAACGCCACAATTCTTTCGTGTTCACAAATAAAATGCGTACTTTTGCACAAAATTTCTAAAAACATGGCACAATTATCCAACCGTCTGCAGCGCCTGGCCCCGTCGGCCACGCTGGCAATGTCACAGAAGAGTTCTGAAATGAAAGCCCAGGGTATCGACGTGATCAACATGAGCGTCGGCGAACCAGACTTCAATACCCCCGACCATATCAAGCAGCAGGCCAAACTGGCCATTGATGAGAACTACTCGAAGTACTCGCCCGTGCCAGGCTATCCTGACCTGCGTCAGGCAATCGCCCGTAAACTTGAGCGAGAGAACCACCTGCATTATACGCCTGCCGAGATACTTGTGTCGAACGGTGCCAAGCAGAGCGTGTGCAACACCGTGATGGCCTTGGTGAACGACGGCGAGGAGGTGATCATCCCCACCCCCTATTGGGTAAGTTACCCCCAGATGGTACTTCTGGCAGGCGGCAAGCCAGTCTTCGTAGAGGCCGGCTTCGACCAGAACTTCAAGATGACACCCGAACAGTTGGAGGCAGCCATCACGCCGAAGACACGCATGCTGATCCTCTGCTCGCCCAGCAACCCCACGGGCAGTGTATATAATAAGGAGGAACTGCAGGCCCTGTCGGAGGTGATCCTGCGCCATGAAGACCTCTTCGTATTGGCCGACGAGATCTACGAGCATATCAACTACGTAGGCCGCCACGAATCAATTGCACAATTCCCTGGCATGAAAGAACGTTCAATCATCGTTAACGGTGTGTCGAAGGCCTATGCCATGACAGGCTGGCGCATCGGATATATCGCCGCCCCAGAGTGGATTGTGAAGGGCTGCAACAAACTACAGGGGCAGTACACCAGCGGACCTTGCTCCGTCAGTCAGAAGGCCGCAGAGTATGCCTATACCGCCAGTCAGGAGTGCGTGGAGACCATGCGCCAGGCTTTCGAGCGCCGTCGCGACCTCATCGTGAAACTGGCTAAGGAGATTCCCGGTCTGGAAGTGAACGTGCCCGAAGGTGCTTTCTACCTGTTCCCCAAATGCTCGAGCTTCTATGGCAAGAGCGACGGCGAGACAACCATCCATAACTCCACCGACTTCGCGATGTACCTGCTCGAAAAGGGCCATGTGGCCACGGTGGGGGGTGACGCTTTTGGCGATCCCGATTGCTTCCGCATGAGTTATGCGACGAGTGACGAAAACATCGTCGAAGCGATGAAACGTATCAAAGAGACAGTGGCAAAATTGAAATAAATCAATAAATTTAGCGTTAAAAGTTCTTAATCGTGCTTGTATCACGCTTTATTTTGCTATCTTTGCGAGGTGATTTCGAAAATAGACTAATTTACAAACTCAATTTTTAATAACTAAAAAATTAAAATTATTACATTATGGCAACAACAACAAAGGCTGCAGCCCCAGCCAAGAAATCGGGCTTTCAGGGTGTAAAAGCTGCATGGATTATTCTCGTTATCTGCTGCTTGGCAGGTTATGGAGTATGGTATTTCATCATGGGTAATCCCGACAACTTCGTCGGTGGCGACCGCAGTGGTCATCCCGCAAACCTTCTTGGAACAGTGTATAAGGGAGGTTTCGTGGTAGGTCTGATCCTCACCCTTCTCTTCACCGTTATCTGCCTCGGTATCGAGCGCTTCTTCGCTATCCGTACCGCTTCTGGTAAGATCAATCTGGCCAAGTTCACCGCTGACGTGAAGAACGCCATTAAGGCTCAGGATTTCGCAAAGGCAAAGGATCTGTGCAACAAGATGCAGGGTACTGTAGGTAACGTCGTTCTGTCTTCTATCAGCATGTACGAGACCGTTGAGAAGGACGACACACTGAAGAAGGCCGCTAAGATTGCCAAGATCCAGCAGGCTCACGAGGAGGCTACCCAGTTGGAGATGCCTACCCTTCAGATGAACATGGCTATGATTGCTACCATCGTTTCTCTGGGTACCCTGACCGCTCTGTTCGGTACTGTGCTCGGTATGATCGGATCGTTCCAGGCTCTGTCTGCAGGTGGTGGTGCTGACTCTATGGCTCTGTCTGCCGGTATTTCTGAGGCCCTTGTGAACACAGCATCTGGTATCTTGACCTCTTGGGTTGCTACCGTTGTTTACAACTTCTTCTCAAACAAGATCGATAAGCTGACATACGCTCTCGACGAGATTGGTTTCACTATCTCAGCTACATACGATTCAAACCACAACGAGGCTTAATCTTTAACCATTTAAAACTTTTTAAACCAGTTTTAGTATGGCTAAAATTAAGATACAGAAAAAAGACATCTGGATTGACATGACGCCTATGTCAGACGTGATGACGCTGCTTCTGTGTTTCTTCATGTTGACCTCAACATTCTTGACACCGGAACCTGTATCAGTCACCGCGCCTAACTCAGTGTCAGAGCTGAAGATTCCAGAGCAGGATGTCCTGAACATTCTGGTAACACCGGAAGGCAAGGTATTCTGCGGTACGGAAAACAAGAACAACATGCAGGCTATGCTTGACGCTATGACCGACAAGTTCGGTGTACAGCTCAACGCAAACCAGGTCAAGCACTTCCGCGAGGATGCAATGGTAGGTGCCAGCATGGCTCAGCTCCCCCAATATCTCAGCCTTGAGCCGGAGAAGATGGGTGAAGCAATCCAGAAGCTCGGTCTTCCCCTTGACAGTATCAAGGGCGGCAAGAGCGAGTTCCAGGAATGGGTTACAGCAGCCCGTGATGTGAACCCCGACATCAAGCTCGCCATCAAGTGCGACTCTAAGACTCCTTACTCAGCTATCAAGCTGCTGATGTCGGAACTGCAGGATATGAACGAAAACCGTTTCCAGCTCATTACAAACCTCGATGTTAAACGTTTAAACGACTAGTAGTATTATGGCAAAAAAGAATCTATCCAAGCAGAAGAAAATGGATACCCGCGTGAACTTCACGCCGATGGTAGACATGATGATGCTTCTGATCACCTTCTTCATGCTGTGTACTAC
>JAFUAK010000136.1 GCA_017460765.1 Prevotella sp. | reverse complement strand
CCGGAGTTTACGTCACTCTGTCCCATCACGGGACAGCCCGACTTCGCGGAGATTAAGATCCTCTATATCCCTGGGGAACGGATGGTGGAGTCGAAGAGTCTGAAACTCTACCTCTTCTCGTTCCGCAACCACGGTGACTTCCACGAAGACTGCGTGAACACGATTATGAAGGACCTGGTGCGCCTGATGGATCCGAAGTACATCGAGGTCGTCGGACTCTTCACCCCGCGTGGCGGCATCTCCATCTATCCTTATGCCAACTATGGGCGTCCAGGCACAAAATACGCCGAGATGGCTGAGCAGCGTCTGCTGAATCATCAGGTGATGTGAGCGTTTGTCTGGTTAAAACAGGGGCTAAAAGATAATTTATTGAAAAAAGTTGGGCAATCCTGCTGATAATTCAGATTTTTTTTCTATTTTTGCACATCCAATTACTTACGTAACTTAAGACTATGGCAAAAAAGAAAATCCAGTTCAGTCTCGTCTATCGGGATATGTGGCAGTCTTCAGGCAAGTTCCAGCCACGCAAGGACCAGTTAGAGCGCATCGCTCCAGTGATTATCGATATGGGCTGTTTCGCCCGAGTGGAAACCAATGGCGGTGCCTTCGAGCAGGTGAACCTGATGGCAGGTGAGAACCCCAATCTGGCCGTGCGCGCCTTCTGTAAGCCTTTCAACGAGGTGGGCATCAAGACCCACATGCTCGACCGTGGCCTGAATGCCCTGCGCATGTACCCCGTGCCCGATGACGTGCGCGCATTGATGTATAAGGTGAAGCACGCCCAGGGCGTTGACATCACCCGCATCTTCTGCGGACTGAACGATACGCGTAACATCATCCCCTCGATCAAGTGGGCCAAGGAAGGCGGTATGACACCCCAGGCCACTCTGTGTATCACCACCTCTCCCGTGCACACCGTGGAGTATTACTCCAGGATCGCCGACGAGGTGATTGCAGCCGGTGCCGAGGAGATCTGTCTGAAGGATATGGCCGGTATCGGGCAGCCCGCCATGCTGGGTGCACTGACGAAGGCCATCAAGACCAAGCACCCCGACATTATCATCCAGTACCACGGTCACTCCGGCCCCGGCCTCTCGATGGCTTCTATCCTCGAGGTGTGTAACAACGGTGCCGACATCATCGATACGGCCATCGAGCCGCTGTCGTGGGGTAAGGTGCATCCCGACATCATCTCCGTGCAGTCGATGCTGAAGAACGAGGGCTTCGAGGTGGCAGACCTGAACATGAATGCTTACATGCAAGCACGTACGCTTACCCAGGAATTCATTGACGACTGGCTCGGCTACTTCATCAATCCTGCCAACAAGCACATGTCATCGCTGCTTCTTGGCAGTGGTCTGCCAGGTGGCATGATGGGTTCGATGATGGCCGACCTGGGCCCGATCCAGAAGATGATCAACAAACTGCGTGCCCAGAAGGGAGAGCCGGAACTGACGATGGACGATATGCTGGTGAAACTCTTCAACGAGGTAGAGTTCGTATGGCCGAAGGTGGGTTATCCCCCACTGGTGACGCCGTTCTCACAATACACGAAGAACATCGCCCTGATGAACCTCCTCACCATGGAGCAGGGCAAGGGCCGCTACGTGATGATGGACGATGCCATCTGGGGCATGATCCTCGGCAAGAGCGGAAAGGTGCCCGGCACCATCGATCCAGAACTCATCGAACTGGCCAAGAAGCAGAACCGCGAGTTCACGGATGCCGACCCGCACACCCTCCTTACCAACGCCCTCGACGGCTTCCGTAAGGAAATGGATGAGAATGGCTGGGAGTATGGTCCCGATGACGAGGAACTCTTTGAGTTGGCCATGCACCCCGAGCAGTACCGTCCCTTCAAGAGCGGTCAGGCCAAGAAGCAGTTGCTGGCCGATATCCAGAAGGCCAAGGATGCCAAGTTGGGCGGTGGTCAGAAGATCTCTCAGGAAGAGATTGATGCCCTGAAGCACGCCAAGGCCGATGCTGTGAAGAGTCCGCTGGCTGGACAACTCATCTGGAGTTTCGGCGGCGAGGGCGTTCCTGCAGCCTGCATCGAACCGTTCATCGGACAGACCTATAAGGAAGGCGACATCTTCTGCTACCTCCAGACGAAATGGGGCGAGATCGTAGAGATTCCTGCTGCCATGGGTGGAAAGTTGGTGGATATCAGCGTGAAACCTGGACAGAATATTCGTCAGGGCGACACCATTGCCTGGATTCAGAGAGAAGGATGATGGACAGCCTTTCGATTATCAATGAGTATTATCCGTCGGAGAATGATCTCCGGCGGATATTGCTAACGCATAGCCGCAGTGTGGCCGACCGTTGTCTGCTGATTGCACGAAAGCACCCGGAACTGCGTCTCGACACGGAATTCCTTGAAGAGGCGGCCTTGCTTCACGATATCGGCATCTACCAGTGTGATGCACCAGGTATTCAATGTTTTGGTACGGAACCTTATATCTGTCACGGTCTCATTGGTGGACGCCTGTTACGTGAGAAGGGGCTTGTGCGTCATGCCCAAGTCTGTGAGCGTCACACTGGGACAGGTCTCTCGCATGAGCAGATTATTGCCCAACAACTGCCTCTGCCTCTTGACATGATATACGAGCCCGACACTTTGGAAGAACAGGTCGTATGCTATGCCGACAAGTTCTATTCCAAGACGCGTCTTGACCTGGAAAGGACGGTAGAACAGACGGCACGGAGCCTGGAAAAGTTCGGCGAGGCAGGTCTGCAGCGTTTCTTCCACTGGGTTGACTTGTTTGAATAAATTCATTAATTCTGTGATAATCTCTGTTAATCCGTCACGGAAATAAGAATTTATTTGTACTTTTGCACCCGTGAAAAGGAAATCAGTCCTGTTTTTGATGCTGTTTGTCATCATGATTATGATGGCAAGCGTACCTTATTCCCGAACCTTTCCCCAAGACGACGAGGCTTCTGCCAAGGTGAAACGTGATACTACTACCATGGATTCTCTGGAACTGGCCATCTATAAGCATAACAAGGCTGTGGACGACTCCCTGAGGCTTGACAGTATCAACCGGAGCCGCAAGACAGGTATCGATTCTCCTGTACAATATGTTGCCAACGACTCCCTGACCTATAATGCCGCCTCCGGGCTGGCCCACCTCTATGGATCGTCGAACGTGAAGTACCAGAACATGGATCTCTCCGCCGACCACATCTACATGAGCCTTGACAGCAGTCTGGTGCATGCTGACTCGCGTATGGACTCGACGACCAACCAACCTGTCGGCTCACCGGTGTTCAAGATGGGTAAAGATCAGTATGAGACAGGTGAGATGGCTTTCAACTTCAAGACGAAGAAGGGTATTATCGAAGACGTTTACACCCAGCAGGAGGACGGATACCTGACGAGTGAACTCTCCAAGCGCGGTGCGAATGGCGAAATGTTTCTGCAGCATGGCCGTTATACCACCTGCGATGATCCGCATCCGGATTTCTATCTGGCCCTGTCGCGTGCCAAGGTGCGCCCTGGCAAGGATGTTGTCTTCGGTCCGGCATATCTGGTGGTTGCCGACGTCCCCCTTCCACTGGCTGTACCATACGGGTTCTTCCCCTTTACGAAGAGTTACTCAAGTGGTCTGATCATGCCGACATATGGTGACGAGACAGAGCGGGGCTTCTATCTGCGTGATGGCGGCTACTACTTCGCGCTCAGTGACAAGATGGACCTGAAACTGCTGGGAGAAATCTATACCAAAGGCTCATGGGGCTTGTCGGCGGCATCAAACTACAAGAAGCGCTATCGCTACAGTGGCTCTTTCTTTGCCAGTTATCAGAATACGGTCAATGGCGAAAAGAACATGCCGGACTATACGAAACAGACCAGTTTTAAGATTCAGTGGACTCACCGTCAGGATGCGAAAGCCAATCCTTTCAGTACTCTTTCGGCCAGCGTGAACTTTGCGACGACCAGTTATGAGCGCAATAACCTGACCTCCATGTACAATCCACAGGCCATGACCCAGTCGACGCGTACCTCTTCGGTGTCATGGAGTACCAACTTCTCCAGCATCGGTATGTCACTCAGTTCTACGGTGAACCTGAACCAGAACATGCGTGACTCTACCATCGGCATGACACTGCCCGATCTGAATATCAGCATCTCCCGCTTTTACCCATTCAAGCGGAAAAAGGCCGTCGGCGAGGAACGCTGGTATGAGAAGATTTCCATGAGTTACACGGGTCGTCTTAGCAATTCTATCAACGCCAAGGAGGATATGCTCATGCACTCCAGTCTGAGCAAGGACTGGAAGAATGGTATGCAGCACCAGATACCTATCAGCGGCAACTTCACGTTGTTTGGCTATCTAAACCTGAATCCTTCTTTCAACTTCACAGACCGCACCTTATTCAGTAAGCAGCGTAAATCGTGGGATGTGGAGAACCAACGGGAAGTCACTGATACCATCAGCGGTTTCTATAATGTCTATGACTGGAATTTCAGCATAGGTGCCTCAACCAAGTTATACGGTTTCTGGATACCCAACCGTAAGATGTTCGGAGACAAGATACAGGCTATCCGTCATGTCGTTACGCCTACAGTGTCGCTTTCCTATCATCCTGACTTCAGCACCAGTCATTACGGTTATTATGAGTCATACCAGAAGACGGATGCCGATGGTAACGTGACCATGGTGGAGTATTCGCCCTATACCTTGGGAGCCTATAGCCCTCCAGGCAAGGGAAAGGCAGGAACCGTCAGTTTTGACCTGGGTAACAACCTGGAGATGAAGATCAAGTCGGAAGATGATTCCACAGGCTTTAAGAAAATCAGCCTGATAGATGAGTTCCGTCTGGGAATGTCCTACAATTTTGCAGCGGATATCCGCCCGTTGAGTGATCTTTCCACTACGCTGCGCCTGAAACTCTCCAAGAGTTATACGCTGAATATCAGCAGTTCATTCGCATCCTATGTCTATGAAGCAGACAGTGTGGGTGCCACACCGAGACTGAGTGAGCACAAGACTTATTGGGGAATGGGTAAACTGGGACGTTTCCAGGGATTGTCCCAGAACCTGTCTTATACGCTGAACAATGAGAAGGTCAGGGATTTCATCAAACGGCTCAAGGGTGAGAAGGTAGACAAGAAAGACAAGGACCGCAAGCGTCAGGAAGAAGACGATGAATGGGAGGACGATGTAGAGACCAATATCGACAAGGATATGGAGAAGGCTAAGCATGCAGCATCGAAAGAAGGCAGTTCGAAGGCCGACACGGACGAAGACGGCTATATGACCTTCAAGATGCCGTGGAGCATCAGTCTGGGCTATGGTGTCACGATGAGGGAGGATACGAATGTCAAGAAGTTCAATTACGACACCATGCGCTATCCCTATAAGTTCACACAGACTCTGAATGTGAGCGGAAATCTGCGTATCAGTGACGGCTGGGACATTTCCTTCTCATCTGGCTACGATTTCGATAACCACAAGATTTCCATGACGACGGCATCACTTAGCCGTGACCTGCACTGCTTCAATATGTCTTGCTCTGTCGTGCTGGCACCTTACACGAGTTATAACTTCTCGTTCAGGTGTAATGCCGCCACGCTGACTGATGCTTTGAAATACGACAAACGATCGAGTTACTCTAACGCTGTTCAATGGTACTGATATGGCAGAACTCCCCGCAATGATCCAAGACCTGGCACTGATCCTGATGGTAGCAGGAGTCGTGACGCTGATATTCAAGAAACTGAAGCAACCCCTTGTGCTCGGCTATATCGTGGCAGGATTTTTGGTGAGTCCCAATATGCCATACACCACCTCTGTGGTGGATGTTGAGAATGTCCATCTCTGGGCCGACATCGGCGTGATGTTCCTCTTGTTCTCGCTGGGACTAGACTTCTCCTTCAAGAAGATCCTGAAGATGGGTGCCTCGCCGGTCATCTCCACCTGTACCATCATCTTCTGCATGTCGATGCTGGGTGTCTGTGTAGGTCATCTTTTCGGCTGGGGCAAGATGGACTGTATCTTTTTGGGCGGTATGCTGGCCATGTCATCCACAACCATTATCTATAAGGCTTTCGATGACCTGGGCCTACGGCAGCAGCAGTTTGCCGGTCTGGTGATGTCGGTGCTGATCCTGGAGGATATCCTTGCCATTGTGATGATGGTGATGCTGAGTGCTATCGCCGGTGGCAACGATCTGGAAGGCGGACAGATGCTACAGTCTGTGATGCGGATCGGGTTCTTCCTGATCCTATGGCTCGTCGTAGGTATTTTTGCGATTCCGATATTCCTCAGGTCCGTACGCAAACTGATAAATAACGAGGTGCTGTTGGTGGTGTCTTTGGGTCTTTGTTGTGCCATGGCGGTGTTTTCCACAAAAGTGGGCTTCAGTTCTGCTTTCGGTGCTTTTATTATGGGTAGCATTCTGGCAGAGACCATTGAGGCCGAACGTATCGAGAAACTCGTTGAGCCCGTAAAAAATCTCTTTGGGGCTATATTCTTTGTCTCCGTAGGTATGCTTGTCGATCCGAAGATCCTTGTGGAATATGCCCTTCCGATTGTGGCCTTGGTGCTGACGATTCTCGTTGGGCAGGCCGTCTTCGGCACTTTCTCCTTCATGTTGGGCGGTGAGTCGTTGAAGTCTGCCATGCGTTGTGGCTTTTCCATGGCACAGATCGGTGAGTTCTCATTCATCATCGCGTCGCTGGGCCTGTCGCTGGGCGTTATCGGACATTTCCTCTATCCGGTTGTGGTGGCTGTATCAGTTATAACCACTTTCCTCACACCTTACATGATACGGCTTGCCACACCGGCTTATAACCATCTGGAGCATCATCTGCCTACCAAACTCATCAGGTCGTTGAACCAGTTGACGATGGGTCAGAAGCATACGCAGGAGCAGAGCAAGTGGAAGAAACTGCTGATGCAGATGACGATTAATACGCTTGTCTATGCCATCCTTTCTTCGGCAACGATTGCCCTGATGTTTACATTCTTCCTTCCCTTTGCCCGAAAACTCCTCCCAGGGTGGGAACTGCACTGGTATGCCAATGCCATCACGGGTGTGCTGACAGTATTGCTGATAGCACCCTTCCTAAGGGCGATGGTGATGAAGAAGAACCATAGCGAGGAATGGAAAGCCCTGTGGGCAGAGAGTAACCACAACCGTCTGCCGCTGATCTTCACGATCCTTGTGCGTATGATGATTGCCGTGGCCTTCATCTTCTACATCTGTAATTACCTCAGTCGATTTACCAATGCCCTGATGATCACTATAGGTGTGGTGGTGATTATCCTGATCATTCTCTCCCGTTGGATCAAACACAGGAGCATCACGCTTGAACGGCTGTTTATCCTGAACCTGAGGTCTCGCGACATCGAGGCACAGGTACATGGGAAGAAAAGGCCTCTTTATGAGGGACGTCTCCTGGACCGTGATATCCACATTGCAGACTTCGAGGTGCCCTTAGATTCGCAATGGATGGGACAGACACTCAAGCAGTTGAACTTCGGACGGAAGTACGGTGTGCATATCAGCAGTATCCTTCGTGGCGGATGGCGCATCAACATCCCTGACGGCGACTATATCATCTTCCCTGGCGATGTGTTGCAGGCCATTGGCAGTGATGCTCAGTTCACGGCTTTCCGTGAAGCCTTGGAGAAGGAGCGCTTTGGCGTTGACAGTGACTTGGAGAAACGCGAGATGAAACTGCGCCAACTGGTTATCGGCAGTGACAGTCCCTTTATCGGCAAGTCGCTGATAGACAGTGGTATCCGGGATGTCTACAGTTGTATGGTCGTAGGCCTTGAAGAAGGAAAGGAAAGTCTCTCCAACTATGCTCCCAACCGTAAGTTCCAGGAGGGTGACATCATCTGGGTGGTGGGTGAGCAGGAATCTCTCGACGCTTTGCTGGCTAGTCGTTGAATCCAGCCACGATTTCGCAGATTCTGACAATCACCTGCTTTGCCTTCTCCATCGACTGAATGCTCACGAATTCGTATGGCCCGTGGAAATTGATGCCGCCGGCAAAGATGTTGGGACAGGGCAGGCCTTTGAACGAGAGTTGGGCACCGTCAGTTCCTCCACGTATAGGCTTCACCTTTGGGGCCACCCCGCAATCCTGCATGGCATGGAGCACGATGTCGATGACGTGCATTTGCGGATCAATCTTCTCCTTCATGTTATAGTACTGGTCTTTCATCTCCAGTGTCACGATGCCCTCGCCATACCTGGCATTCATCTGGTCTGCACATTTCTGCATGAACCGTTTGCGGTCTTCAAATTTATCACGGTCGTGGTCGCGGATGATATAACTCAGTCTGGCACCTTCAACGTTCGACTGGATACCCAGCAGATGGTAGAATCCCTGATAACCCTCTGTGGTCTCAGGTCTCTCGTCTTCTGGCAGTAACTGTGCGAACTTGCAGGCCACTGCATTGGCATTGATCATCTTGTCTTTAGCATAGCCTGGGTGAACGCTAATGCCCTTGATGATGACTTTTGCACTGGCTGCATTGAAGTTCTCAAATTCCAGTTCTCCTACGTCACCGCCATCCATCGTATAGGCCCAGTCGCAGCCGAAACCTTCCACATCGAAGTGATGGGCTCCCATACCGATCTCCTCGTCAGGGTTAAAGGCGATGCGGATATCGCCGTGCCTGACTTCGGGGTGATCCCGCAGATAGCACATAGCCTCCACGATCTCTGCAATGCCGGCCTTGTCATCGGCTCCGAGCAGGGTGTGCCCATCCGTCACGATCAGGTCTTCACCGATGTGCTGCAGCAACTCGGGAAACTTCTTCGGACTGCTCACGATACCCTCTGAGAGCAGGATGTCACTTCCGTCGTAGTTCTCCACGATGCTAGCCTTGATGTCTGCGCCTGAACAGTCGGGACTGGTGTCATAGTGCGAGATGAATCCTATCGTCGGCACTCCTTTTGTGTTTCCCTTCAGCGTCGCATAGAGATAACCCTTTTCGTCGAGTCTGACATCGCTGAGCCCTTCTTTCTCCAGTTCCTTTTTCAGGTAGGCGGCAAATACCAGTTGTTTTTCTGTACTTGGCACGCGGTCGCTGTCTTCTGCCGACTGTGTGTCAAACTTCGTATAATTGATAAAGCGTTCTGTTAAATTCATATTTTTCTAATTCATCTTTTCATAACGGATACAAAATTACGCAATTTTCCGCAAACAGCATAGATTTTCACTTAATTTATTTTGCCAGAACAATAAAAATATGTACTTTTGCAGCGTTAAATATGGAAATATTTGTCTCGTCGTGAATAATATTAGAAGATTTCTCTTGATCATGTCACTGCTGATGGGTGTCCTTACCATAGATGCCCAGTCGATGAGTGACCTGCAAATCCTGGAGTTTGTACAGAAGGAAATGAAGGCTGGTACCAATCAGTCTCAGATAGCCATCAAACTGATGCAGCGTGGTGTGGATATCAAGCAGATCCAGCGTCTGAGGCAGTTGTATGAGAAGCAGGGAGGCGGTTTGTCTTCTTCCAGGTCTCGTTCTCTTTCCACAAAATCCCTTGATACGCCGGAGAACACCCGTCTGCGTGAATCCAATGGTTCCGTGAGAGTCGATGCAGAGGGAAATCCGCTCTACACCTCCATGGACGGTTATAATCCCCTGGGAAGCAGTGAATATGAAGTCAACGATCTCGATCTGCGTCCTAACGTGTATATCAAGGACTCGATGAATCTTCTGGTTAACGGGAAGCAGATTTTCGGACGTGATATCTTCAACAAGCGCACCTTGTCCTTCGAGCCGAACATGAACATTGCCACACCGTCCAGTTATGTGGTGGGTGCAGGCGACTATGTGGTCGTGGATATCTATGGTGCATCTCAGAAATCCCAGAAACTTGAGGTTTCTCCTGATGGTACGATCCTGGTGGAGGGCTTCGGTCCCATCCATGTGGCTGGTCTTACAGTTGAGGCAGCCAATGCGAAGATTAAGGCTCAGTTGGGACAGCGCTACAGCAGTTCAAGAATCGAGATGACGGTGGCGCAGACACGTACGATTACGGTCAACGTGATGGGTGAGGTCGCCGTGCCTGGCACTTATACTCTGTCGGCCTTTGCCAGCGTGTTCCATGCTCTCTATATGGCTGGTGGTGTCAACGGCGTGGGTACGCTCCGTAACATCAAGGTGTATCGTAATGGCCGCCAGTTGACGGTTGTCGATGTATATGATTATATCCTGAATGGTCGCTTGACAGGTAATATCCGCCTGAATGACAACGATGTCATCGTTGTTGGCCCTTACGACTGTATCGTGGATATCGCAGGCAATGTGAAGCGTCCGATGGCTTACGAGATGAAGAAGGACGAAAGTGTCGCCACGTTGCTGAAATATGCCGGAGGCTTCTCCAATAAGGCTTATAAGGAGGCGGTCAGACTGAATCGAACGGCAGGTAATCACTATTCTGCCTACAGCGTCTCTGAGTTTGATATGGCTGGCTTCCGTGTGATGGACGGCGACTCTGTTACCGTAGACTCCATCCTGGACAGATATGAGAATACGGTGAATATCCGTGGAGCAGTGTTCCATCCCGGCATGTACGACCTTGACGGCACGACAACGGTACGTTCGTTGATTGAGAAGTCGGGTGGACTGACTGAGGAGGCCTTCTCTGCCCGTGCCGTCCTGTATCGCATGAAGCCGGACCTTACGCGCAGGGTAATCAGTGTTGATGTCGATGGGCTGATGGCTGGTACGGTGCCTGACATTGCTCTCGAGAATGAGGATGACCTGTATATCCCCTATCGTCTGGAGACCATGTCAAAGCGTACGCTTACCATTCATGGTGAGGTGCAGTTCCCAGGAGAATATGAGTATGCGGAGGACGAGACGATCGAGGACCTGATTCTTCAGGCGGGAGGCCCTACGGATGCTACCTCTACGGCCAAGGTGGATGTAGCCAGGCGTATCACCGATCCTGCAGCCACTTCTTCTGATAAGGCTATCGCCCAGACCTTCAGTTTCTCCATCAAGAACGGCTTCATGGTGGATGGCGACAACTCATTTACGCTGCAGCCCTACGATGAGGTCTACGTGCGCAAGAGTCCTGGTTACCAGCCACAGCGTAATATTGAGGTGCTTGGTGAGGTGCTCTTCGAGGGAAAGTATTCGCTTCCGATGAAGAATACGCGTCTGTCGGATGCCATCAAAGCCGCCGGAGGTGTCACTGGTGAGGCCTACGTACGTGGAGCACGTGTGGAGCGCCTGCTGAATCCAGACGAGAAGTTCAGGGTGGAAAACCTGATGAAGATGGCTCAACAGCAGACGGGCCGTGGACTGGATACCACGATGGTGACGCGTACTGACAGTATCTACTATGTGGGTATTGAACTCGACAAGGCCATCGCCCACCCAGGTTCCGACTACGACATCATCCTGCGTGAGGGTGACAAACTGGTGGTGCCAGAGTATAATGGAACAGTGAAAATCAATGGTAATGTGATGCATCCCAATACCGTCGCCTATAGCGAGGGCAAGAACTATAAGTGGTATGTCAATCAGGCAGGTGGCTATGGTAGTCGTGCCAAGAAGTCGCGCACGTACATTCTTTATCAGAATGGCACGATCTCCAAGGCGAAGTCTGGTGCTCCCATCGAGCCGGGATGCGAGATTATCGTTCCGACGAAGACCACGACAGCCACACAGACTATTGCGAACATCGGTGCTCTGGGTACATCCATGGCAACCCTCCTAACGCTCTTGGTGTCTGTGATGAACCTGATGAAGTAAAGGCCTCCTGTGTTGTAAATTGTTAATTTTCTCCGCAGGATTCGTCATTATGGATTCTTCGTTGTAATTTTGCGCTCGCAAAGAAATATTGGTCCCGTAGCTTAGCTGAATAGAGCGTCAGATTCCGGTTCTGAAGGTCTTGGGTTTGAATCCCAACGGGATCACACAATTAAAGTGAAAATTAATCCGCTAATTTGCTTGTAGTCAGCAAATTAGCGGATTTTTCATTTTTCCACCATTTATATTTTGGGTCACGTTTAGGTCACAATATTTGAAGGACATAATATTTTTCGGCTCAGTCCGAAAAGCCGGTTGAAAACATTCTTTATTTTGCAAAGGAATGTGTACCTTTGCATTCGAAATGCTATATTAATAGTATTTTGAATCACAATTGAGGGTTGTTGTCCGTGAGGATAGCAACCCTCTGAAGTCATTTATTAACTTAGAGTCACAAAATGCGACAGCCATCATTCTTAAGATCCTATTTCTTTTTTGAGGTTGTAAATTGCAGCTTCGTAGTATTAATCAATGATTTTATATGTATAAGGACTGTCTAATATGGAAAACTCTCTATTATACTCATTGCATAGCAAGAGCCTCTGCATTCCTCCACTAACTCTTTTGCTTATTACTCTACATTTTTGACCACAATAAAAAATCTCATCGCCTATATTGGCAGATCGTTGATTTGGAACGGAAGTGTGTCTAATTTTTGGGGTAGTGACTACCTTTGAAGGTTTTTCTATTTTCCGGTTAATGTGAGATGATATTTCTTGCTGTTGTTGCTGCTGTTGTTCTTTGATTTCCCTTAGAATCTCAGCGCGTATCTTTCGTTTTTCAGTTTCCCGCCACTCTAATTTGTATGTTGTAGCTTTCTCTATGTCGGACAATATCTTTTTAAATTTCTTTCTTGCCTCTTTTTCAACGATTGATTCGAGATCATATTTTAATTGATCGGTCATAGTTTTAATTTCTGCCCTCATTTCGTTAATGGCTGGCAGAACAATACTCAGCACCTCATCTGAACGGCCTGCAAAACCCGACATAAGCACATCCTCAACTATCTCTTGATAAAGATCGGGTCTGTTTTTGCGTATATCGTCAACAGATATTTCGTACCAATCCATATTTGATCCAAACTACTCAGGTTTCTTCTTGATTCAAAATTCTTTGTGTGAATGTTCGTACTTCCACCAGTAATAAATATAGCAGACAGCAGCTGCCGCTATGACCATCGGTATAGTCCATATACCGAATGTCAAAAAAGCGAGAAAGAAATACCAGGCATATTTCACAAAATCATTCATATTTCCGCTTCTTCTATTGTTACGATAAGATCCTTATGACAATGAGGACACTTAACCCTTCTTTGTACTACTTCCTTATTTCCTTCCATAGCAAAGCAGGCTTTCACGTCATCCTCATTATTTATTAATAGGATATCCCCTACAAGTTCAGAAACAGAAACACCGACAATTTTGGCAATTTCCATGACTCTTGATATTGAAGGATTGCCATTCAACATTTGAGTAAGTGCTGACTGGCTAATTCCTTTACCTCCGTTTTTATTCTCCATCTGTGAGGCTACTTGCTCCAGAGTAAAGCCTTTAGCCTTTATCACATTCCTTATTTCTGATTCCATAAATAATATAAGAATTACCTAATACTAATTTATGGCGCAAAGGTAGTGCTTTTTCCTGACACCACCAAATGATTATTGAAAATATAACTAATTACTAATATTTGTTAATATGAGTTTAGGAATGGCTTATAATTGCTAACAATACTTAATTATAAGTATTTTCTTATATTGTATTGTTTAAATATTAGAATTTTCTTATATCTTTGCACCGTGTTTGGGAGTCAGACGAACACAAAACAGGAAATAAACCCTAATTAGGACAGAAGATCCGTCCCGGTGCTGACTCCACTGGTTCGGGTCTTCGCTTTGTGATTCAAAATACTATTTATATGGAAAATTCAAATTTGCATACTCAATTGAGTATTCTTCTCTTAAAAGCGGAAGATCTGATCGACACAATTAAACGAGAAAGTGCCGTGTACCGTGCGGAACTTGCAGAGCGGCAAAAACTCGGTCTCACTGGTGACGATGCGATTAAGCACTATAACGAGTATATGGATAGATACGGAATGTCATATTTAAAGGTCTGCTGATATGGTACATACAATTATCCTGGCAATCGGCTGCATCGTGCTTTCGGTGATCATGTGGAAGGACATCAAGTATCTTGCAGATCACCTATGGCAATAATGAAGGTCGTAAAGGTTGACTGTCAAAAGTTGTGGCTCTCCAACAAGGAGGCTGCAAAGTATCTCGGAGTCAGCAAGGACTGGCTCAGAGACAGACGGGAAAGCGGTGTACTGATTGAGCTTTCCCTTCTTTGGGACTACTATACCATATACGGATCCTTTCTTTGTTTCCTGAATAACCTTAAACCATTCAGGATTTACAAATACACCTGACTTGAAACACGGTCTGTTGGTTCGTGTTATAGTCAGCTTTACGATAACTTGGCTTCTGCCATTGGCATCCACCTTTGACGATAGTTTCAATTGAGTTGTAGCCATTATATAATATTTTGAATCACGGTGCGAAGATACAAAATTATATTGAAATCTGCAAATATTTTGAGTCACATTTAGGCCACATTAATATTATTTTAGGTCGCAAAATACAATTTAACGTTATCAAAATACACTATATATCAAGCACTTACAATAACATTATCCAACACCTAACAACACAAAATATCAAGAAAAATAATCCCAACGGGATCACAAACAAGCAATCATCCCCGCCGTTTGGTGGGGATGATTATTTGGGATTCTAGTAATAATGGAGGCTAAGGCGCGCACAAGCGGAAGATTGACCTTACGCAATGTAAAAGTAAGGTTTGCTTCTAAATTCTCTAGAGAATTTGAAAGAGAGATACGGGTTTTGATTGCTTAACCCAGGGTTATTGCTGAAATTCTCTAGAGAATTCCAGCGTTAAGTTAAGGATAAGTTTCAGCGAATCCAGCATCATGGATGTGCGAGGCACTTGCAAGAACAATAACAGGCTTGTGCATCAGACCGACGTTGGTGCGGCTTTGGAAAAAATTGGGGCAAGGTGGATGGTATCTGAAAAATTATTCGTACTTTTGCAGGCATGAAACATAGATTCCTTTTATTTCTCTGGCTTATGGCAATCCCCTTGGTGGCGTTGCAGGCTCAGGGACTGCCGACGGATGGGCCGCTGACGATAAGGCCCATGCTGCAGCAGTTGGGTGAGCGTCTGCTGCAAGGGAAGACGGGCAGCATCGTGGCCATCAATCCTGCCAACGGGGAGATACTCTGCATCGCTACGAACACGCCGAAGGGCAGCGATGTGCGCCAGGCAATCGGCAAGCCGAATGCACCAGGCTCCACCTTCAAGACGGCCCAGGCACTGACGCTGCTCTCAGAGGGCATCATCACGCCGGAGACCACCGTGGAGTGTAACAGTGGCATCACGGATGGGAACATCAAAGTGGGAT
>JAFUAK010000135.1 GCA_017460765.1 Prevotella sp. | reverse complement strand
TCAAGCTATTCATAAAGAAATGCTCTGATGTCCAGCAGCGATATACGAGCAGTATTTACTGAGTAGATTGGCTAATGGCAAATCTCCTTTCTGGTATCGCTCTGCATCGAGTTTCAGGACTCTTTCGCAGATAGGTTTCTTACCTTTATACAAGGCATTGAGATATGAAACGCCATTTTCCTCAGTAATGTTTACCTCAGTGTAGCCGTTCTTCAAGGCCGTATATACAGAGTTGAAACAGGTCTCGCCGTGAAGTGAATAGGTGCCGATGCCGAAGGCCGGCATACGTAGTCCGTTGTTGAGCATAATTGTAGGTGCTAAATGTTGTCCGTTCTCGTCGAAGGTGATGCTGTCCACCGTTGTCACGTCTATCTGCTCCGTCCAGCCGTCATTGTAGTGTACCCGCATACATTGGGCATGGGTGAGCAGAGTGGTTGCCATCAGCGTGATGGTGATAAATAGGCGGAGGCATTTCAACACCCCATTCCGTTCATACGATATTTCTTTCTTCTGCATATCCTTTCTGTATCAAAGCCGATTATAACCTTTCGGCTGCAAAGGTACACAATTTTTCCGAATCTTCAGGTAGTACATTCTTGAATAATCTGCTCCACGCCTTCTGTGAATGCCACATAGCGGCTGATGCCCTGGGTGGACAACTGTGGATAGTCTCGGTTAAAGCGGACGAGGGTGGTGTCTGGAAACTGTGCGGCCATCTGCTCGAAGGGGAAGCGGATGATGACGGGAGTGTTGAAACCCACGCCAAATTCTAAGAGCAGGAGCCGTTTGTCGGAAGCGGTATGCACGAAATTGTTATAGCGTTGTGCTTGCTGGTGCCAGTGACTATCTTCCACAAAGGTATCATCGCAACGGAGATTCATACTGACGGGCTGACCGTCGGGTGTATGCGGAATCATTTCTGTGGGTATGCGGCAGTCCTTGATGGCTGGCAGCGCACGTTCCACCCACTCCCGATTGTGATACAGTTCCTTGGGCGCACCCGATGCAGGCTGGAAATAGCAGTAGTCACCCTGAGTGGCAAAGATGCGATCAGTGTCGAAGCCTGCCATCTCGAACTGACCGTCAACATTGGTGGTGATGACGAAGTAATCCTTGCCGTCAACCATCTTCAGCAGTTTCTTGTATAGCGGCAATGCTCCTGTGCGATAGCGGCTGAACCAGATGTGCTTTGCCCACATGGCCCATCGCTCCTCGTCGGTCTTGAAGGGATAGAACCCGGCACTGTAGAGATCGGTGATGCCGTAGCGGTCTATCCACTCGCGGAACTCCCGTCGGAAGTCCTCACCGGCATAGTCGATGCCAGCGGCAGTAGTCAGTCCGGCTCCTGCACCAATCAGCACGTAGTCGGCTTCGGCTATCAATCGCTGAAGGTCCGCAAGTCGTTCAGAGAAGTTGCCGGTAGATGTCGCGGTCTTTGTCGAGGAAAACATTGAATACAATCGTTTTAAGTGCATGTCGTGGATATGATTTGACGGTCTCAATGGCAATCTTTGCCGCCTGTTCATTGGGAAAGTGGAACACGCCTGTGGAGATGCAGCAGAAGGCAATGCTCTCCAGTCCGTTCTGTTCTGCCAGGTCAAGGCAGGAACGGTAGCACTGAGCCAACTGCTCTTCCTGCTCCTTCGTGGGAACACCATCGGGAATAATCGGGCCGACAGTGTGGATGACATGACGGGCAGGCAGGTTATAGCCTTGTGTGATGAAGGCATCGCCGGTAGCCAGCAGCCGTCCCTGCATCTTGTCGGCACACTCCTTGCGCAGTTGGATGCCGGCGGCGGAGTGGATGCAGTTGTCTATGCAGTTGTGGAGCGGTGCCCAGCAGCCCAATGCCTGTGCATTGGCAGCGTTGACGATGGCATCCACCTTCAGACGGGTGATGTCGCCCTGCCAGATGGTCAGTCCTTCGTTATGAACTTCCACCATCCCTTTGTCCTCTCGCTGCATCTGCAACTCAGCATCCTGCTTCGTCAAAAAGTCTTCTGCTATCGGGCGAGGTTCCCATACGTTCATCAGTGCCCGCATCATCCGCTGCCGCTCTTCGAGTGAAGAAGGAATCTGATGACTGACATGCTCGTCAGCCATCAGATACATGATGATGTTCTTCAGATTCTCCAGCCTGTCCATTTGTCCTTACTTCTTATAGAGTGCCTGAGCCAGTGCATCGGCATCGCCGGGCAGTTCGGGATATGCAGCCTTCAGCGCCTCGGTGAATGCAGCGGCATCCTTGTAGGCAGCCATCAGTTCCTTCACCTTCTCCAGATAGGCAATCTTGAACTCCACCTGAGCCTTCTCAGCCAGACCGCCATGACCGCCGATGAAGTACTTGGCACCAGAGGCAAGAGCCTTCTTAGCCTCTGCCAGTTCTGCGTCAACAGCGGCAGCGTTGCCAATCTGCAGCGGACTGATATGAGCCTCGGCTGGAGTCCAGTGGGTGTAGTACACCTGACCGCCGATGATGATTGAGGCACCGGGGAAGTCGCTCGTTGCGCCATGCTCGAAACGGAAGTCTATGCCGTTCCACTTCTGAGTCTGTCCGAAGGGCACCTCAGCGGCCTTCTGCGTGGGCAGCTCTACCATCGTGTCGCCAAACTGCTCGGCAAAC
>JAFUAK010000134.1 GCA_017460765.1 Prevotella sp. | reverse complement strand
TTCGTAGGTCCGCGCCGCGAGATGGTGACTCCATGGTCGACCAATGCTGTCGAGATTACCCAGAACATGGGTATCCAGGGCATCACCCGTATTGAGGAGTATTTCCCCGTCGCCTCCAAGGATGCAGAATACGATGAGATGCTCCAGCGCATGTACGACGGCCTGAACCAGGAAATCTTCACCATCAACATCCAGCCGGAGCCCATCAAGCATGTAGAGAATCTGGAGGAATACAACGAGCAGGAGGGTCTGGCACTCTCACCCGAGGAAATTGAGTACCTGCACGGACTGGAGAAGCAGAACGGCCGTCCGCTGACCGACTCCGAGATCTTCGGCTTCGCCCAGATCAACTCGGAGCATTGCCGTCATAAGATCTTCGGCGGCACCTTCATCATCGACGGCAAGGAGATGGAGAGTTCGCTCTTCGCCATGATTAAGAAGACCACGCAGGAGAATCCCAACAAGATCCTCTCCGCCTATAAGGATAATGTAGCCTTCGCACAGGGTCCCGTCGTGGAGCAGTTTGCCCCGAAGGACCAGAGCACGAGCGACTGGTTCCAGGTGAAAGACATTGAGAGCGTCATCTCACTGAAGGCTGAGACGCACAACTTCCCCACCACGGTGGAGCCGTTCAACGGAGCCGCCACGGGTACGGGTGGTGAGATCCGCGACCGTATGGGCGGTGGCGTCGGCTCATGGCCCATCGCCGGAACAGCCGTGTATATGACGGCCTATCCCCGCTTGGAAGATAATGCACAATGCATAATGCACAATGCACAATTAACAGCAGATGACTGTCAGGCACAGCCAGATTGTGAATTGAGCATTGAGAATTGTGCATTGAAAAGAGACTGGGAGGATATCCTGCCCGTGCGCCAGTGGCTGTATCAGACACCCGAGCAGATACTGATCAAGGCCTCGAACGGTGCCTCCGACTTCGGCAATAAGTTCGGTCAGCCACTGATCTGCGGTTCGGTACTGACCTTCGAGCATCAGGAGCCCAACGATACGAAATATGCCTACGACAAGGTGATCATGCTCGCTGGCGGTGTGGGCTACGGCACGAAGCGCGACTGTCTGAAGAAGGAGCCCCAGAAGGGTAACAAAGTCGTTGTGGTAGGTGGCGACAACTACCGCATCGGCCTCGGTGGCGGCAGCGTATCATCCGTGGATACAGGCCGCTACTCAAACGGTATCGAACTGAATGCCGTACAGCGTGCTAACCCTGAAATGCAGAAGCGTGCCTACAACCTCGTGCGTGCCCTCTGCGAGGAGGATGTGAACCCTGTCGTCTCTATCCACGACCACGGTTCAGCCGGTCACCTGAACTGTCTCTCCGAACTCGTTGAGGAGTGCGGCGGTGAGATCGACATGACCAAACTGCCCATCGGCGACAAGACCCTCTCTTCGAAGGAGATCATCGCCAACGAGAGTCAGGAGCGCATGGGCCTGCTCATCGACGAGAAGCATATCGAGCATGTCCGCCGGATTGCCGAGCGCGAGCGTGCTCCGCTGTATGTCGTCGGTGAGACCACGGGCGATGCCCACTTCTCGTTCAAGCAGGGCGACGGGGTGAAGCCCTTCGACCTCGACGTGGCCCAGATGTTCGGCCACTCGCCAAAGACCATCATGCGCGACAACACCGTAGAGCGCCACTACAGCGATGTAACCTATACTCAGGATAAGATCGACGAGTATCTCAACCGTGTGCTTCAGTTGGAAGCCGTCGCCTGTAAGGACTGGCTGACGAACAAGGTCGACCGCTCCGTGACGGGTAAGATTGCCCGTCAGCAGTGTCAGGGCGAGATCCAGTTGCCACTGAGCGACTGCGGTGTCGTAGCCCTCGATTACCGTGGTGAGAAGGGTATCGCCACGGCCCTCGGCCATGCCCCTCAGGCTGGTCTGGCCGATCCTGCAGCAGGTTCCGTTCTGTCAGTAGCCGAGGCCTTGACGAACATCGTCTGGGCACCGCTGGCAGAAGGACTGGACAGCATCTCGCTCTCCGCCAACTGGATGTGGCCCTGCCGCTCGCAGGAAGGTGAGGACGCCCGCCTCTATGCCGGTGTAAAGGCCCTCTCCGACTTCTGCTGCGACCTGCATATCAACGTGCCGACGGGTAAGGACTCGCTTTCTCTGAGCCAGCAGTATCCCAACGGTGAGAAGATTATCTCTCCGGGAACTGTCATCGTCTCGGCAGGCGGTGAGGTATCTGACATTAAGAAGGTGGTGTCGCCCGTTGTGGTGAATGACAAGCGCGCCTCACTCTATCATATCGACTTCTCGTTCGACGAGCAGCGCCTCGGCGGTTCTGCCTTTGCCCAGAGTCTCGGCAAGGTAGGCGACGACGTGCCGACGGTGAAGAATCCCGAGTACTTTGCCGATGCCTTCAACGCTATCCAGGAACTCATCAACCGCGGTTGGATCCTCGCAGGTCACGACATCTCGGCAGGCGGTCTCATCACGACCCTCTTGGAAATGTGCTTCGCCAACACCAAGGGTGGCCTGCATATCAACCTGCACGACATCTGCAAGGATGGCGACATCGTGAAGGCACTCTTCGCCGAGAACCCCAGTGTGGTCATCGAGGTGAGCGACGAGCACAAGCAGGACTTCAAGGACTTCATGGAAGACCAGGGCATCGGCTATGCCAAGATCGGCTACCCCGTGGAGGACAGTCGGAGCATCGTGGTGAAGGCCGACGATCAGGAACTGACCTTCGACATCGACCGCCTGCGCGATGTCTGGTACAAGACCTCCTACCTCCTCGACCGCAAGCAGAGTTTCAACGGCAAGGCCAAGGAGCGCTTCGAGAACTACAAGAAGCAGCCGCTGGAGATGAAGTTCCCCAAGACCTTCACCGGCAAACTCGCCCAGTACGGGCTGAAATGGAGGAGACAGGAGACTGGAGTCAGGAGTCAGGAGACGCCGAAGGCTGCCATCATCCGTGAGAAGGGCACGAACGGTGAGCGCGAGATGGCCTACATGCTCTACCTCGCCGGCTTCGACGTGAAGGACGTGATGATGACCGACCTGATCACAGGCCGCGAAACCCTCGAGGAGATCAACCTGATCGTCTTCTGCGGTGGCTTCTCCAACAGCGACGTGCTCGGCTCTGCCAAGGGTTGGGCCGGTGCCTTCCTCTTCAACCCAAAGGCCAAGGAGGCACTCGACAAGTTCTATGCCCGTGAGGACACCCTGTCGCTCGGCATCTGCAACGGTTGCCAGTTGATGGTGGAACTCGGCTTGACTGGCGATAAGGGCGTAAAGATGCTCCACAATGACTCGCATAAGTTCGAGAGCGGCTTCCTCTGCCTCGACATTCCGCAGAACAACAGCGTGATGTTTGGCAGCCTCAGCGGCAGCAAACTCGGCATCTGGGTGGCTCACGGCGAGGGTAAGTTCTCTCTGCCCGAGGCGGAAAGCACCTACAATGTGATTGCCAAGTACAACTATGCCGGCTATCCCGCCAATCCCAACGGTTCCGACTACAATGTGGCAGGCATCTGCTCTGCCGACGGCCGTCATCTCTGTATGATGCCGCACCTGGAGCGCGCCTTCTTCCCCTGGCAGAATGCCTGGTATCCTGCCAACCGCAAGGCCGACGAGGTGACACCGTGGATCGAGGCATTCGTCAACGCCCGTAAATGGATTGAGAAATGCACAATGCA